>NZ_JBXWRJ010000001.1:0-332600 GCF_059612845.1 Ruegeria sp. YKSE079 | reverse complement strand
CCGAAATACTTGGTGATCGCCGCCGTCAGCGTCGTCTTGCCGTGGTCAACGTGGCCGATCGTGCCGATGTTGACGTGCGGTTTGTTACGCTCAAACTTTTCCTTTGCCATTGCAAGGCTCCTTTTTTCTTACGGATGGTGGGATGAAACCCACCCTACAGTGGAATGGGTAGGGCGGGGTTCACCCCGCCACCCGGTCTTATGCGTATTTCGCCTGGATCTCGTCCGAGATGTTCTGCGGAACCGGATCGTAGTGGTCGAACTGCATGGTGAACTGGGCACGGCCCGACGACATCGAACGCAGGGTGTTGATGTAGCCGAACATGTTGGCCAGCGGAACGAACGCAGCGATTGCGATCGCGTTGCCGCGCGGTTCCTGACCCGACACCTGACCCCGACGCGAGGTCAGGTCGCCGATGATACCACCGGTGTATTCTTCCGGGGTGATCACTTCGACCTTCATGATCGGTTCCAGCAGCTTCGCACCAGCTTTGCGCATGCCTTCGCGCATGCACATCCGCGCCGCGATTTCGAACGCCAGAACGCTCGAGTCAACGTCGTGGAACTTGCCGTCCAGCAGGGCCACTTTGAAGTCGATCACCGGAAAGCCAGCCAACGGACCGGAATCCATGACCGAACGAATACCCTTTTCGACGCCCGGCACATATTCCTTCGGAACCGCGCCACCAACGATGCGGCTTTCGAACGAATAGCCTTCGCCCGGTTGGGTCGGCTGGATTTCCAGCTTGACCTCGGCGAACTGGCCCGAACCACCCGACTGTTTCTTGTGGGTGTAGGAGTGTTCGACCGGCATCGAGATGGTCTCACGGTAAGCCACCTGCGGCGCACCGATGTTGGCCTCGACCTTGAATTCGCGCTTGAGACGGTCCACCAGGATGTCCAGGTGAAGTTCGCCCATGCCCTTCATGATGGTCTGACCGGATTCCAGGTCGGTTTCCACGCGGAACGACGGGTCTTCGGCTGCCAGACGGGCAAGGCCTTGGCTCATCTTTTCCTGGTCGCCCTTGGTCTTGGGCTCGACCGCGATTTCGATCACCGGCTCGGGGAAGGTCATGGTTTCGAGAACCACAGGTTCCTTGGCATCGCACAGGGTGTCACCGGTGGTGGTGTCTTTCAGACCCGCCAGCGCGATGATGTCGCCTGCAAACGCTTCGTCGATCTCTTCCCGGTTGTTGGAGTGCATCATCATCATACGACCGATGCGCTCTTTCTTGCCTTTGGTCGAGTTCAGGATCTGGTCACCCTTGTTCATCACGCCGGAGTAGATCCGGGTGAAGGTCAGCGAACCGACGAAGGGGTCGTTCATGATCTTGAACGCCAGACCCGCAAACGGCATGTTGTCGTCTGCGCGGCGGGCGATGTTGCGAACTTCTTCCTCGTCACCGGGTTTGAAGCCCATGTAATCGACAACGTCCAGCGGGCTGGGCAGATAGTCGATCACCGCATTGAGCAGCGGCTGCACGCCCTTGTTCTTGAACGCCGAGCCACCCAGAACCGGAACGAAGTGCAGCGCCAGAGTGCCCTTGCGCAGCAGTTTGCGCAGGGTCGGCACATCGGGCTCTTCGCCTTCCAGGTACATCATCATCGCGTCGTCGTCTTCTTCGACGGCCGCTTCGATCATCTTGCCGCGCCATTCTTCGGCTATGTCCTTCAGGCTGTCGCGGATCGGGGCCTTGATCCAGCTTGCGCCCAGATCTTCGCCCTGCCACAGCCACTCTTCCATGGTGACCAGGTCGATCAAGCCTTCCAACTCGGATTCAGCACCGATCGGAATACCAACCGGAACCGCGCGGGCGCCGGTGCGGTCTTCGATCATGCGGACGCAGTTGAAGAAGTCTGCGCCGATCTTGTCCATCTTGTTGACGAACACCATGCGCGGAACCTTGTAGCGGTCAGCCTGACGCCACACGGTTTCGGTCTGGGGCTCAACACCGGCGTTTGCGTCCAGAACGCAGACGGCACCGTCGAGCACGGCCAGCGAGCGTTCGACTTCGATGGTGAAGTCAACGTGACCTGGGGTGTCGATGATGTTCAGGCGGTGCTTGGGGGTATCGGCGGTCTGACCGTCCTCGGTGCGCTCCCAGAAGGTGGTGGTTGCAGCCGAGGTGATGGTGATGCCGCGTTCCTGTTCCTGCTCCATCCAGTCCATGGTGGCTGCACCGTCGTGCACCTCACCGATGTTGTGGGATTTGCCGGTGTAATACAGGATACGCTCCGAGCAGGTGGTCTTACCTGCGTCGATGTGCGCCATGATACCGAAGTTGCGGTACAAATTAAGCGGATAGTCGCGTGCCATAAGTGTAAGCCTCTAGGGTTACCAGCGGTAATGGCTGAAGGCTTTGTTCGCCTCGGCCATCTTGTGGGTGTCTTCGCGCTTTTTGACGGCGGTACCGCGGGACTGAACGGCGTCCAGCAGTTCGCCAGCAAGGCGCTCTTCCATGGTGTTTTCATTGCGGTTGCGCGCGGCGGCGATCAGCCAGCGGATGGCCAGTGCCTCGCGGCGCTCGGGGCGCACTTCGACCGGAACCTGATAGGTTGCACCACCCACACGGCGCGAGCGAACTTCGACCGAAGGTTTGATGTTGTCGAGCGCTTCGTGGAACACTTCGACGGGTGCGCGCTTGATCTTGGTTTCAACGCGATCGAACGCGTTATAGACGATGCGCTCTGCGACCGACTTCTTGCCGTCGATCATCAGGTTGTTCATGAATTTGGTCAGAACCTTGTCGCCAAACTTGGCGTCAGGCAGGACTTCGCGTTTTTCGGCGGCGTGACGACGTGACATATCAGCCTCTCCTTCTTACTTGGGACGCTTCGCGCCGTATTTCGAACGGCGTTGCTTACGGTCTTTGACGCCCTGGGTATCCAGAACACCGCGCAGGATGTGGTAACGCACACCGGGAAGGTCTTTCACACGGCCGCCACGGATCAGAACAACCGAGTGTTCCTGCAGGTTGTGGCTTTCACCGGGGATGTACGAGATGACCTCGAACCCGTTGGTCAGGCGCACCTTGGCAACCTTACGCATAGCCGAGTTCGGTTTCTTCGGTGTGGTGGTGTAAACACGTGTGCAGACGCCGCGTTTCTGCGGGCACTGCTCCAGGTGCATGGATTTCGAGCGTTTTACTTTCGGCTGCCGCGGTTTGCGGATCAGCTGTTGAATAGTTGGCATTCCGGTTTCTTCCCCGTTTTGCAACACACATGACATGCACGCGCGTTGCGTGCGGCTAACTTCGCTGCGCTTATGCGTCCACAAGCGCAAAACCCGCGAGCGTTCCCATTCCGAGGTGAACGTCGCGGTTTGTTATCAGAGGGCGCGAACTGCAAAATTGTCCGGGCCTTGACCAGTTCATTACTGGAATCGGCGTTGGGGCGGCCCCCGGTGCCGAGATGACGCGCGTAATAGGGGGAGTCGGGCAAAGTGTCAACAGCCCGACCCGATTCCATCTGCGCAGGGCGCCTTATCCGCCGGATATCGCCGTTTTGACCGGAAAACAAGCCGGTTTCGGAGCGGTTGCAGACGCAGACGGCCAGCGGCATAGTCCGTCGGGAACAAACCTCGCTGGAAGTCATAGATGCAAGTTCTCGGCCTGTGCCGCTTTTCGTACCCCGCACTTGGGGGATTTCAGGTCGCGCATGACACTGTCGAGGACAGAATTCGCTATCTCTATGATTGCGACCGGTTGGAAGAGCGATTCCGGCTGTTTGAAGCCGTCTCGCTACCGGGGCTGCGCGCGCAAACCGATCAGGATTTTACCTTGATCATCGTGATTGGGGACAGCCTGCCGAAACCGGATCGCGACCGGTTGCATGACCTGACTGCCGATATACGGCAGGTCAGGATCGTCGCCCAACCGCCGCGCCCGCACCGGGAGGTGATGAAAGAAATCCTGAATGCGGAGCGCGCATCACCAGATGCACCATGTCTGCAGTTCCGGCATGACGACGACGATGCCGTCGCGATTGATTTTGTCGCCAGACTTCGGCAAGCCGCCGGCGACTGCGACGGGTTGCTGAAACGCAACAAGGCTGTCGCAGTCGATTTCAGTCGTGGTTACGCAGCTGAATTCAACAGCGGTGGCACCCGCGTACTGGAAGAAACCAGACCGTTCCTGGGAGTGGCACTTGGGATGTATGTCCGGGGCGGCTGTCCGCTGACGATCATGAATTTTGCGCACAACAAGATTGCGCGGTTCATGCCAGCGGTCAGCTTTTCGGACGTGCCTATGTGGGTGCGGTCGCATGGCAGCTTTAACGACTCGCGCAGGGCAAGGGCGCAACCCGTCGACCTGTTGCCTCTGACGGCGGATCAAAAAGAAGAATTCGCCGCCCGGTTTGCGATTGACACCGACCGGGTTTCCAGGCGCGGGTTCAGTCCTTGATCGCGCGCTCGCGGAACAGAGTGAACAAGCCGGCGGCCACGACGAGAGCCGCGCCAAACAAAGTCAGCGGATCAGGCCAATCGCCAAAAACTGCAAAGCCCAGGAGAAGCGCCCAGATCAGGCTTGAATAACGGAACGGGGCGACGAACCCGACCTCGCCAACGCGCATCACCATGACGCTGAACAGATACCCCATCAGAACGAACACCGCCGCCGAGGCGACCATCATGCCGGTGGCTGGCGCAACCGGCACCCAGCCGGTATCGAGCGATGCCAATGCGGCGGTGAGTGTTATGGTGGTGGACGTTGCGAGCGTAACGACCATTGACGGTACGGCGGCCGACATGCGCCGGGTCAAAAGGTCTCGGGCGGTAATCATGGCGACCGCCGCCAACGCATAAAGCGCATAGATATTGAAACCTTCAGGACCAGGGCGGACGATCAACAGCATGCCCGCAAACCCGACCGCAATTGCCGCCGCCCGCCGCCACCCGACCGGTTCCTTGAATAAAATCGCCGCACCCAGGGTCACGGTCAGGGGCAATGCCTGCAAGACCGCCGTCACGTTCGCCAACGGCATGTGTACCAGCGCTGACAGAAACAGGAACGTGGCGCCGACCTCGGCAACGCAACGAAATGCAACAAGGATCTTGTCACGCCGTGGGAAATTCAGGTGCAGGGTGCCCAAATGCCGAGACAGGACATAGATCAGCGTGGTGGCCAGAACACCGCGCATGGCGACCAGCTGAAACAGGGGCAGGTCCGCTGCGGCCGCCTTGACGATCGCGTCGTTGATCGTGAACGCCGCCATGCTGCCCATCATCAGGAACGCGCCTTGCGTGTTGGAAGACATGTTGCGACCTCGGTGCCAGGGGGTGTCAACCGCTCCGGTCGGGTCCGTGAGCCTGCCAACCATACAGTTCTGGCATGGATGTCAAAAAAGGCAAGATGTTAACGGAATTGCATGAGGCTGCGGCGGCGCCACAACCATATATGCACGATAATCCCGGCGAGATAGCACAGGATCACAGCGCTCACCAATCCACCAAACTGATAGCGCCCCAGAACGAACAGAAAGATCGGTGTTCCCAGTGTGTTGCCCAAATTGCCCATCTGGGCCATTGCCCCGTTGGCAAGCGCACGATGCTCTGTTGATGTGTTCAACTGAGGGATGGCGGCAAAGCTGGCGCCCTGGACAAGGCCCAGTGTCCCAAACAGTGTCACGCATAGAATCGGAGCTGAAACCCCCAACCAGTACCCCGCCAGCACAAGCGCGGACAGGGCAAAGCCGAACACGACGACACCGATGGCAGACCAGATGCGCATAAGGGCGGTGGCTACCAGCAGCGACACCGCAATGCTGGTCAATGGCATCAACCCCACTATGGTGGCGCGCAGGTCAGCTGGCAACAAGATGGGCAGGATCGCGACCAGTGACACGAAAGTCAGCGTATAGAAAAGCCAGCCGACAGCAGGCGCGGCAAGGCGAGGAGAGCTGTAGACGGAAAGATGCTGGCGCAACACCTTACGCGGCGTAATCGAGCCAACTTTCGCCCCGGTCGTTGGGTCATCGGGTTTGAGCACCAGCCACACCATAGCAGCCAACGCCGCCATGGCCAGACCATGGGCGAGGAACAAGGCCTTTAGCCCGTGAACCTGCGCCCATGGCAATCCGACCCATGCTACAATGGCGAAGGACACGCCAAAAAACGTACTCCACAAAGTCATCGCCAGGTTGCGATATCGATCCGAGGAGATCTGCGCCATCAGCGTGGGCGCGGCGACGACGATGGCGAGATGCGACAACCCTTCGATGGTGCGGCTGACCAGCATCGGAACAATTGGAGGCAGGGCGGCTTGCCACAGCGACATCGCCGCGCCCAGACACAGGCCCAGCACCAGCATTCGGCGATACCCCACCCGCGCCACAACGATGCCCGCAGTCATGCCAAAAAGGATGCCAAAGAGACTGATGACGGACAAAACCAAACCCAAGCTTGCAGCCGCATCGGGATAGGCTTGCGCCAGCATGTCGAACGGAACCGCGATCTTGGCGAACTGCCCGGCCGCACCAAGCCCTGAAAGCCAGAGCAACAGGACAAGAAGAAGGATTCGGAGGGGCGGATTGAGCATGTCCCCTTCGATACTCCCACGGCGCTGGCAAAGCCATGGGCAAGTTCGCTGTCACAGTGGGCTTGACCTTAGCGACGCACGCCGTGTTGGTTTGCTTTGGGGCGAAGCGATCACACTCCCAACTTGCCCTTGCGCTTCACTTGATGCAAATTTGTATGCGGGAGAGGAATGTCTGCCTCACAGTCGGATCTGTTGGCAGACGGACCAGCGCGATGCCACGCTTTGGGAGGAGTGTGTCATGACATCCAAGACTGCAGACCCTACACCACCGGACAATCTGACGCCGCAACAAGGGGCCTTGCCCAAGGTCAATAGAGTGACCGGGGGTGATATTTCCGCTTCGCTGAAGGCCGGGTTTTCCGACTTTCTGTCGCGCCCCGTCATGAGCGGCTTTTTCGGCCTGTTCTATGCAACCTTCGGAATCCTGCTGGTTTGGAGTTTGGTCTGGCTTGGTCAGATCTGGATGATCATTCCTGCCATTGTAGGCTTTCCGCTGATCGCACCCTTCGCCGCTGCCGGGCTTTACGAGATGTCCCGCCGGTTGCAGAAGGGAGAGAGTTTTGGCTGGTCCGAGATCCTCATCGTCATGGCCAATCAACGCAAGCGCGAAATGGGCTGGATGGCCTTTGTCACCCTGTTCATTTTCTGGGTGTGGATTTACCAGGTTCGGCTTTGGCTGGCGATCATCCTGCAAAATGCATCCTTTTCGGATCTTGACGGTTTTTTGAACACCGTATTCTTTACACCTCAGGGCTGGATCTTTCTTGCGGTCGGCACCTGTGTGGGCGCGTTTTTGTCGGCTGTCCTGTTCTCGGTGACCGTCGTCGCCATGCCGATGCTGCTGGACCGGGAAACCAATTTTGTTTCCGCCATGTTAACCTCTTTACGCGTCGTCTCGGAAAGCCCAGTGGTCATGCTCAGCTGGGCGGCGATCATATCGGTCACAATGCTGTTGTCGCTGGTTCCCGCGTTTCTGGGGCTGATCTTTACCCTTCCGATCCTTGGTCACACCACATGGCATCTCTATCAGCGGGCAGTGTCTGCCGCCGAAGGATGATGTATCCAGCCGCCACTCAGAGAGCCTGTGCGCTTGTTTCGTCGGCGGGGGTAATGCTCAATTTCCGCGGGACCGAGCAGCAAGTCCTCGGGCGTGCCGAATTGAGCAATGCCAGCAATCAGTGCCGGGTAACAATCGTCAAATCTGAAGATAGCCGGAATAACCGGGCAATAGACCCATCCTTCTTACCGGTCTGACCAGTTTTTCCTTTATTCGATTGGTGCGAGAAGCTTAACCCGCCGCAGAGTTCACTTTGTGCTCACCAGCCGAAGTTTTGCCGGACCCACTTCAGATTCTTGGCTGACCAACACGGCTTTCTGGCTCGCGCACAAAAAAACCCGCGCCTGAGCGCGGGTTTTGTTTTCGACATAAACCAAAGTTTATTCCCGGCTTTCCGGAGTATCGACCAGGGTGTCGAGTTCGTCCCCGATGATGTCGTCCTCCATGATCGGAGCGGCCAGGGCAGCGGCGGCTTCGGCCTCTTCCCGGCGGGCTTCGATCACCACGTTGTCGCGGGTCTGCGCGATATGGCGGACGCGCTGGGTTGCGCCGCCCGTACCGGCCGGGATCAGGCGACCGACGATCACGTTTTCCTTGAGACCCACCAGCTTGTCTTTCTTGCCCTGAACCGAGGCTTCGGTCAGAACGCGGGTGGTTTCCTGGAACGACGCCGCCGAGATGAACGAACGCGTCTGCAGCGAGGCCTTGGTGATGCCAAGCAGGATCGGCTGACCCTGGGCCGGGCGACCGCCGCGTGCGATGGTCTTTTCGTTGGCCGCATCGAATTCCTGCTTATCGACATGCTCGCCCTTCAGCAGGGTGGTATCGCCGGATTCGAGGATCTCCCACTTCTGCAGCATCTGGCGCACGATCACTTCGATGTGCTTGTCGTTGATCTTAACACCTTGCAAGCGATAGACGTCCTGCACCTCATCGATCATGTAATCCGCCAGCGCTTCGACGCCCATGATGGCAAGGATGTCGTGCGGGGCCGGGTTGCCGTCCATGATATAGTCACCCTTCTGCACGAAGTCGCCTTCCTGCACCGGGATGTGTTTTCCCTTGGGTACCATGTATTCGATCGGCTCCATCGACTCGTCGGCCGGTTCGATGGTGATGCGGCGCTTGTTCTTGTAGTCGCGGCCAAAGCGCACGTAACCGTCGGCTTCGGCGATGATTGCGTGATCCTTGGGACGACGTGCTTCGAACAGTTCCGCAACACGTGGCAGACCACCGGTGATGTCCTTGGTCTTGGCGCCTTCGCGCGGAATACGCGCGACAACGTCACCGGCTTCGATCTGCTGGCCGTCCTCGACAGACAGGATCGCATCCACCGACATCGGATAGTGAACCGGGTTGCCCGCATCGTTGCGCACCGGTTCGCCATCTTCGCCCACCAGAATGATTTCGGGCTTGAGGTCGCTGCCGCGTGGCGCCGCGCGCCAGTCGATCACGATCTTCTGGGTCATGCCGGTTGCGTCATCGGTCTCGTCGCGAACCGCAAGGCCCGAAACCAGGTCGACATATTTCGCGGTACCGGCTTTCTCGGCGATGATCGGAAGGGTGTAGGGATCC
This sequence comes from Ruegeria sp. YKSE079, assembly GCF_059612845.1. Lineage (NCBI taxonomy): Bacteria > Pseudomonadati > Pseudomonadota > Alphaproteobacteria > Rhodobacterales > Roseobacteraceae > Ruegeria > Ruegeria sp. YKSE079. The sequence goes on along the minus strand of NZ_JBXWRJ010000001.1, from coordinate 323,433 downwards.
CATTCGAACAGCTTGTCGCCGCGCTTGACCTTGGTGCCGTCCTTGACGAAAAGCTTGGAGCCGTAGCCCAGCTTGAAGTTGGCGCGTTCTTCGCCGTGTTCGTCGTTGATCACCAGCTTCATGTTACGGCCCATGACCAGGCTTTCGCCTGCGGCATTGACCAGGATCTGCGGGTTTTCGAAGGCAATGACGCCGTCCTGGCTTGCTTCCTGGAACGACTGCTGACCACCTTGGGCAACACCACCGATGTGGAACGTCCGCATCGTCAGCTGTGTACCCGGTTCACCGATCGACTGTGCGGCGATGATACCGACAGCCTCGCCCGTGTTCACCATGGTACCGCGCGCAAGGTCACGACCGTAGCAGGTGGCGCAAACGCCCTCTTCCGACTCACATGTCAGCGGCGAGCGTATCCGCATCGAAGCAACGGCAGCCTCGTCGATGGCGTCAGCCATACGCTCGTCAATCAGCTGACCTGCAGCGACCAGAACCTCATCCGTTCCCGGACGCAGAACGTCATCGGCAGAGACACGACCCAGCACACGCTCGGCCAGAGAGGCAACGACTTCACCGTCGTTAACCGCTGCTTCGGCAGTGATTGCGCGGTCGGTGCCGCAGTCGATTTCACGCACGATGCAATCCTGCGCCACGTCCACCAGACGACGGGTCAGGTAGCCCGAGTTCGCCGTCTTCAGAGCAGTATCCGACAGACCCTTACGGGCACCGTGGGTCGAGTTGAAGTATTCAAGAACGGTCAGACCTTCCTTGAAGTTCGAGATGATCGGCGTCTCGATGATGTCGCCGTTCGGCTTGGCCATCAAGCCACGCATACCACCCAGCTGTTTCATCTGAGTCACCGAGCCCCGCGCACCGGAGTGGGCCATCATGTAGACCGAGTTCGGTTCCTGCTCGGCACCATTCTCGTCACGCGCGGAAGCCGAGATGGTGTTCATCATCGCCTCGGTGACGCGGTCGTTACATTTCGACCAGGCATCGACAACCTTGTTGTACTTTTCGCCCTGAGTGATCAGGCCGTCCATGTACTGTTGTTCGAAATCCTTCACCTGATCGCGGGTGTCATCAACGATGCCCCACTTGTCGTTCGGGATGACCATGTCGTCCTTGCCGAACGAGATGCCGGCCCTGAACGCTTCCTTGAAACCCATCGACATGATCTGGTCACAGAAGATAACCGACTCTTTCTGCCCGCAGTAACGGTAGACGGTGTCGATCACCTGCTGCACTTCCTTCTTTCGCAGCAGACGGTTGACCAGTTCGAACGGCGCCTTGTTGTTCATCGGCAGCAACGCACCCAGACGCAGACGGCCCGGAGTGGTTTCATAGCGCTTCTGAACTTCGTTGCCTTCGTCGTCGATCTGCGTGATCCGCGCGGTGATTTTGGTGTGCAGATGCACTTCACCCGCGTCCAGCGCGTGCTGAACTTCGTCGATCGAACCAAAGACCTTGCCTTCACCCGGCATGCCTTCGCGTTCCAGGGTCACATAGTAGAGACCCAGGATCATGTCCTGCGACGGAACGATGATCGGCGCGCCGTTTGCTGGCGACAGAACGTTGTTTGTCGACATCATCAGAACACGGGCTTCCAGCTGTGCCTCAAGGCTCAGCGGCACGTGAACGGCCATCTGGTCACCGTCGAAGTCGGCGTTGAAAGCCGAACAGACCAGCGGGTGCAGCTGGATCGCTTTACCTTCGATCAGGACCGGTTCGAATGCCTGAATGCCAAGACGGTGCAGCGTCGGCGCACGGTTCAGCATGACAGGGTGTTCGCGGATCACCTCGTCGAGGATATCCCACACTTCGGGGCGCTCTTTCTCGACAAGTTTCTTCGCCTGTTTCACGGTCGAAGACAGACCCTTGGCTTCAAGGCGGCTGTAAATGAACGGCTTGAACAGCTCCAGCGCCATCTTCTTGGGCAGACCACACTGGTGCAGCTTGAGTTCGGGACCAGTCACGATGACCGAACGGCCCGAGAAGTCGACCCGCTTGCCCAGAAGGTTCTGACGGAAACGACCCTGCTTGCCTTTCAGCATGTCCGACAGCGATTTCAGCGGACGCTTGTTGGCGCCGGTAATCACGCGGCCACGACGACCGTTGTCGAACAGAGCGTCAACGGATTCCTGCAACATCCGCTTTTCGTTGCGGACGATGATGTCAGGCGCGCGCAGTTCGATCAGACGTTTCAGACGGTTGTTCCGGTTGATCACGCGGCGATACAGATCGTTCAGATCCGAGGTCGCAAATCGGCCACCATCCAGAGGAACCAGCGGGCGCAGTTCCGGCGGAATGACCGGGATCACAGTCATTACCATCCACTCGGGTCGGTTTCCCGACTCGAGGAAGGATTCAACAACCTTCAGACGCTTGATGATCTTCTTGGGCTTCAGTTCGCCGGTTGCTTCGGCCAGATCGGCGCGCAGCTGCTCGGCTTCGGCTTCCAGATCGATCTGGGCCAGCATCTCGCGAATGGCTTCGGCACCGATATTCGCGGTGAACGCGTCCATGCCATAGGCATCCTGTGCGTCCATGTACTCTTCTTCGGTCAGCATCTGGCCGTAGGTCAGGTCGGTCAGACCGGGCTCGATGACGACGTAGTTTTCAAAGTAGAGAACCCGTTCCAGATCGCGCAGCGTCATGTCCAGCATCAGACCGATGCGGGACGGCAGCGATTTCAGGAACCAGATATGCGCGACGGGCGCGGCCAGTTCGATATGGCCCATGCGCTCGCGGCGGACTTTCTGCAGGGTGACTTCCACACCGCATTTCTCGCAGACAACGCCGCGATACTTCATCCGCTTATATTTGCCGCACAGACATTCGTAATCTTTGATCGGGCCAAAGATGCGCGCGCAGAACAGACCGTCACGCTCGGGCTTGAACGTGCGATAGTTGATGGTTTCGGGTTTCTTGATCTCGCCATAGGACCAAGACAGGATCCGCTCGGGCGACGCCAGCGAGACTTTGATCTCGTCGAACACTTTCGGCGGCGTCAGCGGATTGAACGGGTTGTTGGTGATTTCCTGGTTCATTTTGCGTCCTTACAAATTGGGATGGGATGAGTGTGGGGCGCTGCCGCCCCTACTCTTCCTCCGCATCCAGGAGTTCCATATTCAGGCCGAGGCCACGGACTTCTTTCACCAGAACGTTGAACGATTCCGGTACGCCCGCTTCAAAGTTATCCTCGCCCTTGACGATCGACTCATAGACCTTGGTCCGGCCGGCGACGTCATCCGATTTCACGGTGAGCATCTCCTGCAGGGTGTAGGCGGCGCCGTAAGCTTCCAGAGCCCAGACCTCCATCTCACCAAAGCGCTGACCACCGAACTGCGCCTTACCGCCCAGCGGCTGCTGGGTGACCAGGCTGTACGGCCCGGTCGAACGCGCGTGGATCTTGTCGTCCACCAGGTGGTGCAGTTTCAGCAGGTACTTGATGCCCACGGTCACCGGACGCGCAAATTGCTCACCCGTACGACCGTCGAACAAGATCGACTGACCGCTTTGCGAGAAGCCCGCACGCACCAGCGCATCGTTGACGTCAGCCTCTTTGGCGCCGTCAAAGACCGGGGTTGCGATCGGAACACCGCGGGTCACGTTGCCCGCTGCCTCGACCAGCGTGTCCTCGTCCATGCCGGTGATGCCTTCTTCGTAGACATCTTCGCCATAGGCCAGCTTCATCGCTTCGCGTACAGGGGTCAGGTCTCCGGAGCGGCGGTATTCACCCAGTGCCTCATCGATGTTCAGACCCAGACCGCGCGCGGCCCAACCCATGTGAGTCTCGAGGATCTGACCCACGTTCATACGCGAAGGCACACCCAGCGGGTTCAGACAGAAGTCGACCGGGGTCCCATCGGCCAGGAACGGCATGTCTTCCATCGGCACAACCTTGGAGATCACACCCTTGTTCCCGTGACGACCGGCCATCTTGTCGCCCGGCTGCAGCTTGCGCTTCACGGCGATGAAGACTTTGACCATCTTCATCACACCCGGCGGCAGGTCGTCGCCACGGCGGACTTTCTCGACCTTATCCTCGAAACGGGCATCCAGAGCGCGCTTCTGCACTTCGTACTGCTCGTTCAGAGCCTCAACGATCTGTGCGTCCTGCTCGTCTTCCAGCGCCAGCTGCCACCATTGACCACGGGTCAGAGTGTCCAGCAGATCCTCGGTGATCACCGATCCTGCCTTGACACCTTTCGGGCCTTTGACAGCGGTTTTGCCGAGGATCAAGCTTTGCAGACGCGCATAGATGTTGCGGTCAAGGATCGTCAGCTCATCGTCCCGGTCACGGGCCAGACGTTCGACTTCCTCACGCTCGATCTGCAATGCACGCTCGTCTTTTTCGACGCCGTGACGGTTGAAGACGCGAACCTCGACGACCGTACCGTAATCGCCCGGCTTAACGCGCAGCGAGGTGTCGCGCACGTCGGATGCTTTTTCACCAAAGATGGCGCGCAGCAGCTTTTCTTCCGGGGTCATCGGGCTTTCGCCCTTCGGAGTGATTTTGCCGACCAGAATATCGCCTGGTTCGACATCCGCACCGATGTAAACGATGCCCGCCTCGTCGAGGTTGCGCAGCGCTTCTTCACCGACGTTCGGGATGTCGCGGGTGATTTCTTCCGGGCCCAGTTTGGTGTCACGGGCGGCAACTTCGAATTCCTCGATATGGACCGAGGTAAAGACGTCATCACGTGCGATACGTTCCGAGATCAGGATCGAGTCTTCGTAGTTGTAACCGTTCCACGGCATGAACGCGACGACCACGTTCTTACCCAGAGCAAGTTCACCCATGTCGGTCGACGGACCGTCGGCAATGACTTCGCCCTTCTGGACGGTGTCACCCACCTTGATCAGCGGACGCTGGTTGATACAGGTGTTCTGGTTCGAACGCTGGAACTTGCGCAGACGATAGATGTCAACGCCAGCATCGCCCAATTCCAGATCCTCGGTGGCGCGAATAACGATACGCTGGGCATCGACCTGGTCGATGATACCGGCGCGTTTCGCCTGAATCGCAGCGCCCGAGTCGATCGCAACCTTTTCCTCGATACCGGTACCGACCAGTGGTGCCTCGGCCCGCAGCAGCGGAACCGCCTGACGTTGCATGTTCGAGCCCATCAGAGCGCGGTTGGCGTCGTCGTTTTCGAGGAACGGGATCAGCGAGGCGGCAACCGAAACCAGCTGTTTCGGGCTCACGTCGATCAGGTCGACGCTTTCCACCGGCGCCAGCGTATAGTCGCCGGCCTGGCGGGTGTTGACCATCTCGTTGATGAACTTGCCGTTCTCGTCCAACGTCGCGTTGGCCTGCGCCACAGTGTGACGCATTTCCTCGGTCGCGGACATGTAGTGGACCTCATCGGTCACCTGACCTTCGCTGACGACGCGATAAGGCGTTTCGATGAAGCCATACTTGTTCACGCGGGCAAAGGTGGCCAGCGAGTTGATCAGACCGATGTTCGGGCCTTCCGGCGTTTCAATCGGGCACATCCGGCCATAGTGGGTCGGGTGCACGTCGCGAACCTCGAAGCCCGCGCGCTCGCGCGTCAGACCACCGGGGCCAAGCGCCGACAGGCGGCGTTTGTGGGTGACTTCGGACAGCGGGTTGGTCTGGTCCATGAACTGCGACAGCTGCGACGAGCCAAAGAACTCGCGTACGGCAGCAGCAGCCGGTTTCGCGTTGATCAGGTCCTGCGGCATGACGGTGTCGATCTCGACCGACGACATGCGTTCCTTGATCGCGCGCTCCATGCGCAGCAGGCCGACTCGGTACTGATTCTCCATCAGTTCGCCGACCGAGCGCACCCGGCGGTTGCCGAGGTGGTCGATGTCGTCCACATCGCCTTTGCCGTCACGCAGTTCCACCAGTGCCTTGATGCAGGCCACGATGTCTTCGCGGTCCAGCGTGCGCTGAGTGTCCGGCTTGTCCAGCGCAAGGCGCATGTTCATCTTGACCCGGCCAACAGCGCTGAGGTCATAGCGCTCGCTGTCAAAGAACAGCGTATCGAACAGGGCGGACGCCGCTTCGACGGTGGGCGGCTCACCCGGGCGCATGACGCGGTAGATATCCATGAGCGCGGTTTCGCGGTTCATGTTCTTGTCCTGCGCCATGGTGTTGCGCATGTAGGGGCCGACATTGACGTTGTCGATATCCAGAACCGGGATATCGGTGATGCCCGCGTCGATCAATTCTTTCGCGGAACCGCCGATCAGTTCACCGTCCTTGTCATATTCCAGCGTCAACTCGTCCCCGGCTTCGACATAGATCGCACCGGTTTCTTCGTTGATGATGTCCTTGGCGACAAACTTGCCTACGATATGATCGAACGGAACCAGCAGGTCGGTGACGGCACCTTCCTCGATCAATTTCTTGACCGCGCGCGGGGTGATCTTCTTACCGGCTTCGGCAATCACTTCGCCCGAGGCGGCGTCGATCAGGTCATAGGTGGGACGGGTGCCGCGCACGCGCTCGGGGAAGAACGGGGTGACCCATCCCTTCTTCTTCGCCAGCTTGTAGGAAACGGTATTGTAATAGGCATCCATGATGCCTTCCTGATCCAGACCCAGCGCATATAGCAGCGTCGTCACCGGCAGCTTGCGGCGACGGTCGATGCGGGCAAAAACGATGTCCTTGGCGTCGAACTCGAAGTCCAGCCACGAGCCGCGATACGGGATGATGCGGCAGGCAAACAGCAGCTTGCCCGAGGAATGGGTCTTGCCCTTGTCATGGTCAAAGAACACGCCCGGCGAGCGGTGCATCTGGGACACGATCACACGTTCAGTGCCGTTGACGATAAAGGTGCCATTCGGAGTCATCAGGGGCATGTCGCCCATGAAGACGTCCTGCTCCTTGATGTCCTTGACCGACTTGGCGCCGGTGTCCTCATCGACATCAAAGACGATCAGACGCAGAGTAACCTTGAGCGGCGCGCTGTAGGTCATGTCGCGCTGCATGCACTCTTCGACGTCATATTTCGGTTTTTCCAGATCGTACTTCACGAACTCCAGAACGGAAGTTTCGTTGAAATCCTTGATCGGGAAAACCGACTGGAACACGCCTTTGATACCTTCGCCGTCGGCTGGCTGTTCGGCATCACCGGAACGCAGGAAAAGATCATAAGAAGATTTCTGTACCTCAATGAGGTTCGGCATTTCCAAAACTTCGCGGATTTTGCCGTAATATTTACGAAGACGTTTCTGGCCAAGGAACGATTGAGCCATGTCAGATGTCACCTTTCGATGTTCTCAGCGGGCAAAGACACCGTCGGGCCCCGGCATCTTGCACATTCGAGACGACACGTCCGGATCAATTCATGGCCACCGTCCCGAAGGCGGCCTCCCGATCCGAAAACCGTGTCTTAGAAAACGCCCCCCTGTCAGAGGCCCTTTCTAAGACAGGTTCGGCTGGACCCGGATTTCTCCGGGTCCAGCCAAATCCTGCGGCACATCAGCGATGCACCTGTCGGTTGGCTTAGGCCAGCTCGACTTCGGCGCCAGCTGCTTCCAGCTTGCCCTTGACTTCTTCGGCTTCTTCTTTCGAAACGCCTTCTTTGATCTTGCCGCCGGCTTCGACCAGTTCCTTGGCTTCTTTCAGGCCCAGGCCAGTGATGCCACGAACTTCTTTGATGACGTTGATTTTCGAAGCGCCAGCGTTCTTGAGAACGACGTCGAATTCGGTCTTTTCTTCCTCGGCTGCGCCACCGGCGTCGCCACCAGCTGCTGCGACCATGACGGCGCCGCCAGCTGCGGGCTCGATGCCGTACTCGTCCTTGAGGATGGTTTTCAGTTCTTGTGCTTCCAGCAGGGTCAGACCAACGATCTCTTCTGCCAGTTTCTTCAGATCAGCCATTGTATCAGCTCTTTCCGTTTACAGTGTGTGTTCCAACGTCGGGGCATTCACAACCCCACGCAGATCATTCAGTGCCAACCGCTTACGCAGCTTCCGCCTTCTCTTCGATGGTGGAAAGGATGCTTGCGATATTGCTTGCAGGTGCGCCAATCGCGCCAGCGATGTTCGAAGCAGGTGCGCCGATGCACGACACGATCTGAGCAATAAGCTCTTCGCGCGACGGCATTTTCGACACGGCTTCGACGCCGGCCCGGTCCAGAGCGTTCTCGCCCATTGCGCCGCCGAGGATCTCAAATTTCTTGTTATCCTTGGCGAAGTCCTCGGCCACCTTGGCTGCTGCCACGGGGTCTTCGGAATAGGTCAGAACGGTCATACCCGTCAGCAGGTCGGCCATGCTTGCACACGGCTTACCCTCGAGGGCGATTTTGGCGAGCCTGTTCTTGGCAACACGCACGGACCCGCCTGCTTCGCGCGCACGCGAACGCAGATCCTGCATCTCGGCAACTGTCAGACCGGCGTAGTGAGCAACCACCACGACGCCAGAGCTTTCGAAGATCTGGCCGAGTTCCTCGACCACTTTCTCTTTCTGGGCTCTATCCACAGTTCTCTCCAAATTAGGGATGATGGGTCATCCCGGCTCATATTTGCCGAGGCCTGAGCCCCGGCGTTCAGGTCCGTTGTACGGGGTTGAGCCAAAAATCGCCCGAGGGTGGGACCCTCGAATTCTTTGGTCTTTCCCGTCTCAGGCAGGAAATTAAGGGGCCATATGGACCCACCCACCGTCTTGGACGAAACAAAATAAAGCGCACGACGAATCGCACGCTTTACTCCGCAGCCCTCTTTAGGCCAGACAGCCTGGGTTTCCAAGGGGTAAATCAGGATCTCGCCGCAAAAACCCTTTTGCCAGAAAGTGTGTTCCGCGCCGTCAGGATGGTACAACATCAGATTTTCCGGCGTCGGAGGTCGCACGGCGTTTGGTGTTGCGAAATTGACAACAAGCACGCCAACCAAAACCAGATAAATTGATGGATCTTTCTAACAAAACGCTTTTGACTTAGATCAGTCAATCGACTCCATCGAACCGGCGCGGGGGTCCACCAGAAGTCACACACGATTCCAGACCCTCAAAAGGGACCCATAGGTTTAGCGACAATCTGCGTTGAAAAATCCCCCCAAACACAAAGATCCCCATACAAATGAGCACTTCATGAAGGTTTTTGGCTACATTCGATTTTCCTATTTTGGCAGAAACGACACCAAAATCGGTCGGGCGGAACTAGAGGAAGCAGAGCGTTTGGACGCCCTCTACAACCCTGAGCGCATGGCCGAACGCCTGTACTTTCTGGAAAACATCACTCTGCCATCTCTCCGCTTTCAAACCGACCCTGACTTCAAGGTCATTGTGGCCGCCTCTACAATCATGCCGGACGTCTATAAAGCGAGCCTAGAACAAGCCTGCGCTGATATTCCACAAATCGAAATAATTTATAGTGACGCAGACCACATTACAGACGCTCTTAACCCAAAAGTAGAAGAACTGACCTCTGGCATTGAACAAAAGACTGTTCATTTTAGGATGGACGACGACGATGCGATTTCCGCATACACGATATCGCGCCTGAAACGGCTGGGCGAACATGCGGTTCCCAACACCCTGATATCGATGCCGCGCGGATTTTACCTAGCCCATGACGGAACGGACTCTTTTCTTCTGCGGAAATTTGAACCCTATATCGCAATCGCCTGGGCACTGGTGAATGCACCCGGGCAGATACGCAACCCGTATCAAGGGCGGCATAGAGGGTACTACGAACTCAACCCGTCGATCATGGATCCTCGCCCACATGCATACATACATGTGGCCCACAACAGCTCGGACACTCGCGCCCGACAAGGACGGAAACTGCGCAAGGCAATTTCCACCGATCCAAACTTTGAGACTGAGCGCGCGAGAAACCGCGTCGAGCGCTTGATCCGGCGCGAATTTCCAACTTTCACGCCTGAAAAGCTGAAACAAATCGTGGCTGACGCACCAAGTGCTAGCGTTTCCACAGAAGACTGAACCCCTCGAGCACTGAGAGTTAGAAACTATTTACCGGGCTGGGTTCTGCTTGTGTGTTATATGCTGTGATGGGTCTTTTGTATCCGGCGTATTGAAAAAGGATGGTCGAGGGAAAATCGAGGCAATCTGATTGGCCTTTCAGAAGCGGCTTTTGACTACGGTTCATAATACCCGGTTGCTGCAGATCGCCGTTAAGTTCGAAAATCCTTTTGTTGTTCCTGGCATTGGGCACTATTGAATGTGGTCTTCTCGAATTCTGGAAAGAATGAAAATATGTGCAGATTCGCAGCGTATTGCGGCGTAAGCATCCCGCTTGAAAACATTATCATCTTGCCCAAACATTCGCTGCTGGAACAAAGCCAGCATGCCGCCGAGGCCAAGCTGGCGGTGAATGGTGACGGATTTGGCATGGCCTGGTATGCAGAGCAGGAGCACCCAGGGCTGTACCGTGACGTCCTGCCCGCGTGGTCGGATGGCAATCTTCTGGACCTGTGCCGCATGATTAAGTCGCACCTGTTCCTGGCGCACGTTCGGGCCTCGACCTTTGGTGAGACGTCACGTAGCAACTGCCATCCTTTCACCTATGGCAAATGGTCGTTCATGCATAACGGTCAGATCGGCGATTTCGGGCGTATACGGCGGGAACTTGAAGCCTTCCTGCCGGACGAGTGCTATCATGCCCGCCGCGGCAGCACGGATTCTGAATTGTTGTTTCTGTTGCTGCTGGCGAATGGGTTAGACGAATGCCCCTTTCAAGCTGTCGTCACGACAATCAGGCAGATTGAAGAAGTTCAGGGAGAAACCGAACAGCCCAACAGGATGGCGACTGCCTTTTCCGATGGCTCGGCTCTTTATTCCTTCCGCTATTCCAGTGACCGGCGCAGCCCGTCGCTTTATTTCGGGGAAGGGCTGGACAACGGCGGAAAAGTCGTCGCGTCGGAGCCGCTGGACAGGTCGGTCGGTTCCTGGGAACCTGTCGCCGATCGAAGCTTCTTTTCGTTGGTAAAGGGCGAAGCAAGCATCCGCGAGCTTGGCCTTTGATACATCCTGGAAATGCAGAACGGGCGGCCTGTTTGGGGCCGCCCGCTTGGTTTTACCGCTGAATGCTCGTGCTTATTCGCTCGAAGCCTGCGCCACATCCACGGTCACGCCGGGACCCATGGTCGAGCTCAGCGCGATTTTCTTCATGTAGGTGCCCTTGGCGCCCGACGGCTTTGCCTTGGCCACGGCCGACACAAAGGCACGGACGTTTTCGACCAGCTTGGTTTCGTCAAACGACGCTTTGCCAACACCGGCGTGCACAACACCGCCTTTTTCCGCCTTGAACTGGACTTCACCGCCTTTGGCTGCTTCCACGGCGGCTTTCACGTCCATGGTCACGGTGCCAACCTTGGGGTTCGGCATCAGGTTGCGGGGGCCAAGGATCTTACCCAGACGGCCTACGACGGGCATCATGTCCGGGGTCGCGATGCAGCGGTCGAACTCGATCTTGCCGCCCTGAATGGTTTCCATCAGGTCTTCTGCGCCAACAATGTCAGCACCGGCTGCCTTGGCTTCGTCCGCCTTGGGGCCGCGAGCAAACACTGCAACGCGCATGGTTTTGCCAGTTCCGTTCGGCAGGCCGACGACGCCGCGGACCATCTGGTCGGCGTGGCGGGTGTCGACGCCCAGATTCATGGCGATCTCGACGGTTTCATCGAATTTGGCCGAGGCGTTTGCCTTGATCAGGGAAACTGCTTCTTCGACCGACAGGTTTTCCTTGCCGGCAAAAGCTTCGCGTGCGGCGCGGGTCCGTTTTCCGAGTTTAGCCATCTTACTTCACCTCGATGCCCATGGAGCGGGCCGAGCCCAGGATGATCTGCATTGCGCCTTCGATGTCGTTGGCGTTGAGATCTTTCATCTTGGCTTCCGCAATTTCACGGACCTGCTTCGAGGTCACGGTTGCGATTGTTTCACGGCCAGGATTTTCCGCACCGCGTGGGCGGTTGCGTTTGCCAACCGGCTTCAGACCAGCGGCTTTTTTCAGGTAATAAGACGCGGGCGGCGTCTTGATGTCCATGGTGAAGGACTTGTCCTGATAGTAGGTGATCACGGTCGGGCACGGCGCGCCGGGCTCCATGTCTGCGGTCTTGGCGTTGAACGCCTTGCAGAATTCCATGATGTTGATGCCGCGCTGACCCAGTGCGGGGCCGACCGGCGGAGAGGGGTTTGCCTGACCTGCAGGAACCTGCAGCTTCATCGAACCAACAAGCTTCTTAGCCATGTGGTTTTCCTTTCAACGTGGGCGGGACGCGTCCAGCCCGGAGAATGTTGCGTGGTCCGATTTCAGGATCGCGATCCGTCCATCTCCCACGAGAGAATCTCGCCCGAAGACGATAGAGGCGTCGTTTACAGTGGAATGGCGGGGTTGGCAAGGGGATCGCTCACCCCTTTAGTGATTGAATATGCCCGCAGCCTCAGCGCAAGAATTTCTCTACGCAGAGACCGTCCAGTGTTCCTGTCTGTGAGTAAACGCCAACAAAGCTTTTCTGCTGGGGTGTTAGCGTATCTGAAACGGCGTGAACAAGCTGAGCGCCGAAAAGCTCTTCGTACCCTGCCTCAAAGGCCATTGCTTTGCAAACCTCTAGAACGATGTCCAAACTTTCTTCACTACTTAACGGGTTCTGCGAGATACGGTCACTGACAGCATTTGATAGTAAGACAATGAACGGTGCGCGAGTGTCATGGACAATCATATCATCCGAGAGGTCTGTTCTGCCGATCTGGTCATCAGCCCCTCTCAACGCTTGAACGGCGAACGAGACGTGCGGTGCCTTATCCACTTTCTGATCAAAGAAATCGTTACTGATCAGAAATTCAAGGAACTCAAAATTGGTTTGACTCACCAAATCCTCATTTAAATAGAAGAAAGCAAACTCGATTAAGGACACACCGCTTTCGTTACGCTCAAGCAGCACCTCAGGCACGTTGGACACAATTTCTTGCAGGCGATCGTTCTGAAGATTTGCGTTCGCTCGCAGCGCCTCTTCAAACAAAGCTGCTGATTGATGTGTGTCAGCCGCAGCAGGTGCAAAAAGAAGCCCCCCAATAGTCACTGCAAACGCGAAGCCGATACAATTTAATAGAATGAAAGTGACCGCAGTATGGAATCTAAACAAGAGTATATCTTCCGGTGTTTGGGTAGTTAAAGTCTATAAGGCTTTGGCTTTGTCAACAGCCGCTTCTTCAGACGGGCGGACAAACAAAAAACGCCGCAATGCCCAAGGCATCACGGCGTCAAAATCTCTCTCAGAAGCTTCTCACCCCTGCTTCGTAACCTGCGTAAAGTCCAGTTCAACCGGCGTTTCGCGGCCAAAGATCGAAACCGAGACCTTGAGTTTCTGGTTCTCGTCGTCCACGCCTTCGACCATGCCGTCGAAATCCTCGAACGGACCATCGTTGACCTTGACCTTTTCGCCAATCTCGAACGAGATCATCAGCTTGGGCGCTTCTTCGCCTTCCTGAACGCGGTTGAGGATCTGGTTCACTTCGGCGTCGCGCATCGGCATCGGGCGGCCTTGCGGGCCAAGGAAACCGGTGACCCGGTTGATCGAGTTGATCAGGTGATAGCCCTGGTCGGACATTTCCATGTGCACCAGCACGTAGCCGGGCATGAAGCGGCGCTCTGTCGTGACCTTCTTGCCCCGGCGCACTTCGATCACCTCTTCGGTGGGCACCAGAACTTCGTCGATATCGTCCTCAAGACCCTGCTCGGCCACGGACGTGCGGATCTGTTCTGCGATCTTTTTCTCGAAATTCGAAAGAACGCTGACCGAGTACCACCGTTTCGCCATGAACCTGTCGTCCTTGTTCTGCCTTTGGCACACTGTCCGGAGCGCGCCCGTCATTGAAATTTCTCAGCGGTTTCACCGCACAACCCGGAACAAAAAGCGGCGCGCAACTCGAATCGCCGCACGCCCGTCCCAAAGGGTTTCGCGTCACCTACTCCGACATGGCGCGTTGTGCAAGGGGCGTCCGGGATTTAACCGGGCGTTCCCGAGGGCTTGCCTAGTTGAACATACCCAGAATCAGCTGCAGCCCGCCACGGATGCCCAGATCCACCAGCGCAAAGAAAATGGCGGTCAGTGTCGCCATGATGAACACCATGACCGTGGTCAGCAGCACCTCGCGGCGCGTCGGCCATACGACCTTTGCGACTTCGGCGCGGACCTGCTGGATGAACTGGATCGGATTCATGGTGGCCATTTGGCTTGTGTCTCTCTGCTTGCGAATGGGCCGGACATAGCCGGGCAATGCGGTAATTTCAAGGGCGGGCGGACACGCGGCGCATATCAGGCCGGCGGTTGCAGGTAATCCGCGTCATCGACCTGTTCCAGCCAATCGGTGATGTGGTCATCCAAAGCCTCCTGAATGGCGAGGTGGACCATTTCCGTATCCGGCGCTGCACCATGCCAGTGTTCTTCGCCCGGCGGAATCCAGACTGTATCTCCGGGTCGAATTGTCCGGGGCGCTTCGCCACGGCGCCCAACCAGCCCGACACCTGACAGAACATACAACGTCTGGCCCAACGGGTGGGTATGCCATGCTGTACGCGCGCCAGCGTCAAAGGAAACCCGGAATGCCCGAACGCGCGCCGGCTCGGGCGCTTCAATCACCGGCTCTAGCCAAACCGTTCCGGTAAACCAGTCCCGCGGCGCTTTTCGCCCCTCTCGGCTGTCCGACCTGAATACTTCCATAGCGCACCTCCTGACCCTCTGCTCGTGCCCCGACTCGACACATGTCAAGGTTTGGGCTTGTCGTCCCATTGATTGTCGAGGATTCGCCGGGCGTCCCCTTCGGGGTCGTCATACTGGTTGGTACGAACCGTGTAGATGAACGCGGCAAGACCAACACCCCCCAGCAAGAGAGAGATCGGAATCAGATAAGCCAGTACTTCCATCGGGTCACCTCAGCCGCAAAGCGTTCAGTGATACGGTAATCGACGAGGTCGACATCGCCAAGGCGGCGATCAGCGGTGTCGCCAATCCAGCCACCGCCAGGGGCACCGCGATGACGTTATAGACCGTGGCAATCTGAAAGTTCTCACGGATTCGTTTGGTTGCCTTGGTCGCGGTCTCACAAGCCTCAGCAATCGGCGACAACTCGGTGCCAAGCAAAACGATATCCGAGGCAACGCGCGCCGCATCCAGAGCCGACGCTGGCGAGATCGATACATGTGCCGCCGCAAGCGCCGCTGTGTCGTTGAGGCCGTCCCCCACCATCAAGACCTTGCGGCCCTCCTCCGTCAGCTGCTGCACCCGCTTGACCTTGTCTTCGGGCAAGGCCTCGGCCACCCAATCTTGAATGCCAAGCCGCTCTGCCAGCTCCGCAACGGCGCCTTGGGTATCGCCGGAAATCAATGCCACCTGCTTGCCGGCATTGCGAAGAGCGGCCACGGCTTGTACCGCGCCGGGACGCAGCGCGTCCGTGTAAACGAATGCCACCGGCGCGCGGTCCCCAACTGCCAACCATGCGGCTGTTTGATTGCCCTGTTCTGCACCTACCCATGCCGCACGGCCCAGGCGTACGGTCTGACCGCGAAACTGACCTTTGGCTCCATAACCGGGAACCTCAATCAGATTGGCAATGCCCGCTGGCTTTATCCCGGTAGCGCGAGCAGTCTTGGCTAGTGAAACCGACAACGGGTGAGACGATGCCTCGGCCAGCGCCAGTGCGATTTCCAGATCGGTCCGCGTGTGATCGCCCAGATTGGTCAGTTCCGGCGTTCCGGCGGTCAGAGTGCCCGTTTTGTCAAAGACGACCGTGTCCACCTCGGCCAGACGCTCCAGTGCGGTTGCGTGTTTGATCAGCAAGCCCCGACGGAACAACCGCCCGGAGGCGGCGGTGGTCACGGCCGGAACCGCCAGACCCAAAGCGCAGGGGCAGGTGATGATGAGAACGGCGGCGGCGATGTTCAACGCCGTGCGAACATCACCTGAATACAGATACCAGCCGAGAAAGCTGAGCGCTGATAGGATATGAACGCCTGGTGCATAAAGTTTGGCTGCACTGTCGGCCAGCGAGGTATAGCGTGACCGGCCTGACTCGGCGATAGCCACCAGATCCGCCATGCGATGCAGCGAGGTTTCCTGCCCCACCGCTGTGGCGCGGATGGTCAGGGGGCCGGTCAGATTCACCTCGCCCGCACTCACGATCAAGCCCGGTTCGGCAAAGACGGGGAGCGTTTCGCCAGTCAGCAGCGAACGGTCCAATTCGGAGCGACCGGATACGACCTCGCCATCCACTGGCATCCGGCCACCCGGGCGCACGAGCACCAGATCGCCGACCGCAAGCGTGGAGACGGCAACTTCTTCCTCGATGTCGTTGGCCACACGTATGGCACGCGGAACTTCCAGTGCCGCCAGTTCTTCGGCAGCAGACCGCGCCACGGCCCGGGTTCGATAATCGAGATAACGTCCTGCCAGCAGAAAGAAGGTCAGAGTCAGGGCGGCATCGAAATAGGCATGCTCGCCACTCAGCGAGGTTTCCCAAAGCGAAGTGACCAGCGCCAAAACAATGGCCAGAACGATCGGTACGTCCATGTTCAGGCGACGAACGCGAAGCGCACTCCACGCATTCGCAAAGAACGGCTGTCCTGAAAACGCAATCGCTGGCAGCGCAATGGCCGCCGAAATCCAGTGAAACATGTCACGTGTGGCGTCCGATGCCCCGGACCAAACCGATACCGAAAGCAACATCACGTTCATCGAGGCGAACCCCGCCACCGCAAGTCGCATCAGAAGGTTACGGCCCGCCTTGTCGGTCTGCGTTGCCGCCAGCGCGCCGGTATCCAGCTCATGCGCTTCGTAGCCTGCGCGCTCCAGCGCTGGGATAAGATCGGCAGCGCGCACATTCGCCGAAGCCTGGATCATCGCCCGCTTGAGCGTCAGATTGACCCGAGCATCGGCGACGCCGGGATAGGCGTTCAACTCGCGTTCGACTGTGGCAATGCATCCCGAGCAGTGGATGCCCGGCAGCGACAGAGCAATCTGAACATCCTCGAGGATGGCGCGCGCCGGTTCAGCCGGAGCCGCGAGGCATCCGGGGCAAGCCGCTGTGCCTGGGCGCATCTGGGCAGACATCACATCATCCTTTTACGTGCAGAAGCACCCTTTGGGTGAATTCCGTGCCATCCGCAGCTGTGGCGACCATACGAATGTTCCAGTTGCCTTTTCCCAATTCGGCCTTGGCCACATAGGCACTGCCGTCAAAGCGAAATTCGGGCCGGCTATCTTCGTTCACATGGGTTGCCCGCCCCACAACCGCGTCAAGCTTTTGCACCTCAACTGGGGTGCCGGATGCATCAATGATCGAAAGAAAGATCAACCCGCCCGCCGCATCGGCACGCACGGTCCAACCCAAAGATTCCTGCGCGTCGCGGCGGGTGTTGAATTCCTGGCTGGCGACATAAGAATTCTTTACCTCAAGCCCCGGAAAGGTCTTCACCGCACTATAGGCCAGAATCAGATTCACCGCGATGATCACACCAAACGCCCCGACAAATACAGCCAGCGCATGTTTTCCGGTAAACTGGCGTTCCGCCATGGTCAGTTCCCTCGTCCGTTGAACGTGGTGTCTTTGTAGGCGCGCTCGCCACTGGTCAGATCCTCGACCCAGATCCGGACCGGAGTTGCCTGAGCCGCGGACGGCGCAGCATCCTTGGAGGCCATGATATATACACGAGTGAGCTGTGCCGTGTCAGCCGGAACGTTGACAACATCGTAATCAGTGCCTTCAATCTGTATGCGCATGGTCGGATCACCCGTCAGCGACAACTTGAACAGCCGGTCTTCGCCATGCTTGTTGCGCAGCCGGACGTCATAGGTGTTGCGGATCGATCCATCCGACAAGGTCACGAAGGTCGGGTTGCGCACTGGCGCCACCGTCAAGTCGATATCGGATCGGATGAAGAGCGCGAACAGCAACGCGAACCCGACCGCCGACCACAGACTGGTGTAGAGGATCGTGCGCGGGCGCAAGATGTGCTTCCAGACGTTTTTGGGTGGGTGCCCTGCACGCTCGCGACCTTCGTCACTGAGCGCCATATAGTCGATCAATCCACGCGGCTTGCCAATCTTGGCCATCATGTCGTCACAGGCGTCAATGCACAGGGCGCAAGTGATGCATTCCAGTTGCTGCCCGTCGCGGATGTCGATGCCGACCGGGCACACGTTGACGCAGGCCATGCAATCGATGCAATCGCCCAGCTCCGACTCCTCGACGCGTTTGCCCTTGCCACGCGGCTCGCCCCGCCATTCACGGTAACCGACGACGAGCGTGTCTTCGTCCATCATCGCCGCCTGAATGCGCGGCCAAGGGCAGGCGTAGATGCAGATCTGTTCGCGGGCGAAGCCGCCAAACAAGAAGGTTGTAAAGGTCAGCACCGCCATGGTGGTGTAGGCGATCGGATGAGCGTTCAGCGTGACCAGATCCTTTGCCAGCGTCGGGGCATCGGCAAAATAGAATACCCACGCGCCGCCGGTAGCGAGACCGATGAGCAGCCAGACAATCCATTTGGTAATGCGCAGACGCGCCTTGCGGAAATCGAGCTTTTTCTGCCGGTGCAAGCGAAGGCGGGCGTTGCGGTCGCCTTCGATCCAGCGCTCGACGAGAATATAGAGATCGGTCCAGACCGTCTGCGGGCAGGCATAACCGCACCAGACCCGGCCCAGGGCGGATGTAAACAGAAATAGGCCGAGGCCGGCCATGATCAGCAGACCAGCGACAAAATAGAACTCGTGCGGCCAGATTTCGATCCAGAAGAAATAGAACCGGCGGTTGGCCATATCCAGAAGCACCGCCTGATCCGGCAGGCTGGGCCCCCGGTCCCACCTGATCCATGGCGTCAGGTAATAGATACCCAGGGTCACCGCCATGATGATCCATTTCAGGTTTCGGAACGGACCTGATACGCGGCGCGGAAAAATCGGCTCCCTTGCGGCGTAAAGGCTGGGGGCGGGGTCGGAATCGCTCACGGACTCACTCCAGATCTGGGGCACTTGCGCGTGTTCTCACAGATCATAGTTGGTACAACTTTGACATGGGTCAAAAAGCGCATCTTCAATTTAGGTTTTGAACCCGTGGCAAAACATGCATAAAGAAAACACGATTGCCGGTTTCAGCAATCGACAGACTTCAACTAGCATTTCGGTTAGTTGGCGCCGGCTGTTCAGGAAACGCGCGAACAGATGGAACAGCCGGCACCTCACCCTCTGGGCGGCAAGCCGCCCAGAGGTATCCTCAAGTCTTATTCACCGCCACCCAACTGGTGGACGTAGGCCGATACCGCGCGAATCTGGGATTCGGTCAGGCGGGTGTTCCAGGCGGGCATGACCCCAAACCGGCTGTTGCTGACAGTGTCGATCAGCGTGTCGTAGTCGCCACCATAAAGCCAGATCGCATCTGTCAGATTCGGCGCGCCTTGGTAGATATCGCCGGTACCATCCTCGGCGTGGCAGGCTGCACAGTTGTCGGCAAAAACAACCGACCCGGCTTCGACCGCGCCTGCGTCCTGTGGTTCGCCCGACAGAGACATGACGTAGTTCACGACTTGATCGATTTCCTCTTCGCCCAACAGTTCGTCCCGTCCAAAGGCCGGCATTTCCGAATACCGTGCCTCGTCACTATCCGAATTGCGGATACCGTGGCTGATGGTGAAGTGGATACTTTCGATATCACCACCCCACAGCCAGTCGTCATCCAACAGGTTCGGATAGCCCTTGGCCCCTGCCGCGCCCGAGCCATGGCACTGGGCGCACCAGGTCTTGAACACGGCGCCACCGGCCGAAACTGCGTATCCGTTGAGTTCGGCGTCGCCTTGGATTGCGGTCAATTCCACGGATGCCAGCTTGTCGTTGATGGCGGCGTTAGCCTCTTCCACCGCGGAGATTTCAGCGGCAACGTCGGCGCGGGTTGACCACCCCAGCGCACCGGCGGTGGCCGAGTTGATCAGCGGCCAAGCTGGGTAAGCGATGGTATACATCACACCCCAGATAATGGTGGCGTAGAAGGTCCACAGCCACCAGCGGGGCATCGGGTTGTCGAATTCCTCGATTCCGTCCCAAGTGTGCCCGGTGGTTTTCGGATCACCCGGTTGTTTTTCAGGTGTCTTGCTCATTGCCGCGCCTCCTTGGATGTGGCGGGTTTATCTTGATGCCGGAACGGGATGTTGGCGCTGTCGCGGTGCTCCTTCCCTGCGCCGGGGCGAAAGACCCAAAGGACCACGCCCAGAAAAAAGGTGAAGAGGACCAGCAACATCCAGCTATCCGCGAATTGCCGAAGGATTGTGTATTCTTCCATCACACCCCTCCCTAGCGGCTTGCATCAGGGGTAAAGGTCGAGAAATCGACCAACGTACCCAGCATCTGCAGATAGGCGATCAAGGCATCGGCTTCGGTCACGCCCGGTTGGCCGTCGAAGTTGCGTACGTTGACATTGTCGCCATAGCGTTCCAGCAGCCCGTCATAATCGCTGTCCGGATCTGCCTGCGCCCGGAAATCGGCGACTGCGTTTTCGATCATCTCGTCCGAATACGGTGTTCCGACCAGCGCGTTTGCGGCCATGATGTCACCGATGTATTTGCCGTCGATCTTCCTGTTTTCGAGGAAGCCGTATTTCGGCATCACCGATTCCGGGACCACGGCCTGTGGGTCACGCAGGTGATCGACGTGCCATTCGTCCGAGTAGCGGCCACCGACGCGCGCCAGATCCGGTCCGGTGCGCTTTGAGCCCCACTGGAACGGGTGATCGTACATCGATTCCGCCGCCAGCGAGTAGTGACCATAACGTTCGACCTCGTCCCGCATAGGGCGGATCATCTGGCTGTGGCAGACATAGCAGCCTTCGCGGATGTAGACTTCGCGCCCGGCCATTTCGAGAGGGGTGTAAGGGCGCATGCCCTCCACCTTCTCGATGGTGTTTTCCAGATAGAACAGCGGGGTGATCTGCACGAGGCCACCGATGGTTACGACCAGAAAGCTGAAGATCAGCAGGAGGGTCGCGTTGGTCTCGAGGATCTTGTGTTTGTCGAGAATTGCCATTGCTCCGGCCCTCCTTATTCAGCCGGGACCGCGACGCCGAGGCTGGCCTCTTTGGCCGGCGCCCGACGAACGGTCATCCACAGGTTGTAGCACATGATGACGGCACCAGCGAGGAACATAACCCCACCCAGCGCACGCACCACATACATCGGGAACTTGGCGGCAACGGTGTCGGCGAACGAGTTCACCAGGAAGCCGTTGGCATCCACTTCGCGCCACATCAGGCCTTCCATGATACCGGTCACCCACATGGAAGCGGCATAGAGAACGATGCCGATCGTGGCGAGCCAGAAGTGCCAGCTGACCATTTGAAGCGAATACAGACGCTCACGCTTCCACAGTACTGGCACCAGATAGTACAGCGCGCCAAAGGTGATCATGCCGTTCCAACCCAGCGCGCCAGAGTGCACGTGACCGATGGTCCAGTCGGTATAGTGGCTGAGGCTGTTAACCGCACGGATCGACATCATCGGGCCTTCGAAAGTGGACATGCCGTAGAAGCCGACCGAGATTACCATCATCCGGATTACCGGGTCAGTGCGAAGCTTGTCCCAAGCGCCGGACAGCGTCATCAGGCCGTTGATCATGCCACCCCAGGACGGCATCCACAGGATGACCGAGAACACCATGCCCAGCGTCGACGCCCAGTCAGGCAGTGCTGTGTAGTGCAGGTGGTGCGGACCGGCCCAGATGTACAAAAAGATCAGCGCCCAGAAGTGGATGATCGACAACTTGTACGAAAACACCGGGCGTTCGGCCTGTTTCGGAATGAAATAGTACATCATGCCAAGGAAGCCCGCGGTCAGGAAGAAGCCCACAGCATTGTGGCCGTACCACCACTGAATCATGGCGTCTTGTACACCCGACCAGACAATCACGGATTTCGAGCCCCAGATGCTGACCGGGATGGTCATGTTGTTGACAAGGTGCAGCATGGCAACCGTCACGATGAACGACAGGTAGAACCAGTTGGCCACGTAAATATGGGGTTCTTTCCGCTTTATGATCGTGCCCAAGTATACCGCAAGATAGGCAACCCAGACGACAGTCAGCCACAAGTCGACATACCACTCAGGCTCGGCATATTCCTTGGATTGCGTCCCTCCAAGCAAGTAACCGGTTGCGGCCAGTACGATGAACAGCTGATAGCCCCAGAACACGAACCATGCCAGATTGCCGCCCCAAAGGCGCGCGGCACTGGTGCGCTGCACGACGTAGAAAGACGTGGCAATCAGGGCGTTGCCGCCAAACGCGAAAATCACCGCCGATGTATGCAATGGGCGCAAACGGCCGAAATTCGCAAATCCCTGCGCCCATTCGAAATTCAGCGCCGGGAAGGCTAGTTGAAATGCGATGAAGGTCCCGGCCAGAAAGCCGACAACGCCCCAGAATGCGGTTGCGATTACGCCATAACGCACGACACCGTCCATGTATTCGCCCGAATAATCGATGGGCAGAACCTCGTCAGTACGGCGCAGTGTCCAGATGAAAAGACCGGCGGCGACAACCATTATGAGAATGGCATGCACCTGATAAGCCAGATCTCGCGCGTAATTGGCCGCGATCGCGGCGAATACCGCAATCAGACCAAGCGCGATAAGCTTGATATAGTTTGACATTTTGCGTCCCTTTGCCATGCCCCACGCGGTTCTTGCTGCCGCGCAGACTTCTTTGACTGGCTGCCGTAATGTAGAATGGCAGCGCAAGTTGCTTTGATCTGTGTCAAGACAATAGCTTGAATTATATGACACGCATAACCTAGGAAATATGAAAATCGGTGGCACGTTTTGACACACCGGCAGCTCAGAGGTTGAAATGTCCTTTAAATCCCTGCTCACCGTGATGACGGATATCTCATCAGCCAAACCGGCGCTTGCGCAGATGGTGGCACTGGCCCAGGCTCAGGACAGCCACGTCGAGGCGCTCTGTCTGGGCGTCGACCGCAGTCAAACCGGTTATTATTATGCGGGTGCGAACGCGTTGATCCTTCAGGAAACGCTAAGCCGCGCGAATAGCGAAGCCGATGAGATTCTGGATTTTGCCGAGGATTACCTGGGTAAGTCCGGAGTGCGTTGGTCGGCGGAAAATGGAGTTGCGCAAATTGCCGATCTTGGCCGCCACGTCGCCCATCGCGCGCGGTTTTCCGATCTGGTGATCTTGTCCCGCCCCTATGGCGAAGACCGCGGGGCCGAGGCTGAACCGATTGTCGAAGCGGCAATGTTCGAGGGGCACGCCCCTGTTCTCGTCGTTCCGGACAATGTTGAACCGGTGGCGCGACCCGGAACAATCCTTATCGGTTGGAATGAAAGCGTCGAAGCAATGCGCGCCATCCGCAGCGCGTTGCCTTTCCTGACGGCCGCAGACTTGGTGCGGATCGTAGTAATCGACCCCCCGACCCACGGACCGGACCGCTCGGACCCCGGCGGGCTGTTGTCACAGATGCTCTCGCGGCACGGAGTCAAGTGTGAGATCGACGTTCTGAGCAAGACCATGACGCGGGTATCGGACATCCTGAACCGCCATGCGGCTGACACCGATGCGGATATGTTGGTCATGGGTGCCTATGGCCATTCCAGATTCCGCGAAGCGATCCTTGGCGGTGCCACACGAAACATGCTGGAACAGGCGACGGTGCCCGTATTCATGGCGCACTGAACAGGAAACCATTGTAAGGCGCCTAACACAGGCGCCTTTTTCAACCGGCTTTGCGGATCAACCCAATCACAAACAACAGGATCACGGCGCCAATTGTCGCGTGGAAAACCGATGCGATGATGCCACCGCCGACCGAGAATCCCAGCGCTGGAAAGATCGTTCCGGCCAGGAAGGCGCCAACGATCCCGACGATGATGTTGCCAATCACGCCAAATCCCCGGCCCTGCATGATCTTGCCCGACAACCATCCGGCCAGTGCGCCAACAATCAGCATGCTCAACAGGCTTCCAAACTGCATGTTTCACTCCCTATTGATTCAGCTGCAATAGACCACGCACGCGTTTACAGGTCACGTCCGAACATAGTGCACCCCCTGAAATTTCTGGCGAAGATTGCGGGTTTTTTCACCCACGCTTCTGGGATCGTTGCCGGTCAACCCCTGAGCAACCAGAGCAGCCAGTTCAACTGCGTGTTCGGGCCCGACGCCCCGGCGCACGAGTTCCGGTGTGCCAATTCTCAGACCGTTCATGTCCCCTGAAACCGGCGCGATAGGCAAGCCAATGCCGCAAGCGAGAAAACCTGCTTTACGCAGCGTTTTCGACGCTGTCTGCCCGCCACCAAAGGCTGCGGCTTCGATTGCGAACTGATGAGAGGCCGTTGCCCCGTTTTTGCCTTTGTAAACCGGTAGGCCTACGGCCTCCATCTCAAGCGCCAACGCCTGTGCCAGATCCACCATCGCCCGACCGTAAGCTGCGCCATATTCGATCCAGTCGAGCATGGTGATTGCCAGAGCCGCCGATTTCGCAGCGTCGAAATTTGCGGTCATGCCGGGAAAGGCGATGGCGTCCAGCCTTTCGGCGATTTCCGCATCGTTGGTCACGATAAGACCTCCGGCAGGCCCGCCAAGGCTTTTGTAGGTGCTCATGGTCATCATGTGTGCGCCCTGATCCAGTGGATTGGTCCAAATTCCACCGGCGATGACCCCGCATTGATGCGCGGCATCGAACAGAACCTTGGACCCGACCTCGTCGGCGATCTCTCGAACAGCGGCAACCGGATGAGGATAGAGGTTCAGCGACCCACCCACCGTGATCAGACGCGGCTTGTGCCTATGGGCCAGCGCCCGTAATCCATCCAGATCAAGGCTATAGCCATCGGCATCGACCGGGGCGTCAAGCGTTGTCAGCCCATAAAGTCCCGCGCAACCACCCTTATGATGAGTGACATGTCCCCCGATACTGGCGGGCGGCGCGATGATCGTGTCGCCCGGACGGGCCAGCGCCATAAAGCCATAGAGATTGCACAGCGCGCCGGAACCGACCCGGATTTCGGCGTAACGAGCACCAAAAACCTGTGCTGCCAGTTCAGCTGCGATCACTTCGATCTCTTCAATGGCTTCCAGACCCATCTCGTATTTGTCGCCCGGATACCCCAGCGACGGGCGGCTGCCTAATCCTTCAGCCAGAACAGCTTCGGCGCGAGGATTCATGACGTTGGTCGCGGGGTTGAGATTGAAACACTCTACGTCGTGAATCTCGCGGTTGCGGGCGATGAGCGCATCGAGACGAGCAGCAATCTGATCTGTCGAGGCCTCTGCGGTTTGGGCCGCGATGTCCTGAACGCGGGCTTCGCAATGGGAAGGAACCCAGGAACGTCTGGCAAGATTTGGCATTTTTGACCTCCGTATGTTGTCCCCAGAATGTCCTTTGCGTCCACTTGCCTGCAAACCAGTTTTATGAAAAATTAGGGTTAGAAAAATTGAGGCTAAATAATGCCCGTCGCTCCCCCTCGCCCCAGAACCTTTCCGTTGAACGCTTTGCGCGCGTTCGAGGCGGCAGCACGCCTTGGCGGTTTTGCCGCCGCCGCTGAAGAGCTGGGAGTAACGCCCGGGGCCGTTTCTGCACATGTGAAGGCGTTGGAAGAAGAGCTTGGCGCACCCCTGTTCGAACGGTCGGCGAAAGGCGTTGTTGCGACGGCACTGGCATACAGTGTTTTGCCGAACCTGACGCAAGCCTTTGACGAGGTGGGTCGCGCAACTCAAACGCTTCGCGCGCAAGCCCGGCCCCATATCGTTCACATCGTGGCATTGCCTTCGGTCGCGCAACTGTGGCTGTCACCGCGCCTGCCTGCGCTCCGCGCCGCAAACCCGGAGATCGAGGTTTCGCTGACTGCAATGGAAGCGCCGCCAAATCTAAAACGAGCGCCATACGATTTGTATCTTTTCTTTGGCGATTTGCCCGGAGAGACCTTGGCCCGGGACGTTATTTTTCCCGTCTGCGCTCCGACCCTGGTAGAACGTCTGAGAACGGTGCAAGATCTGAGAAACGTGCCCTGCATATCCGACACGACCTGGAGTGGCGACTGGGATATCTGGACGAAGTCGGCATTGTCGAATTGGCAGTTCGCACCTCGAGGCCCCGTTTTTTCGCTTTATTCTCTGGCGGTAGAAGAAACCGTGAATGGTGCCGGTGTACTGATGGGACACGAGATCCTGGTGGCACCTTACCTCGAACGCGGTCAGCTGGTGGCGCCTTTTGACACACGTGTAACACTGGAACACGACCTCAAGCTTTGGAGCGCAAGGCCGTTCAAATCAGACTCTTCCGTGGGGAAGGTTGCAAAATGGTTGAGGCAGACAGCCTAAACCGGAAATCCGCCATCGGAATCGTCACCTGCTTCTTCCATCAGGCGCCCCATATCGGGAACGGTCACGTGCCGCTTTCCCTCCAGTTCGATGACACCGTCCTTTTTCAGTGCCGAAATTTGCCGGCTGACGGTCTCCAGGGTGAGGCCTAAGTAATCTGCCATCGCCTCGCGCGTCAGCGGCAGGTCGAACACGATCGGTCCGGACAAGCCCGTCTTGGTCACGGATGCATCGCGGCGGGCGATGATCGACAGCAGGCTGGCAATCTTTTCGCGCGCGGTTTTCCGGCCCAAAACCAACATCCATTCACGTGCCGCATCCAGTTCGTCTAATGTCATCTGCAACAGACGCTGCGCGATATGGGGTGTATGCGCCATCATTTCTTCGAAGGGTTTCTTACGAAAACAGCACATCACGACATCGGTCGTGGCAACCACATCGTAAGGAGCAGTATCACGACCCGGACGACCGACGAAATCGCTGGGCAGCATCAAGCCCACCATCTGCGTGCGCCCGTCCTCCATCGTCTGTGTCAACGAAGCGATTCCCGACACCATCGAGCCGACGAACCCCATCTGATCGCCCGACCAGATGATTGTCTGCCCGGCTTCGAAACTGCGATAATACTTGATCTCGTCCAGCAACTCGAGTTCGTCCCGGTCGCAATGAGCGCAAACGGCCCGATGTCGGATCGGACAATCGGAGCAATTCGAATGGTCGAGCTGAATCTGCAGTGTCATCCGTTTATCCACTTGATCTCGGTCAATGCCGCCGAGCCAGACATCCCATAACGGTATCCTCATGATAGCGAAATCACAATTGGCTCGGCTCGGACTTTTTGACGCGAAAGTTCCGCGCTATACAAGCTACCCGACTGCACCTCACTTCAACAACGATGTGGGACCTGACTTATTTGGTGACTGGATTTCGGGCATCAAGCCCGGAAGTGCCATCTCGCTTTATGTCCATGTCCCCTTCTGCCGCAGACTATGCTGGTTCTGCGCCTGCCGGACGCAAGGCACGCAAACCGATAACCCGGTCATTGCCTATGTTGATGTTTTAAAGGCGGAATTGGACCTTTTGGCAGCGCGATTGCCCGAGGGCGTCCGACTGTCGCGCCTGCATTGGGGCGGCGGCACACCGACCCTGCTAAACCCCGATCTGATGCGGGATTTGGCAGCGCGGATACTGAGCATCGTTCCCTTGGGCGCGGGTGCCGAGTTTTCGGTAGAAATCGACCCCAACGAAATTGATGACGATCGGCTGGATGCGCTGGCCGATGCGGGTATGAATCGCGCCTCGATCGGGGTTCAGGATTTCGATGAGGACATTCAGAAAACCATCGGGCGCATACAAAGTTACGACACCACCCGCAAGGCGGCAGAAATGATTCGCGAGCGTGGTATTGCCAGTCTGAATGCCGATATCCTGTTCGGCCTGCCACATCAGACCAAGGCACGGATGACTGAAAGCGTGCAAAAGCTCTTGTCGCTCAATCCCGACCGTGTAGCACTTTATGGATATGCGCACGTGCCCTGGATGGCCAAACGTCAGCAGCTGATTCCTTCGGACGCGTTGCCGACACCCGAGGAACGTCTGGAACTGTTCGAAACCGCGCGACGCTTGTTCCTTTGGGACCAGTACGCGGAAATCGGCATTGACCACTTTGCCACGCAGGATGACGGGCTGACCCATGCGCTCAATGCGGGGCGGCTCAAGCGCAACTTTCAGGGATACACCGACGATCAAGCCGAGGTTCTCATCGGTGTCGGTGCGAGTTCGATCTCGCGCTTCCCACAAGGTTACGCACAGAACGCACCGGCAACTTCAGTGCATACCAAGGCCATCCGTGAAGGCAATTTCTCGACCACGCGCGGGCATCTGTTCAAGGGGCAGGACATTCTGCGCGCCCGTTTGATCGAGGCGTTGATGTGCGATTTCCGGATCGATTCGGCTGAGATTTTGCGCGACCACGATGTGACGACAAACGACTTAAAACAGATGTACGCCGATGCCGACCGGGCGTTTCCCGGCATGCTTCGGATCACCGACGACGGGTTGTTCATCCCGACTGAGGCACGTCCATTGACCCGCATGATCGCCCGCAGCTTCGACGCGTATGACCTGAGCAAGGCAGGTCACAGTTCAGCCATCTGACGAAAGGACAACGAACCGGCAAGGCACGCCCCGAGCACTGCCTGACCAATTATCGCAGGGGGGCTTGACGCCCTACACCCGGATTTCCCACACTTGGTGTGCGAGGGCGAATGCGCCTCGCACACGAGGCAGGCAGTAGGACAGACAGACGGTGCCGACGCTCAGGCGTTCGCATTTCCCTTTCGTGCAGCAGAAATTGCAACCAGAGAGAGGGACAGCACCCATGCGCGTCTTTACAGTCCTCGGCCCTACCCAATCGGGCAAATCTACATTGGTCGAGGCCATCAGCCGCCTCGACGACCGCCCAACAACATTCGATGTATCCGGAACCGTGCATTTGCACGGTTTTTCTTACTTGGGCGAGCCGTGGTGCGCGATCGACGTGGACGGTGGCGGAGATTCGATGGCCTATGCAGGTCCGGCCATGGCAATATCCGATGCCGCCGTGGTGGTCGTTCCCCCCGACCCTGACACCGCGGTTCTGTGCGCGCCGTACCTGAGATTGGTTGAAGAGGCTGGCATCCCCTGTTTCCTGTTCATCAACCGGATGGATAACCCCAATGGCCGCATCCGAGACATTATCTCGGCCCTTCAGACCTATTGCACTCACCACATTGCCTTGCGTCAGGTGCCAATCCGCGACGGCGACCAGATCGTTGGCGCAGTCGACCTGATTTCCGAACGCGCATGGAAATACCAGGAAGGGCAACCCTCGGCCCTGATCGAGCTGCCGCAATCGGTCGAAGACCGGGAGCAGGAAGCGAGGGCTGAATTGCTGGAAACCCTGTCCGATTTTGACGACCACCTACTGGAGCAACTCATCGAGGACAAGCAACCACCCAGTGAAGAAATCTATGGGCTGGCGGCCCAGGTTTTGCAGAACCACCAGATCATTCCGGCCTGTCTGGGTGCCGCGAACCATGGCAACGGGCTGACAAGACTAATGAAGGCGTTGCGTCATGAAGCGCCGGAGTTCAACATCGCGGCGGGGCGCGACGAGGCTGCGGATGGTGCGCGGGCAATCGCAGGGTTTGCTGACGTCAAAAAGCATATCGGCAAGATCACGGTTCTGCGTGGCCTCGGCGACGGGGTGAAGGCCCACGAGACGCTTGGCGGTGAGAACGTGGGCAACCTGACAACACTCGACGCGAAAACACAGATCCCGGTCTTGGAGGCTGGGCATATCGGTTTGGCCGTCAAATCGGATCATCTCAATCCCGGCAACCTTTACGACAGCGAAACGGCGATGCCGTTGCCGAGCTGGGCCAATTCGCATCCTGTGGCTCACCGCCAGTTGGTTCTGCCCGCGCACGAACGAGACGACGTGAGATTGTCGAACGCGCTGGGTCGACTTAACGAAATCGATCCCGGGTTAAACCTGAGCCAGGACGAGGGCACCGGTCATTCCATCCTTGGAACCCAAGGCCCGCAGCACATGCGGAGAGTCACCGCCAAACTGGCCGACGATTTCGGGATCGAAATCGAAACCGAGACTGTCGAAACCGCCTATCGCGAAACCATCCAGAAGCCGGTGGATCACCACCATCGCCATCGCAAGCAATCCGGTGGGGCCGGACAGTTTGCAGATGTGGTCATTTCCATCGCCCCGATGCCTCGCGGGTCAGGATTTCAGTTCGAAGAGGTGGTCAAGGGTGGGGCCGTTCCTAAAAACTATATCCCGTCGGTGGCACAGGGCGCCGAAGATGCTTTGGGAGAAGGGCCCGAGGGCTTTCCCGTTGTAGACCTCAAAGTCACACTGAAAGATGGCAAGCACCATTCCGTTGACAGCTCGGACTATGCCTTCCGCACAGCCGGCAAGAACGCGGTGCGTGAGGCCCTGCCAATGGCTAAACCGGTTGTTCTACAGCCGATTCTTCATGCCGAAATCCACCTCCCGTCGCTTTACGTCGGCGATCTGGTGCCGACGATCAGTTCGTTGCAAGGCCAGGTCCTTGGGTTTGAAGGCAATCCCGATGCACCGGGGTGGGAAATCTTCAATGCGATGCTTCCCGCGGTCAACGAGGACGAATTGCACCGCACTCTGGCCAGCGCCACACGCGGCACCGGGTGGGTAAAGCTGACTTTCGACCACTACGAGGAGCTTCGGGGCCAGTCACCCAAAGTTTCCCGCGAAAAGGTCGCGAATGCCTGATTTTGTGCGCCGGGCCGGTTCATCGGTCCGGCGCATCTATCCTGCCGCCGCGATCAGTTCGCGGGTATAGTCCGATTGCGCGTTCTCGAAGAGGTCCTGAGCCGTCCCCATCTCGATCACATCACCCTGCCGCATCACCAAAACCTTGTGAGACATGGCGCGAACGACCTTCAGGTCGTGGCTGATGAACAGATAGGCCAGCCCATACTTGCGTTGAAGATTTCGCAGCAGCTCGACGATCTGCACCTGTACCGTCATGTCCAGCGCACTGGTGGGTTCGTCCAGCACCAATAGTTTGGGCCGCAGCACCATGGCCCGGGCGATGGCGATACGCTGGCGCTGCCCGCCCGAGAATTCGTGCGGATACCGGTCCATCGCCGCGGGGTCGAGGCCGACCTCGCGCATCACCTCAGCCACAAGTTCGCGGGGGGCACGGTGCGGGTCGACCTTGTGAATAGCCAAACCCTCGGCGATGATCTGCATGCAGGTCATGCGCGGGCTGAGTGAGCCAAACGGATCCTGAAATACGATCTGCATATCCTTGCGCAGCCGCCGCAACTCGCGCGTGGACCATTTGCGCACGTTTTTGCCTCGAAACTCAATTCCTCCCTCAGAGGAAATCAAACGCATGATGGCCAGCGCCAGCGTGGTCTTGCCCGATCCGCTTTCGCCGACAATGCCCAGCGTTTCACCAGCACGTACGGTGATCGTTGCGTCGTTCACCGCTTTCACGTGCCCCACCGTCCGCTTGAGGAACCCGCGTTGAATGGGAAACCAGACTTTCAAATGTTCAGTCCGCGCGATCTCTTCCGCCCCGGGTTCAACCGGCTCGGGTGAGCCCGAGGGCTCCGCCGCCAACAGCCTCCGGGTATAAGGGTGTTGCGGATTGTCGAAGATTTCTGACGTCACGCCACTTTCGACAATCTCACCATCCTTCATCACACAAACCCGATCAGCGATCCGGCGAACAATACCAAGGTCATGAGTGATAAAAAGCATCCCCATATTCTCGGATTTCTGCAGTTCGGCCAACAACTCCAGAATCTGCGCCTGAATGGTCACGTCCAGCGCGGTCGTCGGCTCATCCGCGATCAGGATGTCCGGTTTGTTGGCCAGCGCCATAGCGATCATCACCCGCTGGCGTTGTCCGCCTGATAATTGATGCGGATAGCTGTCCAACCGGTCTTCGGGGTCGCGGATGCCGACCTTATTCAATAGTTCCAAAATGCGTGCCCGCGCTGCGTCACCGGTCAGTCCCTGATGCAGCGCAAGCGATTCCGCCATCTGTTTTTGAATCGTGTGGAGCGGGTTAAGTGATGTCATCGGCTCCTGAAAAATGAAGCTGATGTCGTTGCCACGCACATCCATCAGCCGCTGCTCGGAAGCGCCAATCATCTCTTGCCCGTCATAGGTGA
Organism: Ruegeria sp. YKSE079; assembly: GCF_059612845.1. Taxonomy (NCBI): domain Bacteria; kingdom Pseudomonadati; phylum Pseudomonadota; class Alphaproteobacteria; order Rhodobacterales; family Roseobacteraceae; genus Ruegeria; species Ruegeria sp. YKSE079. The sequence continues at coordinate 291,412 of NZ_JBXWRJ010000001.1, read as the reverse complement.
CAGACCCCTCGACCATCGCGCTGTCGCCCAAGAGGGACACAGTGCTGAGCGCGGTTACTGATTTCCCCGAGCCTGACTCCCCCACCAAAGCCACGGTCTCGCCGCGGTCGACGGAAAATGACACGCCTTGGACCGCAGCGGTAACCTGTCCATCTTGTCGGAATGACACCTTGAGGTTCTTCACATCAAGCAGGCTCATGAGAACGTCTTTCTCGGATCGAAGGCATCGCGCACGCCTTCGAAAATGAAGACCAGAAGCGACAGCATGAACGCAAAGGTGAAGAACGCGGTGAAGGCCAGCCAAGGTGCCTGCAGGTTCTGCTTGGCCTGCAAGGTCAGTTCACCCAACGACGGAGCGGATGAGGGCAGGCCAAAACCCAGAAAATCGAGGCTGGCGAGGCCGCCGATAGTGCCAGTGACAATGAACGGCATGAAGGTCAGTGTTGCAACCATCGCATTGGGCAGCATATGCCGGAACATGATGGTCATGTTGCCAACGCCCAGCGCTTTGGCCGCTCGTACGTATTCAAGGTTGCGCGCTCTCAGGAACTCGGCCCGAACCACGCCGACAAGCCCAGTCCATGAAAACAGGATCATCAGCGCCACCAGAAGCCAGAAACTTCGCCCCAAGATCGCGAACATGATTATGATGACATAAAGCGATGGTGTGGCCGACCAGATCTCGATCACCCTTTGGAATACCAGATCGATCCAACCACCGAAAAAGCCCTGAATGGCCCCGGCGAATATGCCGACCAGACTGGCAACACCGGTAACAATCAAGGTGAACAGGATGGATAGACGAAAGCCGTAGATCACCCGCGCCAGCACATCGCGCTTGGTATCATCTGTGCCCAGCCAATTCTGGTGATTTGGTGGCAGCGGCGCTGCACCGGGGCGGTCCACGGTGGTGTTGAAGGAATAGGGGATGAGCGGCCAGATGGCCCAACCTTCTTCGAACCCCTCAGCCTCGAACGTACCTGCCTTGATCTGATCGATGATGTCTTCGGGGTCATCGAAGCATTCTTCCAGTCCGCCACTATCGATCAGGCATTGAACCTCGGGATCGCGATAGATCGCTTCGGTCCGGAAATCGCCGCCAAAGGCCGTTTCCGGGTAGAACTTGAAGATTGGAGTGAAAATCTCGCCGCGATACTTCACAAGGATCGGCTTGTCATTGGCGATGAACTCGGCAAATAGCGAAAGTCCGAACACGATCGAAAAGATGATCAGCGACCAGAATGCCCGTCCATTGCGGCGGAAGTTGCGCCAACGGCGTTGGTTGAGCGGTGAGAGCGCCATTTACCCCTCGCGACTTTCAAAGTCGATGCGGGGGTCGACCAACACATACATCAGGTCGCTAATGATGCCGACGACCAACCCCAGCAGGCCAAATATGAACAGGGTGCCAAAGATCACGGGATAGTCACGCGCCACAGCCGCCTCGAACCCCAATCGACCCAATCCATCGAGCGAAAAGATTGTCTCGATGATGATCGAGCCGCCAAAGAACACACCAATGAACACCGCCGGAAATCCCGCGATCACAATCAACATAGCATTGCGGAACACGTGGCCATAAAGCACGCTTCTTTCGCTCAGCCCCTTGGCGCGCGCAGTCATGACATAGTGTTTCTTGATCTCGTCCAGAAATGAGTTCTTGGTCAGCAATGTCAAAGTGGCAAAGGCTGAGATGGTCGAGGCCACCACCGGCAGGGTGATATGCCAAAAGTAATCGAGGATTTTACCACCAATACTCAGGCTGTCCCAATTGTCCGACGTCAGCCCGCGCAGCGGGAAGATCTGCCAATAGGATCCGCCGGCGAACAGCACCAAGAGCAGAATGGCGAACAGAAATCCCGGAATAGCATAGGCCACGATGATGGTTCCGCTGGTCCAGGTGTCGAAGGCCGAGCCATCCTTCACCGCCTTGCGAATACCCAGTGGGATCGACACAAGATAGGCGATCAAGGTTGACCACAAGCCCAGCGAAATCGACACCGGCATTTTTTCAAGCACAAGATCGACAACGCCGATGGATCGGAAATAGCTCTCGCCAAAATCCAACGTCAGATAGTTTCCCATCATTGTGAGAAAACGTTCGAGCGGCGGCTTGTCGAAGCCAAACTCACGCTCAAGTTCTTCGATGAACTCGGGTGGCAGGCCGCGTGCGCCGATGTAACGTTCGTTGGCCGCGGTCTGCCGCTCAATGTCGCCGCCACCTCCGGCAATGCCTTCGAACACGTCACCGCCGCCTTCCATCTGAGCAATGATCTGTTCGACCGGGCCGCCGGGCACGAATTGCACAAGCGTGAAATTGATGATCATGATCCCCAGCAATGTGGGGATCACCAGCAGCAGGCGTCGTAGAATATAGGCTCCCATGGGGGCGGCTTACCGCAACGCGCCCGAGGTTTTCAATGCTGCTTCCTTGTCAGCATTGATCCACCACAGGTCTTCGACGCCCAGCGCGTAAGGCGGCAGTTTTTCGGGGAATTCATACATGTCCCAGTAAGCGACCCAGTATTTGCCCAGATACCATGTCGGGACCATGATACGTTTGGCACGCAAAACCCTGTCAAGCGCACGGACATTGGCCTGCAATTCTTCGGTTTCCCGCGCCGCGACGATATTGTCGATCAGCGGTTCGATATCCGGGCCGTTCGCACCGGAAGGGTTGAATACGGAATAGCTGGCGGCCTCGGTTCCGAATTGCTGATACAGCCCGGTTGACGGCTGCAGAGACATCGGATAGCCGCCCATGATCATATCAAAATCGCGATCTCTGCGGCGAAGTGTGAACTGAGCATTGTCCACCCGGTTGTAAATCGCTTCGATCCCCATAGCGCGAAGGTTGTCCACGAAAGGCTGGATTATCCGGTCAAGTGTCGGCTCATCCGACAAAAACTCAATACGCAGTACTTGCCCCTGTTCGTTGCGGCGCAACCCGTCATCACCGACGGTCCAACCCGCGTCGTCGAGAAGTTTCATCGCTTTACGTAGATTGCCTCGATCATTCTGTCGTTTAGGACTTGATTGATGCGCCACGACCGGTTCCTCGGTCAGAACGTTGGCATCCAATGCATCGCCAAGGCTTTCCAGAATTTCGCGCTCCCTACCTTCCGGGAGACCGGTTGCTTCAAGATGCGTGCCTTCCCAGAACGAATCACGCTGCTGGAACAGACCGTATTGCAGGCTTTCATTGGTCCATTCGAAATTGAACGCAAGCTGCACCGCCGCACGTACCCGGATATCCTGAAACTGCGGGCGGTCCAGGTTCATGACAAAACCGCTGGCTGATGGGACGTCTCCATCCACGAATTCCGCCTGTATCACGTGCCCATTTGCAATCGCAGGAAAATCATAGGCCGTAGCCCAGCTTTTCGAGTTGTTTTCCTGCCTAAGGGTGAAAGTTCCACCCTTGAACCCTTCCATCGCGGCGATTGAGTCGCTGAAATATTCAATCCTGATGGTGTCAAAGTTGTTGCGCCCCACATTGACGTTCAGGTGATCGCCCCAATAGTCCGGGTTGCGTTTGTATACGATGCGTCGGTTGATGTCATAACTGTCCAACACATAGGGCGCGGACCCGATGCCAGGAACCAAACGCGGCTTGTCAAGGCGGCGATTTTCGGGATCGGCCTCGAACCACGATTTCGAAAAGACCGGAGTGCCAGCCACCTGCGTGATCAGGGAGCGGCGCGAGATATCTGGAGCAAAATAGAACTTGACTCGATGGGTACCTAGGGCCTCGGCCTTGGGAATGCGCTTGCGCACCGCATCGGCATAAGATTTCAGCCCCTGGTCCAGCAGAATATTGTGCGAAAACACCACGTCCTCGGCTGTAATTGGTGTGCCGTCAGAAAACCGCGCTTCGGGGCGCATATTGAAGATCACCCAATCCTGGCTTTCCGGATATTCAAGGCTTTCAGCCAACAAGCCGTAATACGCCCCAACCTCGTCATAGGATGGAACCATCAGACTTTCATACTGATCCGCTGACCGTGCCCCTGCCCGGCCCTGGCGCGTAAACGGGTTGAAGCTGTCGAATGTACCTTGCGCGGCATATGACAGTTCACCACTGCGCGGAGCATTTGGATTTACATAGTCGAAATGCGCAAATCCCTTGGGGTATTTCAGATCACCAAATTCGGAGAAACCGTAGCTTTTTATGATCTTTTCTTCCGCCTGCAACTGAGACGCGGCCATAATCAATAGTGAGAACAGCCCCCATGACAACATGGAAACCCAATGCCTTGCATCAACGGTGCGGGCACAGGTCTGAACTCGGGGTGGTCGCATCTGGCTCTTCCTCCGGGGTCGGTATCGTTCTTGATTTTGTTGCTGCTAGCTAAAGGTCCAGCCACGCCAGTTGCAAGTTTAGAATAGGTGATCGGATCGTGAAGACCACTTCAGAAACGAAAAAAGCCGCTGCCAAAGTGCAGCGGCCTTGATTCGTCTGAAATTTCGCGGGGATCAATCGTCCAGGCTGTCCAGATAGGCGATCACGTTCACCCGGTCGCTGGCCTTGTTGAGACCCGCAAAGCTCATCGATGTGCCCGGAACGTCACCGCTGGGTTTTGTCAGGAAGGCATCCAATGCCTCAGGCGTCCACTCGCCGCCCTTTTCCTGCATCGCGCCGGAATACCCGAAGCCAGCCGCTGTCGCGACCGGGCGACCAACAACACCGTAAAGATACGGGCCAGTTCCGTTCGCTCCGTCTTCCAGTTTGTGGCAGGCTTGGCATTTCTTGAAGACCTTGGCGCCCTTGTCGACATCGGCGGCCATCATCATCTCATCAAAGCTGACTTCCTCAGCTTCACTGACTTCTTCGGTCGGCTCTTCGGTTTCGATGATATAGGCGGCCTCGCCGTGACCATCTACATGATAAAGAACCTCGGCCGCCCATTTGGCCAGAAGAAGCGCCAGAAAGGCGCCAAACAGGCCTGCAGCGGCCTTGGTAACTGTCATCGTGTCGAACATTGCTCGCGAGTCCATTTCAACTGTCTGCGCGGGTGTCTAAGGCTTCCCCTTGCAAGAGGCAAGGTATAGACACCGCGACTAAACGCCCAAATAACGAACTTGTTGCATGGAAACGACCAAATGACCAACCGAATTGCCTTTCAGGGAGAGCCCGGTGCCTATAGTCACGAGGCCTGCCGGAACGCGCGGCCCGACATGGACGCCCTTCCCTGCCGCACGTTCGAAGATGTGATCGAGGCGGTTCGGTCGGGCGAGGCGGAACTCGCGATGCTGCCGGTAGAGAACTCGACTTATGGGCGCGTGGCCGACATTCACCGACTGCTTCCGCATAGTGGATTGCATATCATCGACGAGGCGTTCGTGCGCGTGCATATCAATCTTTTGGGTGTACCAGGTGCTAGTCTGGAAGATGTTGCCGAGGCGCATTCGCACCTCGTGTTGTTACCACAGTGTCAGGGGTTCCTTCGCGAGCACAACATCCGCGGGCGCGTTAGCCCCGACAATGCCCGCGCCGCACGTGAGGTTGCTGAACGCGGTGACAAAAGCCATGCGGCACTGGCGAGTGAACTGGCTGGCGAAATCTATGGGCTGAATGTTCTGGCTCGACATATCGAGGATCATGGCGACAACACCACCCGATTCCTTGTCATGTCCCGCACGATCGACGAATCACGCAGGGGCGAGCACGGTATGATCACCAGCTTCGTTTTTCAGGTGCGCAACATTCCCGCGGCGCTGTACAAAGCCATGGGTGGTTTCGCCACCAACGGGGTGAACATGGTCAAGCTGGAAAGCTATATGGTCGACGGGTCGTTCACAGCAACGCAGTTCTATGCCGATATCGTTGGACATCCGGAGGATCGGAATGTCCAACTGGCTATGGACGAGCTGAACCATTTTACGACAAACGTGGAAATTCTGGGTGTCTACCCAGCTGCGCGGCCCCGAAGTTAGGCTGACTATCGGGCATCGCCGGCGTCACCCCGATTGCGAATGTCGTTGCTCCAAGCTGCTTGCAAACTCTGCCAGCCGAAGGTGGAACTGCCGTTTCAGACGCGACTTCCCAAGCTTGAGCGATTGTAGCAACAGTCGTGCGGGCAGCGTTGTTGCCACAAATTCGATCTCGACCAATATCCTTGTCCGCACCGGCGACAGAGCCACGAGCTCAACTTGGGTATGTCCGTTCATTCCCTTGCCGGACGCCTCAAAGCGCATCAGTGTCGGCTCTTGAAATTTTCCGAGGACGATCTGCACGTGACGGGCCTTTCCGCGCATCTGAAACACGGTATCCCATGCCAACCCTTCAGATACAGGCCCTGCCGCAAGTTTTCGCTTCACTTCGATCCCGCGTCGGATCGCGAGGCGTTCGAACCGGTCGTAATCGGAAACCATCCGGAACACCTCTTCAATAGGTGCCTCGATATCTTCCTTTCCAGTGAATTTCATTTCGCCCCTCGAAATCTGATCTGGGTTCCGTGTTTCAACTTAATCCAGCGTGTCCGCAAGCCAGTTCTCCAACAAAAAATGCGCAATCGCGCCTTTGCGTGCGGGCAGAAGGGTTGGATGTTCACCCGCGAAAGCCTGCATCATCTCAGCCTTTCCGATCCAAAGCGCATCTTCGATTTCAACCGGATCAATGTTTAAATCCCGTGAAAGGGCCTCGCCCGAGCAGCCGAGCATCAAAGATGCAGGAAAAGGCCAGGGCTGACTGGCCAGATATTGAACCCGCCCGACCGTAACGCCTGCCTCTTCGAAAACCTCGCGACGCACGGCCGATTCCAGAGTCTCGCCAGGCTCAACAAATCCTGCCAGCAAGGAGTACATCCCTTCAGGCCAACCTGGCGACCTGCCCATCAACACGGCATCCCCGTGCGTAATCAACATTATGACTACAGGATCCGTGCGTGGGAAATGCTGGCCGCCGCACCCAGGGCAACTTCGCTGCCATCCCGCCTGAGACACCTCGCTTCTGGCACCGCAACGGGCGCAGAAGCCGTGGGTTTCGTGCCAGCCAATGACTGCCTTGGCCGTCGCCGCCAGTTCGGCGTCACGGGGGTTGAGGCGCGTCATGACCCGACGCAACTCTGCAAATACATAACCGGTGGGTAAATCCGGATGCTGCTGCTCGCTTCGGTCGACAAAGGCGCCGACGCCGGAAAGATCATGGTCTTCGGCCTGCCAACTGGTGATGTCCGTGGCAAATACCGGTGCGCCTGCTTCGGATAAACCGAGGAAAACGGGGGACTCCATGATATCTCCCGGTTCGGATTGGATCAGCCTGTGAGACATCGTGACTGTCGCCAATCGATCCAACCGTTCACCCTGAACAAGTATCTTTCCGCGCCAAAGCAGCAGGCAGAGTGCTTCGGGATGACCCTTTGCATGCGCCAAAGCGTTGTTGTCGCCGCGAATGTGGGCGCTGCGATTCAATCCCGATCCGCCAAAAGTGACCTGCTCTGCCCGTTTCATTCTTTGTCCTTTGTTTTTCAAAGGGCTGCCACGGTTGTTCGATCAACGCAATGGCCCTGCCAATCAGAGAGGAAATGATTACACGCGACGAAACCACAAACTTTTCTCAAATCCCGCTTCAATTTGCCGTTTTTTCAAACTGTTAAGAAGCAAGGGTCATGTAGACAACAAACACTCCATTTCCGACGGCAGGACATTCATTGAACTCAGAGGCACAGATCAATCCCAGCACATTCCCGCCAGTTCGCCTGAGAATTCTTGCGACCTCTGATCTGCACATGAATCTTATGGGATATGACTATTACTCGGATCGACCGGAACCCTCTGTCGGGCTGACACGAACCGCGAGCCTGATCAAGGCAGCCCGAGCGGAGGCCGAACAAATGGGTGCGCGCGTCTTGCTGTTCGACAATGGTGACTCCATGCAAGGCACGCCTTATGGCGATTTTGCCGCCGATCAGAACGACGTCGCCCACCCGCTGATGCTTGCGTTCAAGCATTTGGGATATGATGCGATCGGGCTTGGCAATCATGACTTCAACTTTGGCTTAGACTGCCTGAGCGGTATTCTGGCTCACGCACCATGTCCTGCCATATGTAGCAATCTGCATTGCGTTGAGGGTAATCAACCGTGGGAGGCATCGGCTATCATTCGTCAGCGATTTGCGGTCGGGTCTGAAACCTGCACTTTGACTGTCGGTGTCTTTTCGGTTCTGCCGCCACAAACCACGGATTGGGAGGCACACCAGCTTGCAGGCAGGGTGACTTCGACTGACATTCTGGAGACTGCTGCTACAGCCGTTAGCGACTTGAAGGATAAAGGATGTGAGCTGGTTATTGCACTGGCACATTCGGGTCTAGCTGGAGCTGTTGTGGAAGCACAAATGGAGAATGCAGTAGTTCCGCTGGCGTCGATCGAAGGCCTCGATGCAATAGTTGCAGGCCACACGCATCTGACTATCCCCGGAGCCGACCATGATGGATTAGCACATGTTGTAGGCGACAAGGGCCTAGTTCATGGCAAACCTGTCGTCATGCCGGGATCGTCAGGATCGCATTTGGGCGTGATCGATCTGGCGTTTGCCCATGAGGCCAACAGTTGGAAAATTGCAGGGCATTCTGTCGAACTTCGCCCGATCTGCAACAGAGGCAACGATGGTTGTGCCCAATCGACCGTCGAAGAAGATCCCAAGTTGGCACGAATATTCGAATGTGGACATGCCGAAACACTAAAGCGGATGAAACAGCCCGTCGGACATGTCAGCCAATCGATGCATAGCTATTTTTCCTTTTGTGCACCGGATAGGGGGCTTTCGCTTGTCGCCGCAGCTCAAGCAGCTGCACTGCGTCCCTTTCTTGCCGGTTTGCCTGAAGGATCACTACCGACATTGTCAGCGGTCACACCCACGAAATTCGGAGGGCGTTCCGGGCCGCGTTTCTATACGGAGGTTCCCGCTGGTGAAGTTTCGATGCGTCACATTGCCGACCTTCACGTCTTTCCCAACGAATTGCGCGCTGTTGTCGTTAACGGCGCACAATTGCGCGATTGGCTAGAAATGTCGGCATGTCTGTTTAACCAGGTCACTGAAAATAGCCAAGATACCCCGTTGATCAACCCTCTTCGAGCAGGCCATAATTTCGATGTTATCCATGGTGTTGAATACACTATAGATCTGACTTGCCCGCCTCGGTTTCATGCGGATGGCAGTCTGGTTGAAACAGGCAACCGACGCATTGGAAACCTCACTTGGAAGGGAGATCCCATCGGGGATCAGCAGCTTTTCGTCGTGGCACTGAATAACTATCGCGCCAATGGGGGGGGGCATTTTTCAGCTTTGGAGAACGCTAAAATCATCAGTATTCCTCGCCTACGCATTCAGCACATCTTGAAGGACTATGTTGAGGGGAGTCTTCCATCTGATCCGCTGCAAGCGACTCCGCATCCGTGGCGTTTCGTCAAGACGCGCAAGACCTCGGTCGTTCTGCAGACCGGTCCCGATGCCTTGCGCTATCTGGATGACCTTTCAGGATACCACCCGGTTGTTCTGGGCATCGATCCCGAAGGTTTCCTGCGGCTACGCCTATCCTTGTGACGGGTTGTCATCGCCAGTCATCTTGCCTATATCGAGCAACGAGAGGTTGGCGCGGGCGAGCGCCTCGCCAACCTGGTCAGGTCCGGAAGGAAGCAGCCACAACGAGTCCCGCTTGGGTCGATGTCCAACCTCTCACTTTCCCACTAATCATCTAGCGTAGACCAACCTAATCGGCGATGAGTGCGGGCCACACAACGGCATTCTTACGCGCAAACGCGCCCAGATGGCCAATTTGCTTCACTCCAAAATCCTGAGGCGTCAATTCACGCCGTCGCGCATCTTGCCCATAAAGTTCGGCCAATCGCCAAACGCATTTGGGCGGGATCACCTGATCGTCCGAAAACGCAATCATATCCACTGATGCGCCACTTCTTTTCCAGTCGGGTTTCGGTAAGGTCGTTCCGGCATCCGGCAGATAGCTTTTTGCGGATATGCACCATTTTCGCCATTGCCAATAGACCGGAGCAGGTAGATCTGCTCCGAACCCAACAAGACGCCCAGGCAAATACCCCAAACTCTTAACCAGCAGCGGAACATGCCCGAACCAAAACATTCTGGCGAGCGCTTGATAAGGCCAAGGGTGATCGCGATGTTGTACCAGCCCTGAACAGACACAGATCATTCTGTCGATTTCTTCGATGCCAGGCTGCAAAGGACCGAGCATCCCGCCAATCGAATGCCCGATGACCCAAAGCTTTGAATTTGGGAACCGACGACGCATTTCCATCCGAGCCGCGGGCATGTCGACCAATGCCCAGTCGGTCATGGATGACTTGGATTTCTTTAGGTTGCCGGTCAAAGAGTGGCCGAAATCCCGGTAATCGTACGTCAGACAAGCAATTCCGCGTTCTAAGGCCAGCCACGATGCGAAATGTCTGTAGTAGTCCCTCGGAACACCGGTCGCCCCATTGAGCACGACCGTAACTTCTGGCTGTTCCTTCGCATGAAAGAGGCGGGCAGACAGTTGGTAGTCGCCCGAGTGAATAAGAAGGTCTTCAGCTGACACCTGGTCCTGCATATTTAACTCCGCGCCCCTAGACCGGTCGGTCTAGTTCTGATCTCTGGACCAATTGGTCCAGTGCTGTCAATAATCCACGCAAATGACTGAACGTCCTTTGCCAACAAAAGAGCGCCTGATTCGGGCTGCGGCCGATCTTTTCCAGAGGTCGGGCTATCACGGGGTCGGGCTGAACGAAGTTCTTTCCGTGGCTGACGCACCCAAAGGATCGCTGTATCACCATTTCCCGAATGGAAAGGCCGATCTGGCGCTTGCGGCCGCTACTTGGGCGTCCGATGTGATGCTTGGTCTTATTGCCGCGTCATTTGAGCCTGCGGAAGATTTCCAGTCCGGGGCCACAACTCTTTGCAACAAGATAGCGAAACTTTTCGACAAATCAGGTCAGTGGGATACCTGCCCGATTTCCGCTACTTTGTTCGAAGGGCCGGACAACAATATATTCCGCAACCATGCCTATCACTTGTACGAGGGTTGGATAACCGAAGTCGCACATCACGCAAGGCGACTTGGAGTGGCCGAGCCAGAATTCGCGGCAGATACTGTGTTCATACTGCTCCAGGGCGGGTGGCAGTTGGCCCGGGCAAGGCGATCTTCGGAGACCCTAAGAAACGTGCCTTGCCGCTTGAGCAAGATGTCGACGTCTAAACAAATTCAGTAAACCCGCCCGGCGCGACAAAGGTGCTTGAGCCGCAGGATTCGTCTTGACCCAAAATTGTGCGCCCGCTAGCGATTAGGCGATGGTTTCCGGCCGCGTTCACGGTCGGAATGAAAAGGGAACACGGTACGGTTCTTCCAGAACCAAATCCGCGACTGCCCCCGCAACTGTAGGCGGCGAGCGAAGCCGAAATGCCACTGGTCCAAGGGCCGGGAAGGTCGGCAAAGCAGCGACCCGCAAGTCAGGAGACCTGCCATCGGAACTGAAACTCGAACTCGGGCGGGGTGTCCGGGACAGGGTCCGATAGCTGCTTGCTGTCCTTCCCGTCCGTTGTCCTCGTCACCAGCGCGGAGGGCGCGACATGATTTGGAAATCCGACAAGCACCTGTTCACAGCAACAGTGTGCCAGAAAACCGGTAAACCCTGCCCGGCATTGGCGCAAATGGGTAAAAAACTGGCACAGGCGATATCTGCGACAAAGCCATTGACTGCAGATGACTTCGAGATCGACGGAAGTTGCGCACTTGCACATTGTGCCACTGGGTGCGATGCCAGATTCCGCGCCGATCATTCTCGCATTCGAGTATTCTGCGGTGTGAATGACGAGGCGGATAGCGAACGCCTGAACCAGATTGAAGACGCTCTATTGAACTCTTCTCGGACCGTTTTTCCCTCGGGTTGGATCAAGCAGATGCCCTGCGCGTTCCTCGAAGCAGTTCCGCAGGGCAACCGGGCGGCAGAAACCGCCTGCCACGCGCCACTTTGAAAGAACGCCAACGCAAAAAATAGCCCTCAGCCCGGCCTCAGGGCCGATCTGCCACCATCTGCCCTTTCAGCGCCCAATCCATTTGGGGTTCGGTTTCGACGGCGCAGGGGCGAATGGCGCGTAGCCGTTTCAGCGCATCCGAAGGTCGTTCACCACATTCGACCATCAACCTCAGCGCAGCCATTCCCGATCTTCCGCAACCGCCACGACAGTGGATCAAAATTCGACCACCGCCCGCAAGTGCCTGCCGCGCAGACGCACTGGTCTCGGCCCATTTCGCCTGGACATGACTGGGCGGGATACCAAAATCTTCGATCGGCAAATGGACCCATCGGCAGGCGCGCGCCTGAATATCCAAGCCGAAACTGCGCGCGCCGTCTTGGATCATTTCGACCTCTGTCGTCATCGAAATCACTAGGCCCGGTTTCCAGTCGGCAATGGTGTCGAGGTCAGAAGGATAGTCTCCGCTCCGGCCCGGCATCTGGCAGATAGCCAATGTGCCTCCGCCCACCTGCAGCCCAAATATCACCAGTTGTGACACGATTAGCTCCCACACAACCAACACGCTGAAATCTGCATTCTCCAATCGATGCCTGAGTGTTTTACCCCGGCTTGCAAGCAATCCAAACCAAAATCGGACCTGCTGCTGTGGACGCGGGCATCGCGGCACACTACGCTGCGGTTTTAAGACGAATCCGGCAGAGCAGACATGACCGACACCGCACCCGCACCCTACCAGGTTCTTGCCCGAAAATATCGCCCCGAAACCTTTGCCGATCTGGTCGGCCAGGATTCGATGGTGCGGACACTAAGAAACGCCTTTGAAGCAGACCGGATTGCGCAGGCTTTTATCATGACCGGCATTCGCGGGACGGGTAAAACCACCACCGCACGGATCATCGCCAAGGGCATGAACTGCATCGGGCCGGATGGAAACGGAAAGCCGACAACTGAACCTTGCGGTCAGTGCGAGCATTGCGTTGCGATCATGGAAGGCCGTCATGTAGACGTGATGGAGATGGATGCAGCAAGCCGGACCGGTGTTGGCGACATTCGCGAGATCATCGACAGCGTTCGCTACCGCGCTGCCAGCGCGCGGTATAAGATTTACATTATCGACGAGGTTCACATGTTGTCGACCAGCGCGTTCAACGCGCTGCTGAAGACGCTTGAAGAACCTCCGGCGCACGTGAAATTCATTTTCGCGACAACTGAAATTCGCAAGGTTCCGGTCACAGTTCTGTCTCGTTGCCAGCGCTTTGATCTGCGTCGGATCGAACCCGAAGATATGATCGGCCTGCTACGCATGATCGCCGAATCGGAGGGAGCTCAGATCGCTGGCGACGCACTGGCTCTGATCACCCGCGCAGCTGAAGGTTCGGCCCGGGATGCGACCTCGCTTCTGGATCAGGCGATCTCGCATGGCGCCGGGGAGACCTCTGCGGATCAGGTACGTGCAATGTTGGGGCTGGCGGACCGGGGTCGGGTTCTGGACCTGATGGACATGATCCTGCGGGGCGATGCGGCGGGGGCATTGACCGAACTGGGTGCGCAATATGCCGAAGGCGCCGATCCATTGGCAGTGTTGCGAGATCTGGCCGAGATCACCCATTGGGTTTCTGTTGTCAAAATCACGCCTGATGCAGCACAAGACCCGACCGTTTCGCCCGACGAACGCGCGCGAGGGATACAAATGGCACAGGCGCTGCCTATGCGCGTTTTGACGCGGATGTGGCAGATGCTGCTGAAGGCGCTGGAGGAAGTTTCTGGTGCGCCTAATTCCATGATGGCCGCCGAGATGGCGATCATTCGTCTGACTCATGTCGCCGATCTACCCAGCCCGGAAGAACTGATCAAGCGACTGCAAGATGCGCCTGCGCCACCGGCACCGAACGGCCCGGGTGGAGGAGTTCCCTTGTCAGGCGGGAGTACGTCGACCGCACAGTCAACAGCATCTTATGCGCCAGGCAACCAGTCCGCTCGGCGTCACAACAGCGGTGCGCCAGTTGCAGCCCTCGCGCAGGACCTGCAAGCCGCTTTGGGGCGATACCCAACATTCGAACACGTGGTCGAACTGATCCGCTCCAATCGTGACGGCAAGTTGCTGGTCGATGTTGAGGACGGGATTCGCCTTGTTGCTTATCAACCGGGGCGTATTGAGTTTACCCCGTCCGACAAAGCGCCCAACGATCTGGCCCAGAGGCTGGGCGCAAGCCTGCAACGCTGGACGGGCAATCGTTGGGCTGTTTCGATCGTCTCGAATGGCGAGGCACAGACGATTTCGGAAATTCGCGATGCCGTCGAGATCGCCCTGAAAAATGAAGCCAGTGCGCATCCGTTGGTGCAGGCCGTGATCGCACAGTTCCCCAAGGCCAGCATCACCCGCATCACAACCCCCGAACAACGAGCAGCGCTGGTCGAAGCCGAGGCACTTCCCGAAGTCGAAGACGAATGGGATCCGTTCGAAGAAGAATAGTGACCTTGCAGACGCGTGCCGCTACAAATGTCGCAAATACGCTTGAAGGGTCGATTGCAATCTCACACGGTTCCGGGAGTTGTCTGACAGGAGCCTGGCATGCGAACTGACCCTCTGCACTCCCGTTTCGGATTAATTATTCACGACGTTGATCTGCGCGACGTGACTGCGGAATCGCATTACCCGCGAATCCGGCAAATGTTCGAAACTCATTCCGCGCTTTTGTTCCGCAACCAATCCCTGACGGATGCCGATCACATTCGGTTGGGCGAGTTGTTCGGCCCGCTCGAAAACCGTGAGGCGATGGCGGCGGGACGCGATGTCGAATTCCAAGTTTCGGAGCTTTCCAACCAGACTTCCGATGGACTACGGTCGCGCGATGATCTGCGGCTGCTTGACCTGCAAGCCAATATGCTCTGGCACACGGACAGCACTTTCTTGCCCACTCCTGCGCTGGTCAACATTCTGACTGCGCGTGTTGTTCCCCCTTCGGGTGGAGAGACAGAAATTGCCTCGACGCGGGCAGCGTGGGCGGACATGCCTGAAACCCTTAAATCGAAACTAAAAAATGCGATCATATGGCATCGGTTGTCTCACTCCCGCGCCCAGATCTCTTCCGAACTCGCCGCATTGTCTCGAATGACCCGCTGGCCCGATCGCCCGTGGCGCGCGATCTGGCCCAATCCAACAACCGGCGATGAGGCCTTGTTCATTGCCTCGCACGCTTTTGCCATCGAGGGGTTGGGCCATGGAGAAAGCCAGGAAATACTTGCAGAGGCGATGACGTTTTGCACACGCCCCGAATACGTGTATTCCCATCAGTGGTCGGTGGGTGATGTGCTGATTTGGGATGAACGGGCAACAGTGCATCGAGGTCGTCCATGGGACTATGAACATCCTCGATCCCTTCGCTCGATCTGCTGCTCAGTCACGTCTAAAGACGGGCTAGATGATGTCCGCGTGATCTGACCTGTCTCACCCACGTCGCACGGGGATGCCTCCACGATGCCCGGCCCAACCGAAGGAGTTGTCTCGGCGAAAACTGAAACGACGGATGGGAACGCGTGCCCCTTGTGCCAACCAGTTTGCACCCGTATCTAGGCGTCAAACCGAAATGCAGGAGAAAGAACCATGCTTAAAGGACTTGGCGGGCTTGGCGACATGGCCAAGATGATGAAGTCAGCGCAAGAGCTTCAGACCAAGATGACCCAGATGCAGGAAGATCTGCACAACGTTTTGGTCATTGGCGAATCGGGCGCCGGGCTGGTCAAGGCGACGGCCTCAGCCAAGGGCGATCTCATGGCTCTCGATATCGATCCGTCGATCTTCAACGGTGACGACAAAGAGGTGGTTGAAGACCTGATCCTGGCCGCTATCAAGGACGCCCAGGCCAAAGCTGCCGAGAAAGCTCAGGAAGAGATGGCCAGACTAACCGAAAGCTTGGGGCTTCCCAAAGACATCAAGCTACCGTTCTGATAATAGCACCTGCACGGCAGATGATTGGGGCTACCTGTGCCCCGATAAAAATGAGGCGCATGGGTGAGTTCCAACCGCGATATCGACAATCTGATCGAACTGATGGCCAAGCTGCCCGGCCTCGGACCGCGATCAGCCCGACGCGCGGTTCTGCATTTAATCAGGAAACGCGCATTGCTGCTGACGCCATTGTCTGACGCCGTGCGTGCCGTCGCCGTCTCAGCTCGAGAGTGTCTCAACTGCGGCAATGTCGGCACCTCGGATATCTGCGACATCTGCGAGGATGAAGATCGCGCTTCGGGTGAACTTTGCGTCGTCGAAGATGTCGCGGATCTCTGGGCAATGGAGCGGGCAGGCGTGTTCAAGGGGCGGTATCACGTGCTGGGTGGAACTCTGTCTGCGCTGGATGGCGTAGGCCCCGATGAACTCCGCATTCCCCGTCTCAGAAATCGGGTTGTCACCGAAGGGATTACCGAAATCATTCTTGCTTTGAACGCAACAGTCGACGGCCAAACAACCGCCCATTACATCGCCGACCAACTACAGGGGCAGGTGCGCCTGACTTCATTGGCGCAGGGTGTGCCGATAGGCGGCGAACTCGACTATCTCGATGATGGCACCATCAATGCGGCTTTGAGCGCGCGTAAAGACATAAGCTAGTACAACTGGAGCGGTGAAATGGCGCGGATCGCGTTCCGATTGAAGGAATGGTGGCCCACATTGCTAGGGGCATTCGGGCTGGTTGTCGTCAGCAGCCTGGCCTTTTTCTTTCTGTCGCGGCTCAGTCCCGAAACCGCAGGCGATACCATAGGAACAGTGGCAACTTTCGTACTTGCTGTCTGGCTGTTGTCACAAATCTGGATTCACGCAACTCGCATCGACAAAGCCAAGCATCAGCTTTTGCTGATGGCTGTATCTTTCATTCAGGTCGTTCCGTTCCTTTTCGCCGCCGCCTACGGATCTTTTGGCTATACCGATTTGTGCGTGATCGGTGCCAAGCAGCCCAGCGATGTTCTGTATTTTTCGTATGTGACGTTCACGACCGTCGGGTTCGGTGACCTGCATCCGGGTGGATTGTGCCGGGCCATTGCCGTTGCTGAAGCAATAACCGGTTACGTGTTGCTGGGGTTATTCGTCGCCGCAGCGGTCGCCCTTTACGGGCGGGCGCGTCAAACCTGAGCGCACTCATCGGTTTCGCTCGATCCATGCTGCAATAGCTGCCTTGTCACGAAAGCACTCTGACGGGACATGGCGATGCTTGGCCCTTGCGATACGCTCCGCAAAGGCTACCTGTTTTCCGGTCGGATAGTTGTCAAAGGGTGATGTGCCGCGCGGTTTGTGGGCCGATATCCAGTCTGATAGCGACCGCCGGTCGCGCTGCGCCTCTACCGGAATTTCCAATGCAGATTTCTCTGCGGTCGCGCGAGCGTACCGCATCTGCTTATCTGTCACAGGCAACAGGTGATAGTCGTTTCCGGGGCCATTCAGGGCCGATCTTTGCAACGGGTGGGTCATCAGAATATCCTCAGCCACGATGAGAACATATATAGAACATTAATGGGGATTTTTCAAGGGCGCTGATTTTCCTGGCTGCCGAAAACACAGGTCGCACGTTTATTGACTGACGGATCAACAACCGATAGTGCAATGGAAACAGACCCGCAACTATGCGCGGTTGGTGCAAATTCGCGAGAAGGATACGGCATGAAATTCCAGCCCAAGGCCAGCCACTTTATCGACGGCGAATACGTCGAGGACGTGGATGGTGCACCGATAGACGTCGTCTATCCAGCGACAGGCGAAGTCATAGCGCGGCTGCATTCAGCAACACCCGCCATCACCGACAAAGCACTGACCAGCGCAAAAACCGCTCAAACCTCCTGGGAAGCCATGAGCGGAACCGAGCGCGGACGTGTGTTGCGCCGCGCTGCTGACATCATGCGTGAGCGCAATCGCGAATTGTCGACCATCGAAACCCACGACACCGGAAAACCACTGCAGGAAACACTGGTGGCCGACGCGACCAGCGGTGCGGATGCGTTGGAATATTTCGGCGGTCTGGCCGCATCGTTAACCGGAGAGCACATCTCGCTGGGTGGCGGCGATTTCGTCTATACGATCCGCAAAGCATTGGGGGTTTGTGTCGGCATCGGCGCATGGAATTATCCCACACAGATCGCCTGCTGGAAAGGGGCCCCGGCATTGGCCTGCGGAAATACGATGGTGTTCAAGCCTTCTGAAACAACGCCGCTGTCCGCATTGAAAGTGGCCGAGATCCTGATCGAGGCTGGCGCCCCCAAGGGAATCTACAACGTGGTACAAGGCTATGGCGATGTGGGCGCAAGCCTTGTGACCGACCCGCGCGTGGCCAAGGTCTCGCTGACCGGTTCGGTACCCACGGGCCGCAAGGTTTATGCCGCCGCTGCGGGCGGAATGAAACATGTCACCATGGAACTGGGCGGCAAATCTCCGATGATTATATTCGACGACGCCGATATCGAAAACGCAGTGTCGGGTGCCATTTTGGGCAATTTCTATTCCTCTGGGCAGGTTTGTTCCAACGGAACCCGGGTGTTTGTGCACAAGAGCATCAAGGAAGAGTTTCTGACGCGTTTGTCCGAGCGGTTGGCAAACGCGAAAATTGGTGATCCTCTGGATGAGGAAACCAATTTCGGCCCGATGGTCAGCGAAAACCAAATGAACGTCGCGTTGAGCTACATTGAAAAAGGCAAAGCTGAAGGCGCGCGGCTGGTCTATGGTGGTGCGCGGGTTGAAGGCGAAGGTTTTTATGTACTACCCACCGTGTTCTCCGACGTGACCGACGACATGACCATCGCGCGCGAAGAGATATTTGGCCCGGTCATGTCAGTGCTAGATTTTGACACCGAAGAAGAGGTCATGATCCGCGCCAATGACACCGAATTCGGTTTGGCTGCCGGCGTCTTCACCAACGATCTGTCCCGCGCGCACAGAGTAGCTGCCGGATTCGAGGCCGGTACCTGCTACATCAACACCTACAATCTTGCCCCCGTCGAAGCGCCTTTTGGCGGGTCAAAGATGTCCGGCGTGGGACGCGAGAACTCGAAACTGGCAATAAACCACTTCAGCGAAATGAAATCTGTCTATGTATCGATGAACAATGTCGAAGCACCTTACTGACATCCAAGATTTTTCAAGTAGATAAAACCAATTTCAGGAAAACCTGCTCTGATCCCGACCTTGGATGTCGGGATCAGAGCATACGCCGGGTTGCAACTGTGGCTGACTCCCTGAAAATTGCGATGGTCTGACATCGTTCAGGATTCAGGAGTAAAGCCCCATGAGAACCCACGCCCAAGCGGTCGTAATAGGAGGTGGCTTGGTCGGCTGTTCGATCCTGTATCACCTTGCAAAGCTCGGCTGGACAGACGTCGTCCTGCTGGAACGGGACGAGCTGACCAGCGGATCGACCTGGCACGCGGCGGCGAACATCCACGGGCTGCACGATAACAATAACGTCACCCGTATCCAGCACTATACGATGAACCTGTACAAGGAACTGGAAAAGGAAACCGGACAGGGTTGCGGGGTTTTTCAACCTGGCTCACTTTATCTGGCACAGACCGAAAACCGCGAACACCAGCTGCGCCTGCAGGAAGCCAAGGCGAAGTTCTATGGCTTGAACTTCTACGAAGTCAGCCGCGAACAGGCTATGGAGCTTCATCCGCTGGCTCAGTTCGAAGACATTCGTTGCATCATGTACGAACCCGATGGCGGCAATGTGGACCCGTCCGGTGTAACCATGGCCTACGCCGCAGGCGCCCGGAAGATGGGTGCTACGATCGAGCGGTTCTGCCCGGTTATCGGCACCGAACAACAACCTGATGGTTCTTGGATCGTGCGCACAGAAAAAGGCGACATCCACACGCTGTGGGTGGTGAATGCCGGCGGCCTTTGGGGTCGCGAAGTGGCCGCGATGGCCGGGATCGAACTGCCTCTGCAACCGACTGAGCACCAGTATTTCGTGACCGAGGCGATTGACGAAGTTGCCAATCTGGGCCGCCGTCTGCCCTCGATCGCCGACCGGGATGGCGAGTACTACTTCCGCCAGGAAGGTAATGGGTTGCTGATCGGGGCCTATGAGAAAGACATGCGGTTCTGGGCCGAAAACGGCACGCCACTGGACTTTGCGCATGACCTGTTTCCAGATGATTTGGACAGGATCATGGAAAACGTGATCCGCGCGACCGAGCGTGTCCCGGTTGCCGCCACCGCTGGCGTCAAGCGGGTGATCAACGGCCCGATGATCTGGTCTCCAGATTCGAACGCGATCTGGGGCCCGGTCCCGGAACTGAAGAATTACTTCTGCTGTACCGGCATCATCCCTGGCTTTTCGCAGTCGGGCGGCCTGGGTCTGCTGGCCGCTCAATGGATGATCGAGGGCGAACCGCAATATGACATGTTTGCTTGGGATCTGGCCCGCTTTGGCGACTGGGCAGACAAGAAGTTCACCAAGGCACGAGTGGAGGATGTTTATACCCACCGCTTCGCCATCCATTTCCCGAACGAGGAACGCAGCGCGGGTCGCCCGGCTCGTGTGCGTCCGGCGTATGAACTGCAAAAGGAGATGGGGTGTGTCTTTGGCCTGAACTGTGGCTGGGAACATCCGCTTTGGTTCGCCGATCAGCCCGGAACAATCGAAACCAACGGTTTTACCCGCCAGAACTGGTGGGAGCCGGTGGGTCGAGAAGTAAACATGCTGCGCGAAAGCGTTGGCGTGATCGATATCTCGAACTTCGCCAATTACGTCGTTAAAGGGCCGGGAGCACATGATTGGCTGGATCGTCTGGTCGCCAATCGCGTACCAACGGAAATTGGTAGGTCTTGCCTGACACCTCTGATCTCGGTGCGCGGTGGTGTGGCAGGAGATTTTACCATCACCAAGGTGGAGGAAGACGAATACATGATGGTCGGCTCGGGTATGGCTGAACGCTATCATCAACGCTTCTTCAACATGGTGCCCTTGCCCGACGATACCACATTCGAGGTCGCCACAAACCGGATTGCGGGCTTTAACGTAGCTGGCCCGAAATCACGCGACCTGTTGCAACGGCTGACCAACGCAGATCTGTCGAACGAGGCCTTCCGGTTCATGCGATCGCAGACCATCGAGGTAGCCGGCGTAACCTGTCTTGCGATCCGGGTAAGCTTTACCGGTGATCTGGGGTGGGAGTTACACTGCAGCGATGAGGACCAGATAAGACTCTATTCGGCACTTTTGGAAGCCGCGAAAGAGTTTGGCGGCGGTCCGGTTGGTGGCCGGGCTCTGGGAAGCTTGCGGATCGAAAAGGGCTATGGCTCGTGGGGGCGTGAGTATTCTCAGGAGTACTGGCCACAAGAAGTCGGGCTGTCTGGGCTGATTAAGCTGGACAAGGACTTTCTGCACAAGAACGCCTATATGGCAGTCAAGGACAACGCCCCACGTGAGGTGCTATCGATCTTCGAGGTCGAGGCGGAGCACAATGCAGACGCAACTGGCGGCGAGCCGATCTTTACTCAAGATGGTCGGCCCGTCGGTCGGGTAACGTCGGGCGCCTACGGCTATTCGGTCGGAAAATCTCTGGCTATAGGGTATTCCAACCCATCCGTTGCAGGGCCAGGAGATTCAGTCAAGATTTTCATTCTTGGCAAACCGCACAAGGCCAAAATCCTGAGTGAACCACTCTTTGACCCCGCCGGCTCACGCCTGAGAGGCTGACATGACCGACAATTTTTCCAAAGTTGCCGATTTCGTACTGAGTTGCCGCCCTGAAGACATGCCGGAAAGCGCGCGGGACGCAGCCGCGTTGATGGCTTTGGACACCTTGGGTATTCTGATCGCTTCCGGCCCGATGGAGGCTGGGTTGATCGCACGGGATACTGCGGCGCTTTTATATGCTTCAACGGACGCCGCATTCAGCGCTCGAATGCCTTTTGATGGTCGTCGCGTCAGTATGGCGGGCGCTGCATACGCTGCTGCGACTCAGACCGACAATCTCGACGGGCATGACGGATACAATCCGACCAAGGGTCATATCGGGGTCGTTGTGATCCCCGCGCTTGCAGCATTGGCCGAGCGCTGTCCCGACCTTTTGGGTCCCGAGGCTTTGGCGGCAATAATCGTGGGGTACGAAATCGCGGGTCGGGCGGGTATGGCCCTGCATGCTACGGTCAGCGACTATCACACCTCGGGCGCGTGGAATGCGTTGGGTGTGGCCGCGATGGCCGCGCGCCTGAGGGGGCATACTGTGGATCAGCTGAGACAGGGGTTGGGTATCGCTGAGTACCACGGTCCGCGCAGCCAGATGATGCGCGAGATCGCCAACCCCACCATGCTGCATGACGGTTCAGGATGGGGCGCAATGGTTGGGATGTCAGCGGCAATCCTAGCCGAGCGCGGGTTTACCGGTGCGCCGGCGATTACAATCGAAGAAGAACGTGCCGCACTTTATTGGGCCGATCTGGGGCAGTTTTGGCAGATGGAACATCAATATGTGAAGCCCTACCCGATTTGCCGTTGGGCTCACGCCGCCATTGACGCCACCCGCGCTTTGATGATCGAGCATGATCTGGCTCACGAGCAGATCGCCGGGCTGCATATCAACAGCTTCCATCAAGCTGCCTGTCTTTATTCCGGGTTGCCAGACACAACCAGTCAGGCGCAGTATTCGCTGCCTTTTGCTGTGGCTGTTCAGGCAGTCCACGGTCGGATTGGGGTTGAGCACATATGCGGTGCAGGGTTGAATGACCCGGTTGTGGCCGGGTTCATGCAGCGCATCTCGGTAGCCGAAGCGACATGCCACAGCGAGCGGTTTCCGCAGGGGCGTTGGGCCGATGTTCAGATCACGACAATCGACGGTCAGGTACTAGAGTCGGGCGACACCCATGCAAGGGGTGGCCCCGAAGCCCCGATGAGCCGCGAAGAGGTGATCAAGAAGTACATGGAGTTTGCCACTCCCGCTATCGGTGCCGCCCGTGCTGCCGAAATTCGAGATACCGTGTTGAGCCTCATTCATCCGACCAGCCGGTTCTCGGACGTGGCCGCCTTGATCTACGACGCGCCCTAAACCACCCTGCTATCCGTCAGTTTTCCGGCGCCAGCGGATACTCGGCAAGACATTCGTGCCGCGCTCCATCTGGCAGCAATGTCGAGGCATAGAGTGCAAACTGAGACACTTCCATTTCCGGATATTCCAAACCGGTTAAATCCGGAGGGTAGGGCGGCAAGCACCGCGTGGGTTTGAGGCGTAGAACCGTGACATGTGGACGAAAGCGTCGACGCGGCAAGAAGATGCCGGCGTGGCGCACAGCCGCCTGAACCCGACCATGCAGTGCATCAAGTCGAGGGTTTTCTTGCACCTTTAGATGCACAGACCAACCAAACTGGTCCAATCCCGTCAAAGTCACCGAAAACGGAGGCGCCTGAATAAGTTGCAAACTCTCGTGTATCGCCTCAAGCACTTCGTGGCTTTGATTGTCCAGAAAGGCGAGTGTCAGATGCAGATTTTCTGGCGGAACTACGCGCCCTACCCCAAGACGCCGTTGCAATCGGAGTAAGGCAGGGACGACGTCTTTCGCTACGGGTAGAGAAATGAAACAGCGCATCCCCGATCATAATCTGTCGAACAGGCGACCCGGCAACTGTTCATGTCGCGCCAGGTTCAGATGCTGCATCAGGCAGAACATCAGCGCCTGATTCGAGGTTACGACTGGCTTGCCCAGGGCAGCTTCGATCCGCTCGATGGCCTCAACAGAGCGCATGTCAGTGCAACTCAGCACGATTGCTTGTGCCTTGGGGTGGTCGGCCCGGCAGGCAAGATCAAAAACCTCGTCCGGTGCCAACTCACCTTGACCATAGTTACCCAGCTCGCGCCCGATATCAGCGCGGGCCACAGTTTCAATTCCGTTTTGCACAAGAAAATCTACTGCCTGATCGTTAATCGCTCCGACATAGGGCGAAGAGAAACCAACCTTCTTGACACTTAAGGCCTTCAACGCTGCTATCAGAGAACCGGCTGCAGTCATCGAGGCTGCGCCTGAACCTTCCTTGATCCGTTCCGCCAGATCTTCATCGAACGCCGGTCCATGTGTCAGTGTAGCCGAGGTGCAGCCATACAGAACCACCTGAGGCCGCACCCCCGAGATCATTCTCAGGTCGTGCTCGATATCCGAGGCTCCCAGCCCCGCCATCTGTTCGACTCCCGGGATCTCGTCAACGTCATAGCCGCCGAGGCGCTGGAAATGCAGTGTGACACCCGCTGGACGCATAAGTTCCAGATCGGGTTCCAGATTGGTGTTGGTGAAAGGGACCAGAACACCGATCTTGGCCAATGTGCGGGGATCAGTCATGACAAAACTTCTTTCAGAACGCTTCGAACCCGGTTCATGATTTCAGGCGCGCAGATTGTTGCCCGAAGACAATTCGGCAAGCCGTAACCCCCCATGCCGCGCATCAGCAGGCCACCGTCCTGCAAAGCGGCATCCGCACGGCTCGCAGCATCCACGCTATCAAATTGCAGCAAGACGAAGTTGGTGTGGGATTGAGGCACGTTCAGCCCTAACCCACGCATATCCGCGGCAAACCCGTCGCGCAGCGCGGCAGTGTTTGAAACGACTTCACACAATTGGGCTTGGTCACGCATTGCAGCAGCGGCCATAGCTTGGGACACGATCGAAACATTATTGGGATTCAACAGCTTTCGAACCTGTTCGGCAACTTCAGAGGGAAAGTAACCCCACCCCACCCGTGCTCCGGCCAAACCGTAAGCCTTGGAAAATGTACGAAGGATCACGGTATTGCCGAGGTCGATCAAGGCAAAAATCTCTGAAGGTGGCTGCCCGACATCGCAGAACTCCGCATAGGCCTGATCAACAATCAGCAAGACATCCTGCGGCAACGCGCGGCGCAGCCGCAGAATTTCGGCGTTCGGGATCAGGGTGCCGGTCGGGTTCCCCGGATTGCACAAAAAAACGACGCTAATACCGGGGCGACAGGAGGCGAGGATTTCGTCGACAGAAACAGTCATCGCGACCTCCCGAGCCAAGATTTGCTCAGCATTGGCTTGCCCGGCCGCTGTCCTGACAAAAGCATAACCGTACTGAGTGCTCAGCAGCCCTTGCCCGGGTCCAACGTAAGCGTGGACCAGACATCCAATAAGTTCCATCGAGCCGGCGCCGCACAATATGCGCTGCGGGTCCAAATCATGCGTTTCGGCGATTGCCGAGCGCAGTTCCGTCCAATCGGGATCGGGATAGAGGAGACTGTTCGAGAGCGCCCTCTGTCCCGCAGCAAGTGCAGCAGGGCTGACCGGAAATGAACTTTCGTTCTGTGCCATTGACACGGTGCCCGGCTTGCCCAGATCGGCCAAGGCGTATGGCGCCATTGTGGCGATGTGCGGCATCGGAGAAATCATAACCCATCTCCATAATGTTTTGCGCCTTCGACGGTCACTAGCCCCCGTACCTTATCCAATGCCAGTGCATTCGGGTCACGCTGCGACGGCGGCCCGAAGCCGCCGCCGCCTGGAGTTTCAAAAATCAGGCGCTCGCCGGATTCAACGCGCAACTCACCCTTACCGGAAATGTCTTCCGTGCGTCCGTCGATTCGAATTCGACCAGGCGCACCGGGCAAACCGCCCTCACGCCCCAACGCCGGGAATTTCAAACGCTCGACAGACAGAAATACGACAAAAGGCGCATTATTGGCCGAGGTCAATTCGATCCTTTGACCCAGACCGCCGCGGTACTTTCCTGGTCCGCCGGAATCCGGTCGCAGTTCGCGCTTCCAAATCGTTACCGGAGCCACGCTTTCAGTGATCTCCACTTGGCTGCCATAGACACCCGATGGGTAGGCAGTAGCAGACAGGCCATCGGCATGTGGTCGGGCGCCGGTGCCGCCATTGTGGACTGGTTCGATGGCAAATTCACGCCCACCAATGGCCGCCACTTCGGGCGCGTGTCGCATGGGCAGGTCGAACATGCACGATGCACCTTCGGCCGGAACCTTGTCGGGCAGTGCCTGATGGAGGCAACCCAGAACCAGATCGGGCGTCACCTGTCCCAAAGTATGGCGCATGGCCACGGGCACCGGACGCTGCGCATTCAGGATACACCCCGGAGGGCCATCGACGGTGAAGGGCTCCAGTGAACCGGCATTGTTAGGAATGTCGGGACCCACGATGCATCTTAGCGCAAAAACCGTATAAGCCGTGGCATAATTGAGCGGAACATTAATCCCTTTTTTCGAACAGCCCGACGTGCCCGCAAAATCTACATGCATGCCAGTCTCGGATACGGTGAGCGTTGCGTGTAACTCCAGCTCTTTCTCATATCCGTCCATGCGCAGCATGTTGCGATAGACGCCAGACGGAACCTCAGCGATGGCCTCCAGCGTACCGCGGCGGGACGTATCGATGATGTGCTGCCCCAGTGCATCAAGGTCGTCCAGACCGAACTCTTCCATCATGCTCTTTAAACGCTTCACCCCCGCTTCGCAGCAAGCGATGAGGGCATAAATATCACCCTCATTGGCGATGGGTTCCCGCGAGTTGGCGCGGACGATGTCCATCAACAAGGCGTTTAGTTCGCCTTGGTCGACCAGCTTGCACGGAGGGATTAGCAGGCCTTCATCATAGATATCGGACCCTTCCGGTCCCATCCCCAGACCGCCCAGATCGACCAGATGTGACGTGCAGGAGGTAAAGCCAACAACCCGCCCTTTGTGAAAGGCGGGCATCATCAGCAGAAAGTCGTTCAAGTGTCCCGAGGCCAACCAGGGATCGTTGGTCATGTAAATATCGCCCGGTTTCATGTTTTGAACCGGGAATCGCTCTCGCAGATGCATTACTGCTTCGGCCATTGTGTTGATATGGCCCGGTGTTCCGGTGACGGCCTGGGCCAGCATGCGACCCTGAACGTCGAATATTCCGGCAGAAATGTCACCACATTCCCGCACGATGGGTGAAAACGCAGCCCGTATCAACGTCTGACCCTGCTCTTCGACAACCGCCAAAAGACGGTTCCACATAACCTGCAGGCGGGTGGGGGAAAGGTCGGTCAATGGGCCGCTCCTTTTTCTTTCCGGGTCAGAACCAGATTGCCTATGGCATCAACCTGAGCGACAAAGTCAGCCGAAACGAGCGTTGTCGTCTGCGGCTCGGTGACAAGGGCGGGACCGATGATCAGGTCGCCCGGCTTTAGTACAGTTCGAGAAAATACTCCGGCTTGGACAATACCACCTCCGACGTCGCAATAGATTGGTCTTCTATCCGATGAGGAAATATTTTTCGTCTTTTTGAGTTTGGGTATTCGCGGAGCCGGAAGATTGGGTGTCGCTACGCGAACAGACCAGTTCGGGATTTCAATTTCCATCCCCGGCACCGGGCGTGAAAACTGTTGCCGGTACTCCGTTTCAAATGCCGTGCGAAGCGGTTCGACATCAAAGTCTTCCAGTGGTCTATCCGGCAACAGAATTTCGATCTCATGCCCCTGACCATGATAGCGCATGAATGCGCTGCGCTGGGTATAGGTAATCGAACCGGCCGCCCCTTGGTCGACGACAGCTTGAGCCTCCGCAATCATTTCGGAAAAAACCGCATTGATCGCCGGCATATCTATCTGATCTAGAAGGGAATATCGACTGCGGATGACTTCGAAACCAACCGGAGCGAAGAGAAATCCCACAGCAGACCCAACGCCGGGGCTGGAGGGGATCACGATGCGGTTAACGCCGGCAGCGCGGGCCACTCGGGTAGCATGCAACGGGCCATTGCCTCCAAAAGCAATCATCGTCCGCTCACCCAGATCCTTTCCTGATTCAACTGCGTGCATACGTCCTGCGCTGGCCATGTTGTCATCCACGATCCGAGTGACGCCGTCCGCTGACTGCAATGGATCGATCTCGAGGTTTTGTCCGATGTGACGCTTCAACGCGTCCCGCGCGGCGTCACTATCGACATGCAGCTTCCCTTCGGCAAAGCTGTCCGGCTGGATATAGCCCAGAACAATATCGCTGTCGGTAACGGTTGGTTTGTTGCCGCCGCGACCGAATGCGACCGGGCCTGGCTCGGACCCTGCACTTTGGGGTCCCACCGTCATTCGCCCCAAACGATCCACCGCCGCGATCGAACCGCCACCGGCTCCGATTTCGATCATCTCGATCACGGGAATGCGGACCGGCATTCCGGACCCTTTGACGAACCGGGCCGCCCGCGCGATTTCGAACTGACGAGCAGTCTGGGGCCGGGCCTCGTCGATCAAACAAAGTTTCGCGGTGGTGCCTCCCATGTCGAACGATACGACCCGGTCCAACCCGGCTTGCGCCGCAATTCGGGCTGCGAGAATTGCGCCCCCCGCGGGACCGGATTCCACCAGGCGGATTGGAAACCTTCTGGCGCTGTCGAGCGAGCACATGCCACCGCCAGCTGTCATCATCAATATCGGGCAAACAATCCCTTCTGAGGCAAAACTCTTGGCGAACTCGTCCAGGTACGTCCGCATTAGTGGCAGGATAAACGCGTTGGCAACCGTCGTGCAGAGCCGATCAAACTCTCGCGCCTCTGGGCTGACATCACTTGACAGCGACACCGCCAAGTGCGGGAGCTTTTGTTGCAAAGCATCGCGCAACCTTCGTTCATGACTTGGATTGGCATAGGAGTGCAAAAGACAGATTGCCACCGCCTGGGCACCTGATGCTTCAATTTGCTCAGCCAATGCGTCGATCGCATGCGCCTTGAGCGGAACCAGAACGCCACCATCTGCAGACGTGCGCTCCTGTATCGTCAAGGCGCGTTCGCGCGGAACCAGAAGATCAGGTTTTTCAAGGTTGATGTCATATTGTGCGTACCGCCGTTCATAGGCGATTTCCAGAATATCGCGAAACCCTTGGGTGGTTACCGTTACAACCCGTGCACCCCGTTTTTCAATCAGGGCGTTTGTCGCCAAAGTGGTTCCATGAATGAACCCTTTCACCTCTACCGGCTGACGCCCAGCCAAGGTTAAAACCCGCTGCACACCCTGCATCGCTCCTTGGGCTGGGTTGGTATGGGTTGTCAGCGTTTTAGCCGAGGCAAGGATGTGATCGGTCCCCTGAACCAGCACCGTATCGGTGAAGGTTCCACCAATGTCCACGGCCAGCCGCAGCACAGATTTTCCCGTCATTGTGTATTCCGTCTGTCGCGTATCAAGAAAAGCGAAGGTTTCATTCGCTCATATCGCGACAAGATCCGTACCTGTCGCCCGACGGTGAATTGGCTTTGGAATGATCCCGGTCATGGTAAAACGGTTGCACCGGGTCAGCGCACTTTCTGTTCCAAAGGCGACAGGTTGTTCAGTTAGCGACTTGCATTTGCGGCGAGTCGGACACTCAATAGACTAGTTTTTTTCCAGAGCATTCAGCATATCAGCGATGTCCGCGCGTTCTTGTTGACTCGCCTTCAACATAGTTCTTGCACTCGCCAATGGTGGTTCATCAGAAGACGGTTCCGCACTCCCCAGTTTTGCGGCCATTTCCGCCAGTCTGGAGTATTTCTCTGCGTCCAAATCTTGTGCCTGTGTCCAATCCTCGGACAGCCAAAGCAGGCGTGCCATCGCTTCGGTATCGCCAAGTCGCCTCAGGATTTCAACCGCCCGATCGGCATCTCCGACGTCCGAATAGGCACGAACCCGCAACCAGTCTGCAGCTTCACCTTCTTCACCGTCCAACTCCAACAACGATCTGTGCGGCTGTCCAATTCCCTGGGATACTCGCGCCAGTGTAGTCGAGTGTTTCGAAGGTTCTCGCCCTTGCCCGAGATACTTGGCAAAAGGGACGGCCGCGTGGGCAAATCCCATGTCTGTCAGCCGTTCGGCAATATCGGAGACCGTTTGACTGGACAACACGCCGATCTGATCGGTGGACAACCTCAGTACGTGGCGCAAAAAAGTCAAGTCTTCGGCGCGTTCGACCAGCAAGGTCACAACTTGATCAAGCGTTCGCACGTCTTCAGATTCACCCTTTCCCCCAACGATATTTGGCAACTTGGCAAATGATTGGTCAAACTGATTGTTCAAAGCCAACGCCAGAATATGCGTCAACGCCAGTTTCTGACCAAGTTCAGACTGGCGGTATTGCAGTGCAAAGGAGGCCGCCAACTCGACATCCTGCTCGGTCGCGGCGCTACGTTCAGCCCACCGTTTCTGAATTAGTTTGATCAGTGCGACCGGAGCGACATCAACCTGGCGCTCCGTTGTAGCGGCAGCTGACAAGAAAGCTTCCTCCTTATGGAGATCCCTCTCCACACGCGCCATCTCGCCCTTGGCCAAGTTCAGTTCCGCGCCGCCTGACAATCCCTGTCCTTCAATCAACGTCAGGACGCGCCGAGCCGCTTCAACCTTGCCTGCTTCGGCGAAAATTCTGGCCACGTCATCCGCGAAGAGGTTGCGCAAGTGATGCGGCAATCGGGCAAATGCCAATTCAATTGCGGGAAGTCTGGCATCACTTGCCAGGAATCCATCGGCCAGTAACCCCCACAACGCTACTCC
The DNA here is from genome assembly GCF_059612845.1 of Ruegeria sp. YKSE079. Classification (NCBI taxonomy): domain Bacteria; kingdom Pseudomonadati; phylum Pseudomonadota; class Alphaproteobacteria; order Rhodobacterales; family Roseobacteraceae; genus Ruegeria; species Ruegeria sp. YKSE079. The sequence continues at coordinate 260,938 of NZ_JBXWRJ010000001.1, read as the reverse complement.
TGTGTCGCACCCTTGTTGGTTAGTAAATGGATGTGGCGGTTCCAGCGATTTGCCCTCAGTCAAAAAAGCCACTGCGGTGACAAACCGGTGATCTGAAATTTCGGTACTGGCCAGCTGCAATACCTGCTCGGCTTCGGCCCCAAAGCCAAAATAAGCGTAGATGCGGGCAAGCTGCAGCGCTTGCTCCGAGTTTACCCGGTCAAACTCTGAATAGAGGCGCGACCGTGAATTCGCAATTTGATCGGCATATGGCGCCCCATCGCTCCATTGTTCAAATCCGAACTCAATGTCGTCAACGCAGTTCTGGTGTTGCGCTATCGAGCGTTGCTCCGTTGATATCGCGTCCAACTCGAGATCCAACGCTGTGGAGATCGATATATTGGACAGAGTAGAATCCACCAACAAGCCTTGTCCGATAGCCGCGGCGATGGTGTTGCGCGGGCCTATGTCGGCAAGATTAAGGTCGAGAACCTGCTGGTCGGCCGCTCGTATCAGCCTGGATGCCACGGCTGTTTCCGATCCGGATCTCAGCTGAATCGCTTCTTTTTTGAGTAGCGGAAAAGACAACGGTGGTACGGTGTTTCCAAGGAGTTCCTCTTCACCAAACATGCTTGCAACGGCCAATACAGACGGCTTTTGCGGTAGAACGGAGGTGGTTTGTCTATCGGCATCTCCCGGCGCGATGTCCATCACGATCATTGTTTCGGCATGTAGAAAAGAATTCACGACACATTTGCATCCTAATTCCAATTCCAACGGCTTGCCCGGTTTTTCCTGTTTCAGTTCAGTCAGGCGTGTGCGGGAAATGCGTTTGAAAACCCCGCTCAGATCAAAAGTCACAGTGTCAAGTTCAACAGTTAATCTTGCCACATGCCCCTGCTGGTCCAGTCTCCACTCCGTTCCCGCGGGCACTGTAGCCACCAATCTAGTATATGCACCGTGTTCACCTGATTTCACGGTGACGGGTTCAGAAAACGCCGCAGAGGAAAGCAAAACCAACGCTACGAAACACAACAGTCCTCTCATCATGCCGCCGTCTTTTTGAGTTCCTTGAGCGCCTCTTCCAGGTCGGAAAACCCGGGCCGGTTGTGGGTCGGCGTATTCTGACGACCAACTTCAATGCACATGGCGGCGGTATGATTGTGCAGATTTGCAACGAGCACCTCTTTGATCAACTGGTAGAAATGGTTGTCTTCTTCGACGACGGCCTTCAGTTTTCCTGCAAAAGGCCCGACCAGCCCATAGGCCAAGAACACACCCAGAAAAGTGCCAACCAATGCGCCACCTATGAGTTTTCCCAGAATTTCTGGTGGTTGGTCGATTGATCCCATCGTCTTGATCACGCCAAGCACCGCTGCAACGATACCCAAAGCGGGCAATCCATCTGCCACAGTTTGCAACGCATGACTGGAATGCATGGCATGATGAAAGCTGGCTTCCATCCGTTTCTCCAGCACTTCTTCTACTTGGTGCGGATCATCGTAATTCATCGACGCCGACCGTAGTGTGTCGCAGATCAACTCCACGGCTTCGCGGTCGGCCTGTATTTTGGGATAGCTCGAAAATAAACTTGAGTTTTCAGGGTCCTCGATATGTTGCTCCAATTCGACCGGGTTGCTGCGGGCAATTCGGATAAGCGAAAACAGCAAGCACAAAAGATCGCTATAGTCCTGCGGCTTCCACTTCGGTCCCTTGAAGACCTTTCCGATATCCCTGACCGTGTACTTGACTGCGCTCATGTCGTTGCCGATCAGGAATGCCCCGACCGCGGCGCCTCCGATCATCATTATTTCAAATGGCAACGATTTCAGTATGATGGCCATTTTCCCACCGGCAGCTAGGTAGCCACCAAAAACCATCGCAAAAATCACGGCAATTCCGATGATTCCAATCACGTCCATACTCCCTTGAAAACGCTTGACAACATCGTCGACCTGCCTGTTATTCTTTTGGCACAGCCGCGTTTCTCCCGGCTAAAACGACACTGATAGTATAGGCAGCTTGAGGGCTGAGGCCGGCCATCACCCCTGCAGCGTTTTCTGGGGCCATTCGTGCCAAAAAACCGGCAGCAAAAGTTGGGTCCATCTCTTCGAAAAGCGCAGCGGCCTCTTTCGGCTTCATGTTTTCATAGACACTCGTAAGCCGGGTCAGATCGTTTTCGGATGCAGATTCCGCAAAAGCTAGTGTTTGCTTTAGTTTTTCTTCTGCCTCGATCAGTGCTTCAAGCCGCTTTTCAATTGCCTTATCTGCAATCTCGAGCGCTTTCATCCGATCCTGATAGGTGCGCTCTCGCCTCTCAAGTTCAGTTTCACGTCTCGAGAATTCCCGAAGAAGCAGACGTAACTCCTCGTCGCCTGTCTCATTCTCCGAGTTTACGGACAATTCGGGGGTTTCCGTCTGCTCAGATATTTCCCTAGCGAGAGCAGGCCCAGCTTCCATTGCAAATCGAATGATGGCCGAGCCTATCATCAGCACAGAAATCAGAAGAAGAGCGCCCCCTCGACCGTTAGTGGATTCGTTGTGCGGCACTACCGATCTCATGGTGCCGTTCCGCCCATCGTACGCCCATGACGAAGAAACATTAGCCCGACCGGCGACGGTCCAACTTCGTGAGTGATCGGCACCTCATTCCGACCGTCTTGCTTATCACCCTCGGGAATAACTGATGGCGTGAGTTCGCGCCTATCGTCTCGAGGTTCCGGGGCCTTGGCGTCAGGAGCTATATCGTGCATCGACGCCATGATTAATTCCAATCTTTGCGCCACTGCCTCGGCGCGACCGGTAAGATCTTGGAGCGTTGAGTTCGACTGATCCGAAACTGATCGCGCGGAAACCAGTGATTTATTCAACTCGTCTACCTGAGATGACAAGACAGCAACCGCACCTCCAACGCCCTTTTCCAGATCGTTGAAACGTTTAAGGCGCCGGGCCAGAATGAAACAGTACAAACCGGCACCCAGAGCACCGGCGACCATCAAGATATCCGCAATAAGTTCCAAATTCGGTCTCCTAAGTCAAAACGAGTTCCATGATCAGCACGTCCCGGACACGTCCATCACCCACGACGATATTAATCCGGCGCAGCATGTGTCCACGCAGCCGCGTCAAGGCCAGCGGGTTTTGAAGATCAGAAAGCTCGATAGCTCGCAGATAACCGTTGAGCAGGTCAAGGATACGCGGGCGGAGTTTTTCCACATCTGCCAGATAGGCCTCGTCTACCTCCAACTGGGCATGAAACCGAAGGTGCCTGGTATCTCCTCCCGTCTCGACCGAGATGACAATTGGGTGTAGATCAATGTATCCGATCTCCGGTATAGCCGAGAGTTCCGTACCGGCATCGCCCGCGTTCTCAACCCCTTTTGCCGTAATCCCGCTACTATTCAACAACCCGGATGACGTGATGAAGTAGCCCGTTGCCGCACCTGTCAACGCGAGACTACCGGCCAAAACGAGGCCCAACTTTCCCTTTGGTTTTGTTGTATCACGCTGTTTTGCGGTCACATCGCTCATGACGGTCCTCTCGGTCTGCGTACCAGACTCTTAACCGGTGAGGGACTAACCGATTGTTAAGGTCAATCGTCCAAACAGATGCTGCGCTGAACAGAAAGTCGGCGGAACGGAGGTGAGTGTGCAGCCGGTAAAAACTGTCTGGACAGGTTTAGACAAAAGAAAGCAAATTGCGGTCATTGCAGCCGTTTTGGGCATTTTTTTGGGCATCGTAGCGATTGCACGAATCGCAGCCACACCGCCGATGGCTCTGCTCTACGCTGGGTTAGAAACAGGCGCAGCCGGCGAAGTTGTTCGCGCGCTGGATCAGCGAAACATACCTTATGAGATCCGCGGTGGTTCGATTTATGTCCCCAACGCACAACGCGACGAATTGCGAATGACCCTGGCCAGCGATGGTCTACCTACCAACGGTGGTAAAGGGTACGAATTGCTTGATTCGCTAACTGGTTTCGGCACGACATCACAGATGTTCGACGCAGCCTATTGGCGCGCGAAAGAGGGAGAACTGGCCCGTACAATCATCGCAAGCCCTCATATCAGACAGTCGCGTGTGCATATCGCAAACGGGATCGCAAACCCTTTCCAGCGCGAGATCAAACCGACCGCCTCGGTATCTGTGCTGCCCGCAGGAACCCAGATTTCGACAGAGCAAGCAAAGGCGATCAAATTCCTCGTATCGTCTGCCGTCAGCGGGCTTTCGGTGGACAATGTCACCGTAATTGACGCCAACGGCACAATCATAGGAACCCAGGAGGACGCTTCACCAACTGTCGCCTCGGACGATCGTGCGCGACAACTCCGTGAAAAAATACTGAGGCTGGTCGAAGCGCGTGTTGGCAGTGGCAATGCAGTGGTCGAGGTTAGTGTAGACGCGGTGACACAAACCGAGTCCATCCGCGAGCGCCGGTTCGACCCGAATGGAAAGGTCGCCATCAGTACCGATGTTGAGGAGCGTTCTGACACTTCGCGCAACCAATCTTCGGAGGTGACGGTCGCTTCGAACCTTCCGGACGGAGATGCTGCAGAAGGGGACCAATCGAACTCGACAGCCAGCCAGACACGAGAGCGGGTGAACTACGAGGTATCGGAAACCGAACTCGAAATTCTGCGCGTTCCAGGTGCCGTCAAACGCCTGACTGTCGCCGTTCTAGTCAATGGAACCAGATCTGTCGACACATCCGGCGCTGTGACTTTCGAGCCGCTGCCCGAAGCAGAACTTGACGCGCTTAAGGAGCTTGTTGCTTCGGCCGTCGGATTTGATGCTGAAAGGGGTGATGTAATCACACTGAAATCATTGGATATGCCCGCCGTTGAACCGACCGGGACACTTGCAGCGCCTTCCTTCTGGCATCAGGTGAGTTTCGACATCATGTCTCTGATTCAATTAGCGACATTGGTTCTAGTCATCTTATTTCTTGGTCTGTTCGTCGTACGACCCATTTTTAGAAAACAAGCCTCATCGGCAGCTTTATTGACGCCACCGCAATCGGATGCGGATAGTCGGTTGCTGACCGGCGAGATTGAGGACGGCAACTATCCTGTCGCGGCTCTCGCAGGCCAAAATGCCGACGCAAGGCAAGTTCCCGCCATCGCCGGCCAAAATCCTGCGGACGCCGTAGAGCGCCTGCGTGCGATGATCGGAAACAAACAAGAAGAAACAGTCGAAATCCTGCGCAGTTGGTTAGAAGAGAATGAGGAAAACGCCTGATGTCCATCGCGCATCTACTGGAGCATTTCGACTCTCACCAAATAATCGGAACGGAGTTGCACGTTCTGCCCGACGAAGCCTTGGAGGAACAGCGGCTGGAAGCTTTTGAACGTGGCTATAGCGCAGGCTGGGAAGATGCGATCAAGGCGCAGTCAGACGACAAAGCTCAATTGAATGCCGAGCTGATTCATTCACTCGAAGACTTGTCCTTTACTTATCAAGAAGCTCTCACTCAGATGACCGTGTCACTGGAACCGATGTTCCAAACTCTGATGACATTGGTTCTTCCACAAACCATTGATAAGGGGCTCGTTCATCATATCGCAGATCAGCTTCGAGACATAGCGCGCGCAGAAATCGCTCAACCTGTTCAAGTTGTCGTGCCCGAAGGCGTCAGCTACAGCCTCTCATCGCTTTTGGATCACGAATTCCAAATGCCTGTAGAGGTGATCGAAGACGCCAGACTTCTGCCTGGGCAAGCACAATTATCCATCGGCACCTCCGAACGGGAACTGGATTTCAATTCACTCATGGCATCGATAGACGACGCCCTCACCGCCTTTCTTCACCAGGCAAAAGAGTTTTCAAAAAAATGATCGAAGACAGCAAAACCACAGATGCCCAGACCCCGTTTGATTCAGTTCCCATCGAAATTACCGTCTCGGTCGGCCGCGCACGCCCAGCCATTCGAGAGTTACTCAATCTGGGGGAAAACGCAGTTCTGACACTGGACAAACGAGTGGAGGACCCTGTGGAACTCTATGTCGGAGACCGATTGGTTGCCCGTGGGCAACTGGAGGAGCTGGATGGTGAAAACTCTGGTCAGTTGGCTGTTAGGTTGACTGAAATTGCCGAGTTCCGGAACGGTCTGGGATGAAGCGAATGGCGATCCGGTTTGCGACACTGGCGGTATGCCTTATTCTGCTGCCACAACTGGCGATCGCGCAAGAAGTCACGCTGTCTCTGGGCGAAGGCGGGTCGTTGTCGGCCAGAACCATCCAGCTTATTTTGCTGATCACAGTCCTAAGCATCGCGCCCGGTCTGGCAATCATGATTACCTGTTTTCCTTTTTTGATAACTGTCTTAGCCATACTTAGGCAAGGCATCGGTCTGCAACAATCGCCACCCAATATGTTGATCGTCAGCCTCGCGTTATTCCTGACCTATTTCATCATGGAACCGGTCTTCACCGAAGCCTGGGCTACCGGAATACATCCCATGATGAACGAAGAACTGGAAGTGCAGCCTGCAATTGAAAAGGCTTTGATCCCTTTCAAGACATTCATGGCATCTCGTGTCGACCCTGAAACATTTTATGCGATCTCTACTCTCCGGCCAGCAAATGCGGATGTTGCTTTGTCCCCTGAAGCACCAGTTTCGGCACTGATTCCTGCGTTCATGCTGTCTGAAATCGCTCGTGCTTTTCAGATCGGCTTTCTCATTTTTCTTCCGTTCCTGATCATCGATCTGGTGGTAGCAGCAGTGCTGATGTCGATGGGGATGATGATGGTTCCGCCGGCGACAGTGGCCCTGCCATTCAAACTTGCGTTTTTTGTCATCGCTGATGGATGGTCTTTGATCGCCGGAGCATTGGTTCGTAGCTATACGTTGTGAGGTCATAGAACCTTCTGTAACTTCTGTGCCGGTTGAATACGAAAGCAGGCTTGTAACCCGTGGCACCAGGCTTCGAAAGTAATATCCCTTATGCTGTTCGGCAAATGTCGCGGCTATGATCCGCCCAAGGCCGAATCCATCCATCGACCCGGTATCGGAGGCGCGTTGGAATGCACCAAAAGTGCTTCGACATCCGAAACAGTCGGGTCCGCAGTGCTTTCCTCGACTACAAGGAGAGTACCCCAAAGTGCGGGGTAGTTGAGTTTTGGTATTGATGCTGGGAAGGTTTTTTGATGTCCGCCGCACCGCAAATCTACTAGTTAAAAATTCGCCTTTTGGGGATCAGCCCAATGATCTGGCGGCGAGTGCTGGTGGCGACGTCGACGACCCTGCGCGAGCTACATGGCATTCCGCAGGTGGCGATGGGCAGGGAGGGCATTCATCTCTTTCCCTTCGATATCCTTGCGGTACGATACGGCTCGTTTGAATTGCACGCAACAGACCCTGCTGTGCCATTGCAGGAGTTTGGTTTGCGGGTAGAATTTTTTTCGTACACCTACGATATTGGCGATCACTTGGAACACGAGATCCGCGTTGGGGCAATTAACCCACCCCCAAAAAAGTTCAATCCGACCTGCATTGGCGGTTCCGGCGTTTGCCCGCCCGAGGATTGCGGCGGGCCGCATGGATATATTGAGCGCCGGGATGAAACGAAGAACTACGATGCCTGGAGGGACATGGACATCATGAGTGGCTTTCTCGAAGACGTTGTTTCGGCAGATGCTCCCGGCAGGCAGGTTTCGAATTTCTTGTCTGATGATGCGGAAGCTGCAATGGCACAAATAGCGGCACGCAAGCGGTTGGTGGAGGGCAAGTTTTCACGGGTTGCGGTGAACAGGCGGTTTAGGACAGGCGATCATCGCGATCTGATGCGCCAACAGGTGTGGTAGGGGTGTTCAGAAAGGAGCGATTACGGACAGGCGCTTCAGGCATGTCCCAAAATTATTTTGACGACCTATTGAACATACCAATGATCCTGGACGCCCATTTCTTTACAATGAGCGGACATGTCCAGAACCTTTGCTTACACGAGAGTCTCAACCACAGAGCAGACCCCGGAAAATCAGCTTCAAGAGATCAAGGCGGCAGGTTTCAAGGCGCAGCCGCATCGTGTCGCCACAAAAACCGTGCCCGGTTCTGTCGCCATCACACGGCGCAAAGGCTTCAGCCGTCTATTGGATAAGATGGAGAGGAGCGATGTGCTGATTGTGACCAAGCTGGACCGGCTTGGCCAGGATGCCATCGATGTCAGCACCACCGTTGCCAAGCTGGAAAATCTGGGTATCTGTGTGCACTGCCTAGCCCTTGGCGGCGTCAATCTCACGAGCTCTGCGGGTAAACTGACCATGGGCGTGATCAATGCGGTTGCTCAATTCTAACGCGATCTTTTGATCGAGCGCACCCAGTCCGGATTGGCGCGAGCCAAGGCGCAGGTCCGTACGCGGATCACGCAGGGCGAAACGGTCTCGGCCATTGCCCGCGACATGGGGACCAGCCGACAGACGATCATGCAGACGCGAGATGCAGACACATAACGACAAGCAGGCAGGACAACAGGCAAATGGACACCAAAATCACGGTAACGCTTACCGCGCCGGACGACGCAACCCACACTGAACAGATTGGCGCGATCACCAAAGCTTCTGACACCATTGGCGAAATTGGTCTCTCCATCGCTGAAAGCAAAAAACCTAATGTTGAAACTGCAGCAGGAAATTGTGTCCGCGCAATGCGCAACATCCTGTGCGGCGCGGTCCTGCTGCCCGCGTTGCCGACGAAAACTTCGCGCCAAGGCGCGGGACCAGATCAGATATCGCACTGTCTTTGGTGATGTCACCATACCAAGCCCGCGTTTTTATCACTGCAAATGTCATGATAGGGCTTTCAAAACGTTCAACCCGCTGACGGAACTTCTGCCGGACCATGTAGCGCCAGAACTGCTTTGACTGGAAACGAAGTGGGCATCTCTGGTGTCATTCGGCGTGACGGCTGACATTCTGAAGGATGTCTTGCCGATTGATGCGCGGCTCAGCCCGGGCACGATCCGCAGGCACCTTGGCCGCGTGGCGACACGGATGGAAGGTGAGATGGTCGAAGAGCAGTTCAGCTTCATCGAGACCAGCGCCGTTTTGCGGGAGCGGCTTCCCAATCCGGAAGGGCCTTTCACCGTCGGTATCGATGGTGGCTATGTCCGCTCACGTGACAAAAGCCAATCCCATTTTGAAGTCACCGTGGGCAAATCTATCCCTACGGACCGCCCGAGCCACTATCTTGGACTGGTTCAAATCCATGATACCAATCCCAAGCGGCGGCTGCACGAGGTACTGAAAGAACAGGGCTGGCAGGAAAACCAGCCGGTCACATTCATGACCGATGGTGGAAATACGGTCATCAACATTACCGCCACATGGCTCCGGCATCCGAGCACATCCTGGACTGGTTCCATATCACCATGCGCCTCACCGTCATGCAGCAATACGTGACAGGACCGGCCCACCATAACAAGGAGGAAGCCGAGAAGCTGGCCAGGTTGCTTCGCCAGATCAAGTGCTTCCTGTGGAACGGGAACCTGCGTGAAGGGAAACTAGGGATCGAGGATCTGGTCATGGATTTGGATAGGGTCGAAACGGACTACGCCAGCAATAAAGGCGCTGCGCAAATCAGCCGTCGAATTTGAGCCATACATCACCAACAGCAAACACATGATCCCGAACTATGCCGAGCGACGACGCTACGGCGAGCGCGTCTCAACCGGCTTCGTTGAAAGCACCGTCAACACCGTTGTCGGAAAACGCTTCGACAAACGCCAGCAAATTCGATTGTCAAAACGCGGCGCCCTCCTGATGCTTCAAACCCGCGCCCGCACCCTCGATGGAACGCTCAGAACCAAGTTCGAGCAATGGTATCCGGGCATGAAACTGAGCGCAGATGGCAACTTGGTGGCGTAATTGCCCCGCACGTTGCGGTACTCGCTGACCCAAAGCCGGACAGTCTCGTAAGACACGTCAATCTCGCGCTGCAGAAGCATCTCTTCAACTTCCCGCAAGCTCAGATTGAAACGGACGTGCGGTCATAACCATGCGCAATGATCTGAGATGGAAACCGGTGGCGCTTGTAGCTAATCGACGATGACCTCATCGATGTCACTTACGTCCAACCGCGGACATGACCAACCGAACGACCTTCAGCGTGACAACGCCCCCATTTCAAGTGTCCACCAAAGCTTGCCGCCTGGTTCTTGATGCCATGCGAACCCCATCTCTGTCGCGTCGGGGTTCATGATCACCGAACGCGGGCCAGGAGCGTCCATCCAGGCTGCAAGGGTTTCCAATTCTGTCTCGTAGGTCTCTGAAATCGCTTCGCCAAGAAATGTCCCTGTATATCCAACCCTCATCGCCCTGTCCAACGGCGATGATCCGTCCGACCCAAAATGCCAGGGCCGATTTTGTCGCGACATATCACGCGCATGGGTTTCGGCTGCAGCGTTGAGTTGCGCATTCAATTGCACAGGCTGCAATCCCGAAGCCTGCCGTAACGCATTGACCGAATCAAGCATGCGAAATTGCAACTTGTCCGCGCTTCCCCGAATTTTATAGGGTTTCGGCAATGGTCTACCATCGGCACCCAGCCGGGTTTCGACCGTTTCCGTACAGGCGGCGAGCGCCACGAAACACACCAACAAAAGAGAAAGTAGTCGCGCCATGATCAATCCGGTTCATTACATCGGAATGCAAATAGCGTGGTAAACGAGCTTGGGCAAACACCCTGTTGAATAATATGGCCGAAACATGCCGGTTTGATTTGCGACTGAGGCTTTCTGGCAATAAACTGCCCAAGATTTCCATGACAAGAACTCGAAAAGGTCCTGAACCATGGTAAAAAAAGCGCCCAATCTGGCATCTCGGCGTTGCTTCCTAACTGGAGCAGCCTCGTTACTGGCGACACCTGCAATCGCGCAATATATTCCGGGAGATCCGCTGCGGCCCGCCCCCGAGCCCGAGACGCCTGTGCGCCGCAATATTTCGGGTTTCCGAGCTCTTAGCTGGCAACCGTATTTCTCCAATACAAAGAACGGCGCGATTCTGGTCGACACAGTTTCGCGGGCATTGCACTACTGGTCCGAAGATCAAACGGTTTACAAACTCTATCCTTCTTCAGTGCCATTAACCGACGAGTTGACCCGACGCGGCCGAACAAGCGTCATACGCAAGGTCGAAGGGCCCAGCTGGTCGCCGACGCCGTCAATGAAGAAACGCAACCCCGAATGGCCCGACTACATCCCGCCGGGTCCGGACAACCCCTTGGGAACACACGCATTATATCTAAGCTGGAAGTATTATAGAATTCATGGAACGCATGATACGCGCAAAATTGGGCGCCGCTCCTCGAATGGTTGCATCGGGCTTTACAACGAACATATTCAAGAACTGTTCAGCATGGCAAAAGTGGGTTCGCAGGTGTTGCTAATTTGACGACATTTCCGCCTGCTAAGTTGCTGAACCAGCAAGTAGCATTTGCAATCCCCGCGCTTTGCTGCTTAGAAAAAGCCACGAGGTAAGTCTTGGGTGCGTGGTTCATTTTTTGAGAATCGCGCGAATACTGGAGGTTAACATGAAAAAACTCGTTCTCGCTGCTGCTCTGACTGCTGCTGCTTCGACCGCATTTGCTGGCAACCTGGAAGAACCGGTTGTTGAAGCACCTGTAGTTGTCGAAGAGACACAGGGCTCGTCGAGCGGCATCCTGCTGCCCCTGATCCTGCTGGTTCTGGTTGGCGCAGCTGTTGCTGCAAGCTAAGACGACGCAAGTCATCTGAAGAAAAGGCGGTGGAGATTCCACCGCCTTTTTTTGTTCCCGCGATTCTGGATGGATCAGTCCAACCAACCCTTCAAATTTGCCTCAATGACAGTTTGCAGCGCCGTGACATGCGTATCATCCGCGTTGAGGCACGGAATATAGGTAAACTTTTCTCCGCCTGCCCCCTCAAAGCTTTCGCGAATCTCTTCGTTGATCTCTTCCAGCGTCTCGATGCAATCCGCAGAAAATGCCGGCGCGATCACCGCAATTTTCTTTTTTCCCTGACGCGCCAAGTCGGCCACATGATCGACAGTATAGGGTTTCAACCATTCTTCCGGACCAAACCTTGACTGAAACGTTGAAACGAGTTGATCGTCCGACCAGCCAAGCCGCTCTCTCAACAGTCGCGTGGTTTTGACGCATTGGCAATGGTACGGGTCGCCTTGCTGAAGATACCGTTCGGGCATACCATGGTAGGAGCACACCAGTATTTCTGGTTTCTCCTCCATCGCCTCATAGGCCCGTTCAACAGATTTCGCCAGAGCGTCGATATAGGCTGGTTCACTGAAATATGCCGGAACGGTTCTGCAGGCTGGTTGCCAAACCTCTTCCATAAGAGCCCGAAAGAACTGATCGTTCGCGGTCGCCGATGTCGCCCCGGCATATTGCGGATACAGAGGAAAGAAGAGGATACGGTCACACCCTGACGCCACCATTTCCCGTACCTTGGATTTCGTTGACGGGTTTCCATAGCGCATGCAGAATTCCACCATCACACGGTCGCCATATCTAACCTCCATCGAGGCACGCAGCTTTGCCGTCTGATCCTTGGTAATCGTCATTAATGGGCTTTCGCCTTTGTCGTTATTCCAGATCGACTTGTACGCGGCCCCCGAACTAAACGGACGTTTGGTCAATATGATGCATTGCAGGATAGGTTGCCACTTCCACGACGGATAATCGATCACCCGCTTGTCCGATAGAAACTCGTTGAGATACCGCCGCATCGGCCAGTATGAATAATCGTCTGGTGTGCCCAGATTTGCCAACAGAATCCCGACACGACCCATCTTTACCTTGGGATGATCCGCCGGAGCGTGAGTTGGTCGGGTGGCGTCAAACATATCGAGCTTCCTGAATTTCGTTTCGGCTTGAGATAATGGGAATTACCGGTCGGTCAATCGGACAGTTTGTTCTCGGTTGCGCCCAACGCTTTGGCCAGACTGGCCTTTGCGGATCCCGGTCGCAGTGGTTTTTGCTGGCTCTCGTCGGGTGACCAACCGGTCAGACAGATCATGTCAAAAGTCGCATTCAGATTGCCATCCGACGTTGAAAAATTTTCGGCATATAAGGTTGCGGCACGCTCGAACACGGCACGCCGCGTCGGGTGTTTCAACCGCCCGATCATGACATTGGATTCGCCCATGGCTCGCAGATCTTTCATTAGGTGCCAAATGTCCCGGTACTCCGCCGTCAGCGCCAAATTGTCCGCCACCGGCAAGGCCAGACCCGCCCGTTGTAGCAATGCACCCAAGTCCCGGATTTCCCCCATTGGCGCTATGCGCGGGCTGAGGCCACCTGTCTTTTCGACTTCTGCCTGCCCCAGGACTGCGCGCAATTCTTTCAATGTGTCGCCACCCAAACAAATGGCCAGCAATAAACCGTCCGCTTTCAACGCTCGTCTGCACTGAATCAGTTGCCCAACCGGATCATCGGCCCAGTGCAAGGCCATGGCATGAACAACAAGATCGTGCGATCCGGGTTCCAGCTCTAGAAGCTCGTGGTCGGCAACCGTTTTTGCACCGGGAAACACGTTCTGCCAAAGATGCGGAAACGGTGTCACGACTGCTGGACGCGTAAATGTCCTGTTAACCATCGACAACCGATCCTGCACTTCGTTGATTGCGGCACGGTGCAGGAACAGAGCTTCATCCTGTGCACGGGCGCGATGGGCATCCAGGACCTTGCGGTCGAACAGGGCAGTTGCGTTGAGCGATGGCATCTTCATGAGGCGCAGTTAACGCATGTGGAACCGAATTCAAACCGCTATCGAACTGATTTATCCACCCCGTTGCCTTAGTTGCGGTGATCTCGTCACCTCGGATTTCGGCCTGTGCGGTCCCTGTTGGCGAGACACGTCTTTTATCGGCGGGACCATTTGCGAAAGCTGCGGCGTCCCGCTGCCTGGGCAGGCGGACGGTCATCGGATCGAATGCGACGACTGCATGCTAGCTCCCCGGCCATGGGCAGAGGGCCGCGCGGCACTGCTCTATCAGGGCCGAGCAAGGAAAATGATCCTCGCACTCAAACATGGCGACCGGCCGGAACTCGCGCGTCCTGCAGCACTTTGGATGGCACGAGCGGGCCGCGAAGTCCTGAGGCCAAACATGCTGATTGCGCCCGTTCCGTTGCACTGGTCGCGACTGGTGAAGCGCCGCTATAATCAATCCGCCTTACTAGCTCAGTATCTGGGTCAGGAAACAAGGTTGCCCGTATGCCCCGATCTTCTGATACGCGTACGGCGAACCCCAATACTTGATGGCAAAACGAGCGCGGAGCGCGCCCAAGTCCTTTCATCCGCCATCTCTGCCCACCCCAAACGGAAAATCGGACTGGTGGATCGGAACGTGTTACTGGTTGATGATGTCATGACATCGGGTGCAACATTGAGCGCCTGTGCGAGGGCCTGCGTTGAGGCGGGAGCAAATCATATTTCTGTGTTGGTACTAGCGCGCGTTGCCAAGACTGCCTAATTGCCCCTAGATTGCACCAAACCCTTGGGGAACGGAAATGAAAACGGTTGAAATCTACACCTCGCCGCTCTGCGGCTTTTGCCATGCAGCCAAGCGACTTTTGAATCAAAAAGGGATTTCGTTCACCGAAATCAATGTGCTAGCCAACCCAAATCGAAAATCCGAGATGATCCAGAGGGCAAACGGTCGTCGAACGGTGCCGCAGATCTTCATCGAAGGCACTCATGTCGGCGGCTGTGATGATCTTTACGATCTTGAGCGTGAAGGCAAGCTCGATCCGCTCTTGGCCGCCTGATGAAAACTGCCCTGCTGCAAATCACTTCGTCCGACGATCCTGTTGCGAACCTCGTTATGGTACGCGACATGATGACGGAGGCGGCACAACAGGGCGCAAATTTCATTCTGACGCCTGAAGTCACCAATTGCGTTTCGACCAGCACCACACGACAGCGTGAGGTACTGCAGCACGAAGAAGACGACACGACCCTCACAGGTTTGCGCGAACACGCCGCTAACCTGAACGTATGGTTGTTAGTCGGGTCGTTGGCACTCAAGACGCACGATCCGGATGGCCGATTTGCCAATAGGTCCTTCTTGATCGACCCTACGGGCAAGGTGATCGCCCGATACGATAAAATCCACATGTTCGACGTGCAGGTGACCGAATCGGAAACCTTTCGCGAATCGGCGAACTACAGGCCCGGTGCTCAAGCGGTGCTCGCTGATACGGATTTCGGAAAGATCGGGATGACCGTCTGCTACGACGTCCGATTTCCGCAACTCTATGCCGCTCTTGCCCAAGCCGGAGCACATATTCTGACCGTGCCGGCGGCGTTCTCGCCGGTAACCGGGGCCGCGCATTGGCGGCCGCTGTTGCGCGCCCGCGCCATCGAAACGGGGTGTTGGGTCATCGCACCGGGTCAAACCGGAACGCACCCCAAAACCCGCGGCAAGACACGCGTCACACACGGGCACAGCATGGTTGTCGCCCCATGGGGCGAGGTACTGATCGACGCAGGTACCGAACCCGGCATTCACTATTTTGATCTGGATGATAATGCTGTTACAGAAGCACGACATCGCGTGCCTTCTCTGACTCACGTCCGTCCATTCGACGGCCCCTGATCCAGATTGGAACTATGCCTGACGATACCAATGCCCTGGCGGTTGCGCTGTTCAGCGAGATTCTGACCGCAGACCAACTTTTGCGGAACCGGCTCAGCCGCGTTCTGCCCAAGGGCATGGAAATTTCGCACTTCTCGGTCCTGAACCATCTGGCCTTTGTCGGGGATGAGCGCACCCCGGCACAACTGGCCAATACGTTCCATGTGACCCGAGGCGCGATGACCAACACTTTGGCCAAGCTGGAATGGGCCGGATACATCCACATCCGCCCCGACTGGGACGACGCCCGCCGCAAGATGGTGGCGATCAGTCCGGCTGGCCGCAGGGCGCGGGATCAGGCGATCTCCTCCATCGCGCCGCTAATCAATCAGGTAGTCGGAGAGCTGGGGCTGGAGCGAGTCCGCAGCACATTGCCCGTACTGCGGGATTTGCGGTTGCAGTTGGAGGGGGAGTAGGAAGGTCATGCGTTGGTTTAGGAAGCGACGGAAATCCAGTGTGCTTTCAGAGAACGTGACTTCGCCAACCTCTTCGGCGGCATCCGCTAACGAAGATCAACAAAATCGATCTCACCTCAAGACTGCAAAACCGAGTAGTGCAATCTGGGTCAGCGATGTTTACCAAAGACATGAACTCAGCATTGGTTTTGTGACTGCACCAATGCGAAACAAGATCACTTCGATCAAGTTTCGCGACGAAGATGTCGAAATCGCTAAGAAACATCGTGATGGAGATAGAAAAAATTCCCGCGGCGAGCATGTCGATCCAGGCGCGGTGCCGAGTGAACTATATTGGAACCTAAGCGAGGTACCGCCTAGCACTATTCCGCCGGTTTTCAGCGCAGGGCACCCAATGTTGCGTGCGGATATCGCGGAGATTTTTAAGCATCATGATTTAGGTCAAGCACGTCTGCAAGAAACGCAGCTTTTTGGCTATGAAGCGGAAGCACCGCTTGATTATGTCGCCTATGCTCTGATTTTCCAGAATCAAGGCCATGCTATCGATATAGCAAAGAGCGATGTGGAGCCTGTATGGCCTGGGCGCGAGGTGTTTAAGCCTAAGCCAGATGCCTCTCTTGCAGATTGCCTTGTGCCGGACACCAGAGCGGTAAATGGTCCGGCAGTCTGGATTGATCCCCATATGTTCAGGTTTTTTTTCCTTAGTGACGCACTTGGCAGCGAACTAACAGCTGCTGGTTTTGGCTCTGCTTTTGGACTGACGCGTCTGGAATTTTAAGAGATCGTAGGATGGGTTTCTAACCCATCGCTCAAGATCGAAATCCTTTGCAAGATGGGTTGAAAACCCATCCTACCCCGGCTTCACGCTCGCCGTCACATAGTTCACGCCTAAATCCCGGTCCGAGATCGACCAGCTCCATAGGATCGGGTTGAATACGAACCCCTTGCGATCCACCGGTTCCAGCCCGGCCTGACGCAGCAAGTCGAACAGCTCATCGGGGGTGATGAATTTGTTCCACTCATGGGTGCCGCGCGGCAGCCAGCGCATGACGACCTCGGCGCCGAAAATGGCCATCGCATAGGATTTCGGGTTGCGGTTGATGGTCGAGCAGATCAGCAACCCACCCGGTTTCAACAACTGCTGCGATGCGGTCAGAAAGCCAAGGGGGTCGGCCACATGTTCGACCACCTCCATGTTCAGCACCACGTCGAACTGTTCGCCTGCGGCGACCATGTCCTCGGCTGTGGTGTGGCGATAGTCGATCTGCAACCCTGATCGCTCAGCATGGATGCGCGCGACGGGCAGGTTGCCCTCGGCGGCGTCGGCCCCGACCACCGTGGCCCCCAAACGCGCCATGGGTTCGCTCAGCAACCCGCCGCCGCAGCCGATATCCAGCAGGCGCAGGCCCTCGAAAGGGCGCAGGGCTTTTAGATCGCGATCAAACTCGCCCGCGATCTGCTGTGTAATATAATCCAACCGACAGGGGTTGAGCATGTGCAGAGGTTTGAATTTCCCGTGGGGGTCCCACCATTCAGCGGCCATTGCCTCGAATTTTGCGATCTCTGACGGGTCAACCGTGTTCGGATGCGCTTGCATTCCTGTCTCCGTATGCTCTTTTTACCGTTAAGGACTATATAGGCCCATAATGGACAAGTACCCGGACCAAAAGCGCGCAGTACAATATCTCTATCCGCCGGTTGAACCCTTTGACCAGCGAATGCTCGATGTTGGCGACGGGCATCGTATCTACGTGGAACAATGCGGCAATCCCAGCGGTATTCCGGTCGTGATTCTTCATGGAGGCCCAGGCGGGGGGTGCAGCCCTGCGATGCGACGGTATTTCGACCCTTTGGTGTATCGGGTGATTCTCTTTGACCAACGGGGGTGCGGGCGGTCGCGTCCTCATGCCGCTGTTGAGCACAACACGACATGGCATCTTGTCTCCGACATCGAACGAATTCGCCGCGATCTTGATATCGACAACTGGATTGCCTTTGGTGGCAGCTGGGGGGCGACTCTGGCTCTGATCTATGCGCAAACCCATCCCGAGCGTGTGACTCGCCTGGTTCTGCGCGGCGTGTTCTTGATGACCCAATCCGAACTTGATTGGTTCTATGGTGGCGGTGCAGGCAAGTTCTGGCCAGAACCTTGGCAGAAATTCATTTCACTTCTGTCGGATAATGAACAGAACGACGCTATCAGCGCCTATCACAAGCGTCTGTTCTCAGGCGACCGGGCAACCGAAATCCTTTATGGCCGCGCCTGGTCGAACTGGGAAAACGCGCTGGCTTCGATTCATACCAATGGCGTGACAGGTGAAAGCCCCGGGGATTATGCCCGCGCCTTTGCCCGACTGGAGAATCACTATTTCCTGAACAATGGTTTTCTGGAATTCGATGGTCAGATTCTGGCCAATATGGATCGAATCGCCCATATTCCCGGCCATATCGTTCAGGGACGTTACGACATGATCTGCCCGCCCACTTCAGCGTGGAACCTCAGCGAAGCCTGGCCAAACGCCGAACTTAGAATGGTCCGCAACGCGGGCCACGCGTTGTCCGAACCGGGCATCAGTGCTGAACTTGTCCGCATAATGGATAGCGTTGCGGAGGGTGTGGCATGACCCGAATCGACCGCCGTGCATTGTTTGCCTCGGGTGCCGCCGCCGCGCTGCTGGCTGCGACTGGCGTATCTCATGCGGGATTACCCAAGTCAGGCGGCACTATGCGACTGGCTGTTCCCCGCGATGACAGTCTTGAACAGATCGTCCGAGGCGCCGTATTCGACACGCTGACCGAAGTCGCACCAGACGGGACCTTGCGTGGAGAACTCGCAAGCGGTTGGCAAACGGATTCGGCGGCTCGGGTCTGGACGTTCGATTTGCGTGACGACGTGATCTTCCATGATGGCACCCCACTGCACGCGCAAGACGTGTCGGGAACACTGGCCAATTTCGGTCATGTTGAAGTTCTGGGCCCGAATCGCCTGCATCTTGAACTTGTCGAGGGCAATCACGGCCTACCCTTCGTGCTTGCCGATAATCGCCATGCCATCACACGTGTGGGACAAAGTGTTTCACCGCTTCACGATGCAAACGGCACCGGTTGCTACCGGGTCGAACGAGCGCAGGATGGGCGCCATTTTCTGGGGCGCAAGGTGGCCGGACATTACAAGGCTGGCCGTGCCGGATGGGCCGATGCAATCGAGATCATCGTGATCTCCGACCCACGCGTTCGCGCCGAAGCGTTGCAGGACGGGTATGTTGATGTGGCCGCTGCGCCTTTGCCCGACGGTCTGCGCAGTCGCCGCAGCTTGCACTTTTTCCCATCAGACAGGGATATGGCGCTGGCCGCTGGCCCAAACGTAGGTATTCCCCGCCAGATTGGCACACGATGCGACCTCGACGACGGTCGCATCGCCGAGCGATGGTGGCTGATGTAGGTTTTCGGCTGTCTGACTTCAATTAATTCGGCTTGGATCAAGGCGGGGGTTGCGGATTCGTTTTCCTGCGCGTATATGCCCTTGCAACAGCGGCGCGTCGGGCCAAAGGCTCGGGGCTCCACCGATTAAGATCGACGGGCCGCGCGCCCGTTTTTTTGTGTTTGGACGACATGACCAACGACCTGATTGCAAAAGCCGCCATCGACCGGCGACTGGCCGAGATCATTTCTCCCGTGATCGAAGATCTGGGATTTGAACTTGTCCGCATTCGCCTGATGAGCGGCAAGACGACCACACTTCAGATCATGGCCGACAAGCCTGACGGCGGAATCGAAGTGGACGATTGTGCCGAGATTTCGAACGCGGTCAGCGCCACACTGGACGTCGAAGACCCGATCCTTGACGCCTACACGCTTGAGGTTTCCAGCCCCGGTATCGACCGGCCCCTAACCCGACTCAAGGATTTCGAGATGTTCGAAGGCTATGAGGCCAAGCTGGAAACCGCCGAACTGATTGACGGCCGCCGCCGCTTCAAAGGTGAACTGGCCGGCGTCGAAGGCGACGAGGTTTTGATCAACATCCCACAGGATGGCGAGACCATCACCATCGGCCTACAGTTCGACTGGCTGAGCGATGCCAAGCTCGTGCTGACCGATGACCTGATCAAGGAAATGCTGCGCCAGCGCAAAGCAAGCGGCGCCCTTAACGAAGACCAATTCGACGAAATCGTGACCGAAGCAGGGTCCGAAGAGGAGACGAACTGATGGCAATCACTTCTGCAAACCAGCTGGAGCTGTTGCAAACCGCCGAGGCCGTGGCCCGCGAAAAAATGATCGACCCCGGTCTGGTGGTCGAGGCGATGGAAGAATCCCTCGCCCGCGCCGCCAAGAGCCGATATGGCGCCGAGATGGACATTCGTGTGTCAATCGACCGCAAAACCGGCAAAGCGACGTTCACCCGCGTGCGCACAGTGGTCGCCGATGACGAGCTTGAAAACTATCAGGCCGAGATGACCGTGGAACAGGCGCGTCAGTATATGGAAAGCCCCGAAATCGGCGACGTCTTTGTCGAAGAGGTGCCGCCGGTCGAGATGGGTCGAATCGCCGCGCAATCGGCCAAGCAGGTGATTCTGCAGAAAGTCCGCGAAGCAGAGCGGGACCGCCAATACGAAGATTTCAAGGATCGCGCAGGCACCATCATCAACGGTGTCGTCAAGCGCGAAGAATTCGGCAACGTCATAGTCGACCTGGGTGGGGCCGAGGCTGTTCTGCGCCGCAACGACAAGATCGGGCGCGAAAGTTATCGCCCGAATGATCGCGTCCGCGCCTATATCAAGGAAGTCCGCCGCGAACCACGCGGGCACCAGATTTTCCTTTCCCGCACCGCACCGGAGTTCATGGCCGAGTTGTTCAAAATGGAAGTGCCGGAAATTTATGACGGCATCATTGAGGTCAAGGCCGTAGCCCGTGACCCCGGGTCCCGCGCCAAAATTGCCGTGATCTCATATGACGGTTCGATCGATCCGGTCGGTGCCTGCGTTGGTATGCGCGGCAGCCGGGTGCAGGCCGTAGTGAACGAATTGCAGGGAGAAAAGATCGACATCATCCCGTGGAACGAAGATCAGCCAACGTTTCTGGTGAATGCGCTGCAGCCCGCCGAGGTTTCCAAGGTGGTTCTGGACGAAGAAGCTGGCAAAATCGAAGTTGTGGTTCCTGAAGAGCAACTGAGCCTCGCCATCGGTCGCCGTGGTCAGAATGTGCGTCTCGCCAGCCAACTGACCGGTCTGGACATCGACATCATGACCGAAGCCGAGGAATCGGCTCGCCGTCAGAAAGAATTCGAGGCGCGTACCACACTGTTCGTGGAAAGCCTCGATCTGGACGAGTTCTTTGCCCAGCTTTTGGTCTCCGAAGGATTCACCAACCTCGAAGAGGTTGCCTATGTCGAGTTGGACGAACTGCTGGTCATCGACGGTGTCGACGAAGGGACCGCCAACGAATTGCAGGCTCGCGCCCGCGACTATCTGGAGGCACAAGCCAAGGCGGCACTGGATAGTGCCCGCGAATTGGGCGCTGAGGACAGCCTTATTGAATTTGAGGGACTGACGCCCCAGATGGTAGAAGTACTGGCAAAGGATGACGTGAAAACACTCGAGGATTTTGCCACTTGCGCCGACTGGGAACTGGCTGGCGGCTGGACCACGGTTGACGGACAGCGTGTCAAGGATGACGGTATTCTGGAACCCTTCGGTGTGTCGCTGGAAGAGGCTCAGGATTTGGTGATGACTGCCCGCGTCATGTTAGGCTGGGTTGATCCTGCCGATCTCGAAGCCGATGCCCAAGAAGACGATGAACTTTCTGAAGAGGAGGCCGAGGCCTGATCTCAGGCCTTGGGTGGCGCTCATGGGTCGCGGTGGCGTCCATAAGGATCGTTCGGAGGGGCCCGAGCGGAAGTGCATCGCCACGGGCGAGGTTCAACCTAGGTATGGGTTGATACGGTTCGTGGCGTCGCCTGACGGTCAGGTCTTTCCTGACGTCGCGGGCAAGTTGCCGGGTCGGGGCGTGTATGTGGCTGCGGATCGGGCTGCTTTAAAGCAGGCGATCAGCAAGAAACTGTTCAGCCGCGCGTTCAAGGCACAGGTCAAAGCCTCGGATGACCTTATCAACGAGGTCGAACGCCAAATATCGCGACGCGTGGTCGAACTGATCAGCCTCGCTCGGAAATCGGGCGACGCGGTGGCTGGCTATGAGAAAGTTAAGACCTGGCTCGACAAGGAAGAGGCGCAGGTTCTGCTTCAGGCAGCCGATGGGTCCGGGCGTGGCAAATCGAAATTGAGCACGCCGCACTTTGGAAAATACATCGGTTGGCTCACGGCTGACGAATTGGGCATGGCATTTGGACGCCAAACAGTGATACATGCGGCGCTGGCCTCTGGTGGACTCGCCAAACGTGTTGTAGAGGAAGCGCAACGCTTGCGTGGTGTGCGCGAAACGGATGACGGCGGCAACGGGGCCGCTCGGAAGGGTAAGTAGCTTTATGAGCGATAATGACGGCAAAAAGACATTGGGTCTGCGTGGCGGGGCGCGCCCCGGGAATGTGAAACAAAGTTTCAGCCACGGACGGACCAAGAATGTCGTGGTGGAAACCAAACGCAAACGCGTGGTGGTCCCCAAGCCGGGTGCGACCAAACCGGGTGCCAGCAGCGCTGCATCTGCGGGTGATCCTTCGCGGCGCCCTGCCGGGATTTCGGACGCCGAGATGGAGCGACGCCTGAAGGCACTTCAGGCCGCAAAGGCCCGCGAGGCCGAAGAAGCCGCGCAGCGTGAGGCCGAAGAAAAAGCCCGTGCGGAAGAGCGTGAACGCCGCCGTGCGGAACAAGAGGCCAAGGAACGCGAACAGCGAGAGGCCGAAGAAAAGGCTCGCCAGAAAGCCGCAGACGAAGAACGTCAGCGGCTGGAAGCCGAAGCGGCCGCCAAACGCGCGGCGGCAGAGGCCGCTGCGGCCAAAGAAGCGCCCAAGGCCAAAGCGCCTGCGCCCAAGCAAACCGCGCCTGCCGACGACTCGCGCCGGAGTGGCGCGGCTGACCGCGATCGCGATCAACGCAACACGCGCGGCAGCAAAGGCCGCGACGATGGCCGTCGCTCCGGTAAGTTGACCCTCAATCAGGCTCTCTCAGGCGGCGAAGGCGGGCGTCAGCGCTCGATGGCCGCGATGAAACGCAAGCAGGAGCGTGCGCGTCAAAAAGCGATGGGTGGTTCGGTCGAGCGGGAAAAGGTGATCCGTGACGTTCAACTGCCAGAGGCCATCATGGTTTCCGAACTGGCCAACCGTATGGCCGAACGGGTCTCGGATGTGGTCAAGGAACTCATGAAAATGGGCATGATGGTCACGCAGAACCAGACCATCGACGCCGATACCGCCGAACTGATCATTCAGGAATTCGGCCACAACGTTGTGCGCGTCTCGGATGCGGATGTCGAGGACGTCATCGCTGATATCGAGGACGAAGAACAGGATCTCCTGCCACGTCCACCGGTGATCACCATCATGGGTCACGTGGACCACGGCAAGACCTCGCTGCTGGATGCAATTCGCAACACCAAGGTCGTCTCGGGCGAGGCCGGGGGAATCACCCAGCATATCGGCGCCTATCAGGTGGAAACCAACGACGGTGTTATTCTGACCTTCCTCGACACACCAGGCCACGCCGCCTTTACCTCGATGCGTTCGCGCGGCGCGCAGGTAACGGACATCGTGGTGCTGGTGGTGGCTGCGGATGACGCGGTGATGCCGCAGACCGTCGAGGCGATTAATCACGCCAAGGCGGCCAAGGTGCCGATGATCGTGGCGATCAACAAGATCGACAAACCCGACGCGAACCCGATGAAAGTTCGCACCGACCTGCTGCAACACGAAGTGGTTGTCGAAGCGATGTCGGGTGAAGTCCAAGATGTCGAAGTGTCCGCCATGACCGGTCAGGGTCTGGATGACCTACTCGAAGCGATTGCATTGCAAGCCGAGATTCTGGAACTCAGGGCCAACCCCGACCGCGCCGCCCAGGGCGCCGTGATCGAAGCGCAGCTTGACGTGGGCCGCGGTCCCGTCGCGACCGTTCTGGTTCAGAAAGGTACGCTGCGTCAGGGCGATATCTTCGTTGTGGGTGAGCAATACGGCAAGGTACGCGCACTGATCAACGACAAGGGTGAGAGGGTGAAAGAGGCGGGTCCGTCGGTACCAGTTGAAGTTCTGGGCCTCAATGGCACGCCCGAAGCAGGCGACGTTCTGAACGTAACAGAGACCGAAGCGCAGGCCCGCGAAATTGCCGAATACCGCGAACAAGCCGCCAAGGACAAACGCGCTGCGGCCGGAGCCGCGACCACACTGGAACAGTTGATGGCCAAGGCCAAGGAAGACGAAAACGTCTCGGAACTTCCGATCCTGGTGAAGGCGGACGTGCAGGGTTCGGCCGAGGCCATCGTCCAGGCGATGGAAAAGATCGGTAACGACGAGGTTCGCGTACGCGTTCTGCACTCTGGCGTTGGTGCAATCACCGAAACCGACATCGGCCTGGCCGAAGCATCTGGTGCGCCAGTCTTTGGCTTCAACGTCCGCGCCAATGCTTCGGCACGGAATACCGCAAACCAGAAAGGCGTCGAAATCCGCTACTATTCAGTGATCTACGACCTTGTGGATGACGTGAAAGCGGCCGCATCTGGCCTGCTGAGCGCCGAGATCCGCGAAAAGTTCATCGGTTACGCCGAGATCAGGGAAGTGTTCAAGGTTTCCGGCGTCGGCAAAGTTGCGGGCTGTCTGGTGACCGAAGGGGTAGCACGCCGCTCGGCCGGCGTCCGTCTGCTGCGCGACAACGTGGTCATCCACGAAGGGACGCTCAAGACGCTCAAGCGCTTCAAGGACGAGGTGGCCGAGGTTCAGTCAGGTCAGGAATGCGGAATGGCATTCGAGAACTACGACGATATCCGCTCCGGCGATGTGATCGAAATATTCGAGCGTGAAGAAGTTACCAGAACGCTCGATTGATACGACATGAACTGACAAAAAACGGCGGTCCATTGTGGCCGCCGTTTTTTTGAGAGGACGTCGCGTGTCGCTCTCACGTGAGTGGTGTATTCTGCCGCATTCAAGTCGATGCCGCGACAGGTCGCCCGAAATAAAGCTTCTTCTCTACGCGTACCACGATACGCCCATCTGCCAATTTTCGAACAAATGTGCCTTGCACGAAAACGCAACTTCCCAGTGCAATTGTCCGCAACATGCCCAATCCTCCCCAAAAAGGAATAAGACAGGCTCATCATACACGAAAAATCGAATGTAAAAATTAAATTGTTATCCCATAAGGTTAATTTTTCAGCAGCCTGATCAAACGAACTCGCGCGATGTGATAGTATTGGATTTTACAACCAGTCCCGCAAAATTGAAATCAAAGGGACATCCGCAGGCGGCATCGGGTAACTACGCAACTCGTTGGCTCGCACCCATTTCAGCGCCTGTCCCTCTTGTGCCCGCGGGGTGCCCTGCCATTTCCGACAGGCGAACAAGGGCATCAGTAAGTGAAAGTCGTCATAACTGTGGCTGGCAAAAGTCAGTGGGGCCAAACAAGAAGCCCAGGTGTTGATACCCAGCTCCTCTTCCAACTCGCGGATCAGAGCGGCTTCGGGGGTTTCCCCGACTTCAACCTTGCCCCCGGGAAACTCCCAAAGACCGGCCATCGACTTACCTTCCGGGCGCTGCGCCAACAGCACCCGGCCATCCACATCAATTAGCGCAACGGCAGATACCAATACCGTTCTCACGAGCGATAATCCGCGTTGATTTCAATATAACCGTGGGTCAGATCACAGGTCCAAATCGTTGCATTACCGTCCCCCAATCCCAGATCGACGCCGATCACCAGTTCCTGACCTTTCATATATGCCGCTGCGTCCGCCTCGCGGTAGTTAGGGCTGACCCACCCTTTTTCGGCCACTAGAATATCGCCAAATGAAATGCTCAACAGGTCCCGGTCTGCTGCTGCCCCAGACTTACCGATGGCCATGACGACGCGGCCCCAGTTCGGGTCCTCCCCCGCTATCGCCGTTTTGATCAGCGGAGAATTTGCGATCGCCAATCCGTGCACCTTTGCATCAGCGTCCGAGGCGGCGCCTGTCACACGAATCTCGACAAATTTGGACGCGCCTTCGCCATCCCTGACTACTTGTTGCGCCAGATCCAGCATCACTGCCTCAAGCGCCTCGGTGAACCCGGGGTTTCCGGTAGCATCAGCTCCTGACGCACCGGTAGCGCACAGCAAAAGGCTGTCCGAAGTCGAAGTATCGCTATCCACAGTGATACAGTTGAAGGTGCGATCGGTAATCTCACCCAGCATCTGCTGCAAGACGGCCTGTTCCACCTTTGCGTCGGTAAAGATGTAGACCAGCATCGTTGCCATGTCCGGCGCGATCATGCCCGACCCCTTGGCAATTCCCGCAATTTTGACCATCTTGCCGTCGATCCCGACGGTCCTGCTGGCACCTTTTGGGAAAGTGTCGGTGGTCATAATTGCCGTGGCTGCATCCTCAATTGCATCAGGGCTGAGGGCCGCATTCAGATCTTCCAGTTTTGCCACGATCCGCTCATGCGGCAGCGGTTCACCGATCACTCCAGTCGAGGACGTGAAAACTCGAGATGCAGGAACCCCTGTCGCGTCTGAAACCGCCTTGGCCACCTCGACCACCGAGGTTTGTCCAAAATGCCCGGTAAAGGCATTGGCATTGCCGGAATTGACCAAGATCGCGGCCGGTCCATCGCTTGCTCCACCAATCTTGGTCTGACAATCCAAGACCGGGGCGGCACGCGTTGCTGACCGGGTAAATACGCCCGCAACCGACGTGCCGGCGTTCATCACCGCCAGCATGACATCGGTCCGTCCCTGATACCGTACACCCGCGGCAGCAGTTGCAAACCGAACGCCCGCGATGACCGGCAAATCGGGAAAGCTGCTCGGGGCGAGTGGCGAGACTTTGGTGATCTTTGCCATGGCGGCTTACTCCTGCACCAGATCCAGTTGTTTCAGGACGTCCGGCGTCACACCGTCCAAGGGCTGGCGCTCTATGGTCGCCGCATCCGTCAATTCGTCCAGGCGCGCCTGAATGGCTTCCTGCTGGATTTTGGATGCAAGCTCTCCGCGCACCGCTTCCAGTTCCGGTGCTTCCGCCTTGCGCTGATCATTCAGCGTCACGATATGCCAGCCGAACTGGGTTTGAACCGGTTCAGAGATCTGCCCTTTTTCCAAAGCGACAACAGCCTGTTCGAATTCGGGAACCATGGCGCCCGGGCCGAACCAGCCCAATTCACCGCCATTCGGGCCGGAGGGGCCGGTCGATTTCGCCTTGGCGGTTTCCGCAAAGTCTGCACCGCCGTCCAGTTCGGCCTTGACCGCCATGGCCTCTTCTTCGGTTTCCACGAGGATATGTGAGGCATTGTATTCATCGCCACCGAACCCGTCGCCGTATTCGGCGTCATAGGCGGCCTGAACCGCCTCTTCACTCAAGGCCGAGCGCAGGATATCCTCGATGGTTTCCGCTGCAAGTAGCGAACGCCTCTCATTTTCCAGCGCAATCGCCACCTGCTTGGGAAGCTCGCCATTCTGCTGTTGTTTCAAAAGCGTCTGCTGCACAAGCTGGTCGAGGATGGCATCGTACAGAACCTGATCCTCAAGCTCCAGATACTGCCTCGGCAGCGTCGCACGCGCGATGATCATGTGGCCCAAAGTGATTTCATCCCCATTGACGACCGCCACCACCATGTCGGCGTCGGTTGTCGTCTCGGCGGTCAGGGGCAGGGCCAGGCCGACGGCAAGCGCCAGAGATGGCAGAAATGTGAGGCCTTTGGGCATTGAATCATCCTATTTCTTTGCCGCGACGGTGCGTGGCGTTGACACTCTACGGCCTGCCGCTTACATCGCTTGAAGCCTTGGACAGGACCGCCTTTCACCCCCCGTATCTATGGGTTGCGCGCAGGGCGGGCAAGCCTGTCGGAACCACGACAAGAACAGATCCGCTGGAGTGAACATGCTGGGACTCGGAACGCTCGCCAAAAAGGTGTTCGGAACGCCGAACGACCGAAAGATCAAGGCGACACGCCCGCTGGTCGAAAAGATCAACGCGCTGGAAGCGGAGTTCGAAAAACTCTCGGATAACGACCTGAAATCGAAAACAGAAGAGTTGCGCAAACGAGCGCTGGATGGCGAAAAACTGGACGACCTGCTGCCCGAAGCCTTTGCTAACGTGCGCGAAGGCGCCAAACGGGCTCTGGGTCTCAGGGCGTTCGACGTACAACTGATGGGCGGGATCTTTCTCCATCAGGGCAATATCTCGGAAATGAAGACGGGTGAGGGAAAGACTTTGGTCGCAACTTTCCCCGCCTATCTGAACGCACTGACCGGCAAGGGCGTTCATGTGGTGACTGTCAACGAATACCTTGCCAAGCGCGACGCGGAATGGATGGGCAAAGTGTTCGGCATCCTCGGCATGACCACCGGTGTCATTTGGTCGGGACAGGCCGATGCTGACAAGCTGGCCGCCTACGCCTGCGATGTTACCTATGCGACAAACAATGAACTCGGCTTCGATTATCTGCGCGACAACATGAAGGCAGATTTGAATGAAGTTTATCAAAAACACCACAATTTCGCGATCGTGGACGAAGTGGACTCGATCCTGATTGACGAAGCACGGACACCTCTGATCATTTCCGGCCCCTCACAGGACCGGTCCGACCTTTACACCGCAATCGACGCCTTGATCCCGTCGCTACAGGACGATCACTATTCGCTGGACGAGAAATCTCGCAATGTGACCTTTACCGATGAAGGCAACGAATTTCTTGAACAGCTCCTGCTGGATCGCAACCTGCTGCCCGAGGGACATTCGTTATACGATCCAGAAAGCACGACCATTGTGCATCACGTCAACCAGGGCCTGCGCGCGCACAAGCTTTTCCAGCGCGACAAGGACTATATCGTGCGCGACGGTAACGTTGTTCTTATTGACGAATTCACCGGCCGTATGATGCCCGGCCGGCGTCTGTCTGATGGGCTTCACCAAGCCATCGAAGCCAAAGAGGGTGCACAGATTCAGCCCGAGAACGTGACGCTCGCCAGTGTCACTTTCCAGAATTTTTTCCGCCTGTACAACAAACTGAGCGGTATGACCGGCACCGCGTTAACCGAGGCTGAGGAATTTGGCGAAATTTACGGTTTGGGCGTGGTCGAGGTCCCCACGAACAAGCCCATCGCACGTGAAGACAAAGACGATCAGGTCTATAGAACCGCGCCGGAAAAGTACGCCGCCATAATCGAACAGATCAAAAAAGCGAACGAGAAAGGGCAACCTGTACTGGTCGGAACGACGTCAATCGAAAAATCGGAGATGCTCAGCCAGATGTTGAGCAAGGAAGGCATCGGACACAATGTCCTGAACGCTCGCCAGCACGAGCAGGAAGCCCAGATCGTGGCAGATGCCGGTCGATTGGGCGCAGTGACCATCGCCACGAATATGGCAGGCCGCGGAACCGACATCCAATTGGGCGGCAATGTCGAGATGAAAGTGCTCGAAGCTATCGCCGCCAATCCCGAAGCCGACCCAGCCGAACTGCGCACTGCCGAAGAAGCGCGTCACGCTGAAGAAAAGAGAAAGGTTCTTGACGCCGGCGGCCTGTTCGTCATGGCGTCGGAACGACATGAAAGCCGCCGTATCGATAATCAGTTGCGCGGTCGTTCAGGCCGTCAGGGCGATCCCGGACGCACGGTTTTCTACCTCAGCCTCGAAGATGACCTGATGCGCATCTTTGGTTCGGAGCGTCTGGACAAGGTGCTGACCACGCTGGGAATGCAAGAGGGCGAGGCGATCATCCATCCATGGGTGAACAAGTCGCTCGAACGCGCCCAGGCCAAGGTCGAAGGCCGCAATTTCGATATGCGCAAGAACGTTCTGAAATTCGACGACGTGATGAACGATCAGCGCAAGGTGATCTTCAACCAGCGCCGCGAAATCATGTCGGCCGAGGATTTGTCCGAAATCGTTTCCGATATGCGCGAACAGGTTATCGACGATCTGATCGACGAGTTCATGCCACCCAAGACATATGCCGATCAGTGGGACACAGATGGCCTCCATTCTGCCGTCATTGAAAAGCTTGGTGTCGACGTCCCCGTCCAGAGTTGGGCGGCAGAAGAAGGTGTCGATGATGACGACATTCGCGAGCGCCTGATCAAGGCCACCGACGAGATGATGGCCAAGAAGGCCGTGGATTTCGGCCCCGAGAATATGCGCAACATCGAAAAACAGGTGCTTCTGCAAACCATCGACACAAAGTGGCGTGAACACCTTTTAACGCTGGAGCATCTGCGGTCAGTGGTTGGGTTCCGTGGTTATGCACAGCGCGATCCGCTGAATGAATACAAGAACGAGAGTTTCCAACTGTTCGAAAGCATGCTGGACGGATTGCGGGAGGCGGTGACACAGCAACTGTCCCGCATTCGCCCTCTGACCGAGGAAGAACAACGGCAGATGCTGGCGCAATACGCTGAACAGCAGGCGCAAATGCAAAAGGCCGCCAAACAGGCAGAAGCGATTGCCGAAGCTCAGGCTTCGGGTGATCCCCGCCCTGGATTTGTCGAAGACGATCCGGAGACTTGGGGCAACCCATCGCGCAACGATCAATGCCCTTGTGGGTCCGGAAAGAAATTCAAGCATTGCCACGGGCGGCTGACCTGACGCCCGCCCTGAAACGGACAAAATTACTCCCAAAGGCGGCCATAGATTGGCCGCCTTTTTTGACGACTTTGATTTCCGCTCCGGAAACAAAGGGGATGTCCAATGGAGCTTTGGAGAAGACTAATTATGATTGGCGGAACCGTCGGCTGTGCGCTGGCGACCGGCTATTTCATGCAAAAAAGCGCCGACCGGGATTACAGTTCTGAGCCCTCGGCGCGCACCGCTTCGTTGCTGCCGCTCGAAAGCACTTTAAGCCAGAACATTCAGGTCAAGGCCCTGAAAAAAATCTCTTTGACCTCTGTTGACGCCAAGACCGAAGCGTCTGAACCTGAGCAGACCTTGGGTAATGAAAAGCGAGCCAGACCAGCGTCGCCAGTGAGTTGCAAGGTCACGGCTAATGCAGAACCTGCACCTCTGGCAAACGCGACGCTCTTTGTTAACGCACCTTGTCACAAAAGCGAACGGTTGACGGTTCATCACAACGGGCTGATGTTTACCGAAAAAACCGATACCCAAGGCCGGTTGACCGTAACGATCCCGGCAATGTCGGAAAGAGCGATAT
The DNA here is from genome assembly GCF_059612845.1 of Ruegeria sp. YKSE079. Taxonomy (NCBI): domain Bacteria; kingdom Pseudomonadati; phylum Pseudomonadota; class Alphaproteobacteria; order Rhodobacterales; family Roseobacteraceae; genus Ruegeria; species Ruegeria sp. YKSE079. The sequence goes on along the minus strand of NZ_JBXWRJ010000001.1, from coordinate 229,642 downwards.
TCATTGTTGAGTTTGCCAACAACAAAGGCTCGGTTGCCTCAACCGTGATCCCAGATCTCAAGGCCTATGATCGTGTTGCTTTGCAATGGCGGGGAGGTCCCGATCTGCAGTTGCACGCGTTAGAGTTCGGTGCCGCCTATGGTGAAGACGGGCATGTCTGGGCCAACGAGAGTTCACATGGATTGGGCAACACCGATCGGCTTGGCAATACAACCTTGAGCGACGCACAGTTGGTCGAGGTGTATTCATTTCCTTCCAGAGGCGCAAAGAAATCTGGCACCATCGAGATGACAGTCGAAGCTGAGGTCACAGAAGAAAACTGTGGACGCACGTTGAACGCTCAATCCTTCATGATGCATGGTGACGACTCAATGACCTCACGCGACCTGTCGGTATCAATGCCGGATTGTTCGTCTGTCGGTGATTTTCTTGTGTTGAATAATCTGTTTCAAAACCTGAAGATCGCGGCCAAATAGGCAACAGGCGACATCAGGTATCACATGACTTGGCTTCGTGCGGCGACAATCGCCGCACTTACATATTGCATATCCATGGATGGCGCTTTTGCGCAGGACATCACGTTGATTTCCCACGATGGTAAAGTTTCTGTTTCCGGCGCTTTTCTGGGCTTCGACGGCGAATTCTATCGTATTCAGACGCAATTCGGAGAACTTACTGTGGACGGGTCAGGCGTCACCTGTGATGGCCCGGCCTGCCCCAATCTAACCGAGTACGTAGCCGAAATCGTCCTGTCTGGCTCGGCCACAATGGCGGAATCCCTCCTGCCCCCTCTGGTCGAAGGTTTTGCCGCGCGCAATGGGTTGCGAACGAAACGCGAAACACAGGACGAAACAAGTTTTGTCTATAGCCTGTTCCAGCCGCGCCGTTCAGCTCCACTTGCGAGGTTTACATTTCACGTCAACACCACAGACGAGGGCTTCGCTGATCTTCTCGCCTTGGAGGCCGATATTGTGATGGCATTGCGCGAGGTTCGGCCCGATGAACACCAGAGGATATCCGAAACTGGCCTCGGTGATCTGAACGATCCTGCTCGCAGCCTCGTTTTAGCCTTGGACGCGATGGTTCCCGTAGTGTCCTCGGAAAACCCTATTCAGAGTATTTCGACCTTTGACCTCGCAAGGGTATTCGCTGGCCGTATTACAAACTGGATCGAACTTGGCGGCCCGGACGCTCCGATTTCTCTGCACTTGCCGGTCTCCGGCTCAGGTCTGGCACAAGCAGTTGAGGACAAGTTGCTCAAGCCTGCAGGATTACAAGTCACCTCGTCGGTGCAACGCCATGGACGCGGCAGCCAATTGGCGCATGCAGTGGCGTCGGATCCGTTCGGCCTCGGTATGACAAGCTTTGCTGAGACCGGATCGACGCGCGCATTGACTCTAACGGGAAAGTGCGGATTTTCCTTGTCTGCTTCGCGTTGGAGCATAAAAACCGAAGACTATCCACTGTCCTCGCCGATGTTCCTTTATCTCCCCGCGCGGCGATTGCCCAAGATCGCCCGCGATTTTTTATCCTATGCCAAAAGCCCTGCTGCGCAAATCGTTATCCGTCGCGCCGGTTTCGTCGATCAAACGGCCGAACACATTCGCTTGGGCGCGCAGGGCGATAGGTTGGCAAACGCCATTTCGGCGGCCGGGGACGAAGTCACTCTGCAAGAAATGCAGAGGTTGATATCCACGCTGGCTCCGATGCAAAGGCTGACCATTTCGTTCCGGTTCGAGACGGGATCAGCCCGCCCCGACGCGCAATCTCGCTCCAACATCCTTCAGTTTGCCAAGGCGCTGGAAACCGGATCGTATGACGGGCGCGAACTTTTCTTCATTGGCTTCAGCGATAGCGAAGGGTCGGCCGCTGCTAACACCCGTATCGCACGCAGGCGCGCGGATTCGGTTCGCAGAGCCGTTCTTTCGGCGATTGAAACTGCGGTGCCGGATAACGTGAAAATCGAAGTAGACGCATTCGGTGAGGCGCTGCCAATGGCATGCGACGACAGCGACTGGGGAAGAAAGGTGAACCGCCGGGTCGAGGTTTGGGTCAAGTAGCCTGCTCGGTTAGAGATATCCGTCAGCACGGAAACTTAGTTCGACCGATTTTCCGATGATCAGATGATCATGCAGGGTCAGCCCCAGCGCCACGCATGCATTCTGAATCTGCCGTGTCATATCGATATCCGACTGTGAGGGAGTCGGGTCACCCGACGGATGATTGTGAACAAGGATCAGTGCCGAGGCATTCAGTTCCAGCGCACGTTTCGCCACCTCCCGCGGATAGACCGGAACATGGTCGACGGTGCCGCTCGCCTGCTCTTCATCCGCGATCAGAACGTTCTTGCGATCCAGGTAGAACACCCGGAACTGCTCAGTCTCCCGATGCGCCATAGCCGTATGGCAATAGTCCAGCAAAGCATCCCAACTGGAAATAACTTGCCTCTGCATCACCCGCGCCCGCGCCATACGATGAGCGCTCGCTTCCAGGATTTTCAGGTCGGTGACAATGCTGTCACCAACCCCCTTAACGGCTCGCAATCGATCAACCGGTGCTGACAGTACTCGGCTGAAGTCGCCGAAAGTATCCAGCAACAGCCGGGCGAGCGGCTTTACGTCCTGCCTCGGGACAGAACGAAACAAGATCAGCTCCAGCAACTCATAGTCTGGCATGGCCGCCGCGCCGCCGGTCATGAACCTCTCACGCAGCCGCTTTCGGTGATCTTTGATATATGATGGCAGCCGTCCAAGCTGTAGTGGCACCGCTTGCGCTTCATCCATGTCAAAAAGCATGGGAGACTCGTGAAGTGAATCCTGTGTCATCCAAACAGGTTGACGCAGAACCGGTTTCTGAGAAGTTAACAGCCTTCCACTACCGATCAACTCATCCCAGAAGAACGATATTCTGCGCCTCCCGCCTGAGAGCAAACTTCAGGTCTAGCCCTTCATCCCGTCCCAAAAGGATTTCACCGAGGAAAAGAAGCTTTTTGTCTCGGGATTGTTATCATCTGCCAGTTCATCAAACTCACGCAACAATTCCTTTTGGCGGCTGGTCAGGTTGACCGGCGTCTCGACCGCCAGTTCGATCAGCATGTCTCCGATACCACCCCCACGCAATGCAGGCATGCCCTTGCCTCGAAGGCGCATCTGGCGACCCGATTGGCTGCCAGCCGGGATCTGCACGCGACCACGCCCGCCATCGATGGTCGGTACTTCGATCGCGCCGCCCAGCGCTGCCTTGGACATACTGACAGGCACCCGGCAATAAAGGTTCACGCCGTCACGTTCGAACAGCTTGTGCTGGGTCACTTCGACAAAGATATAGAGATCACCCGGAGGACCGCCACGCATTCCGGCCTCACCCTCGCCCGCCAGTCGGATGCGGGTGCCAGTTTCAACACCAGCCGGGATATTGACGCTCAGCGCACGCTCTTTTTCGACGCGACCTTGACCGTGGCAGGATTTGCACGGGTTCTTGATGATCTGCCCCATGCCAGCGCAAGTAGGGCAGGTGCGTTCAACGGTAAAGAATCCCTGCTGCGCGCGAACCTTTCCCATACCGGAACAAGTCGGACACGTTGCGGGTTCGACACCGCTTTCTGCGCCAGTGCCTTCACATGACGAACAGGCCACTGCCGTGGGAACGTTAATCGTGTTTTGCAGGCCCGAATACGCATCTTCCAGCGATACCCGCAAGTTATAGCGCAGGTCCGAACCACGTGCGGCACGACGTCCGCCGCCACCGCCTCCACGACCGCCCATGAAATCACCGAACAGGTCGTCAAACACATCGGAAAACGCACTGGAAAAGTCGCCCGAACCGAAACCGCCGCCCGGACGCCCACCGCCGCCCATACCGTTTTCGAACGCGGCATGCCCAAACCTGTCATAGGCCGCCTTTTTGTCGGCGTCCTTCAGTACTTCATAGGCCTCGTTGGCCTCTTTGAATTTCGCCTCAGAATCCGGGTTGTCCTTATTTCGGTCCGGATGAAACTCCTTGGCCTTTTTGCGATAGGCCTTCTTGATTTCATCCGCCGCAGCGCCCTTGGACACACCGAGCACTTCGTAATAGTCACGTTTTGACATCCGATATCCCTTCTGCCTCAACGAATTCGGGCCGGCCCGGCAACCGGACCGGCCCGTCTTGGCCCGGTTTACCCGTTAGTTACGCTTGTCGTCATCCAGATCTTCGAACTCGGCATCCACGATGTCGTCTGCATCCGGACCCGCATCCGCCGCAGCCGGTTCGTCATCGGAGTCTTCCACCTGCGACTTATAGATGGCCTCGCCCAACTTCATCGCGGCTTCGGTCACGTTCTGAATGCCAGATTTGATCTTGTCGGCATTGTCAGTTTCGATCTCGTCTTTCAGCGCCGCAATGGCAAGTTCGATCGCCTCGATGGTGGTCGGGTCGACCTTGTCGCCATGCTCTTCCATCGACTTCTCGGTCGAGTGAATGAGGCTTTCAGCCTGGTTCTTGGCTTCGACCAGTCCTTTGCGGGCCTTGTCAGCCTCTGCATTTTCCTCGGCGTCCTTGACCATCTTTTCGATGTCCTCGTCGCTGAGGCCACCCGATGCCTGAATGGTGATTTTCTGTTCTTTGCCGGTACCCTTGTCTTTGGCCGACACGGACACAATGCCGTTGGCATCAATGTCGAAGGTCACCTCGATTTGCGGCATTCCACGCGGCGCGGGCGGGATGTCTTCAAGGTTGAACTGGCCAAGAATCTTGTTGTCTGCGGCCATTTCACGCTCACCCTGGAACACGCGAATGGTAACGGCGTTCTGGTTATCCTCGGCAGTCGAGAACACCTGGGATTTCTTGGTCGGGATCGTGGTGTTGCGGTCGATCAGGCGGGTAAACACACCACCCAGCGTTTCGATACCCAGCGATAGCGGGGTCACGTCCAGCAGAACCACGTCCTTTACATCGCCTTGCAGAACACCAGCCTGAATAGCAGCACCCATTGCAACGACTTCGTCAGGGTTCACACCCTTATGAGGCTCTTTGCCAAAGAACTTGGTCACCTCTTCGATGACCTTGGGCATGCGGGTCATACCGCCGACCAGAACCACTTCGTCAACATCGGCTGCCGAGATGCCCGCGTCTTTCAGGGCCGCTTGGCAGGGTTTAATCGACTTCTTGATCAGATCACCCACCAGCGATTCCAGCTTGGCGCGAGTCAGCTTCATGACCATGTGCAGTGGCTGGCCGTTCGAACCCATCGAGATGAAAGGCTGGTTGATCTCGGTTTGCGAGGTCGACGACAATTCGATCTTGGCCTTTTCAGCCGCCTCTTTTAGGCGCTGCAGCGCCATCTTGTCTTTCGACAGGTCGACACCGTGTTCCTTTTTGAACTCGTCGGCCAGGTAGTTGACGATGCGCATGTCAAAGTCTTCACCACCCAGGAAGGTGTCACCGTTGGTCGACTTAACCTCGAACAGGCCGTCGTCGATTTCCAGAATGGTCACGTCGAAGGTACCGCCACCAAGGTCATAGACCGCGATGGTTTGGGTTTCCTGCTTGTCCAGACCATAGGCCAGCGCGGCAGCCGTCGGTTCGTTGATAATCCGCAGTACTTCCAGCCCGGCGATTTTGCCGGCGTCCTTGGTGGCCTGCCGCTGCGCGTCGTTGAAATAGGCGGGAACTGTAATGACCGCCTGCGTGACTTCCTCACCCAGATACGATTCCGCGGTTTCCTTCATTTTGCCCAGCGTGAAGGCCGAAATCTGGCTTGGGGAGTACTTTTCGCCGCGGGCGTTGACCCATGCATCACCGTTGCCACCATCAACGATGGCATAGGGCACCATTTTCTTGTCTTTTTCGACTTCTGCGTCGTCGACCCGGCGACCGATCAGGCGCTTGACGCCAAAGATGGTGTTTTCCGGGTTGGTGACCGCCTGACGCTTTGCGGGCTGCCCAACCAGTCGCTCGTCTTCGGTGAAGGCGACGATCGAAGGCGTGGTCCGCGCCCCTTCGGAGTTTTCGATAACCTTCGGTTGCGATCCGTCCATGATGGCAACGCACGAGTTGGTGGTGCCGAGGTCAATACCGATTACTTTTCCCATGTGTTCGATCCCTTTCTCTTCAAGGCGATGTCCCGAGGCCCGAACCCGTTACGGCATCCCGACCCCGATCAGTGGTGCGCGACGGCACTACACCATCGCGCGTCCCGGCGTATATAAGGGCCGAAATGGAGGCCTGCAAGCACGGTAAATCGCAGGTTTTCAGGAATCTTGGACCTTTTTGGCAACGATTTGGTAAGGAACGGACGTTTACCCATGACTCGGTTGATACTGCGCGGCTTCGACATTCGAAAAGGGTATCTCGATTCCGCTCGCCAGAACCGCTTGATCGAGGTTCTACGCCCGGTACTCAAGCTGGCGCCGCTGATGCGCCCAACAACACCCTCAGGAAGGGAAATGTCGGTGCGCATGACCTCGGCAGGGATTCTTGGATGGGTAACGGACAGACAAGGATATCGGTATCAGGACAAACATCCTAGTGGTGTGCCATGGCCCGCGATCCCTGACGAGATCCTGAATATCTGGCGCAGTGTATCGGGTGCGAGCCGCCTGCCTGATTGTTGCCTGATCAATTACTATGGAGATGGCAGCCGTATGAGCCTGCATCAGGACAAAGACGAGGCCGATTTTTCCTGGCCCGTGGTGTCCGTTTCTCTCGGCGACGATGCGCTGTTCAGGATCGGGAATGCCACCCGCGGCGGAAAGACCGAGTCGATCTGGCTGAACTCAGGTGACGTTGTGACCATGGCTGGCCCGGCACGACTGACCTACCATGGCGTCGACCGGATCAGATTCGGATCATCGAAACTACTGCCAAAGGGCGGGCGGCTGAACCTGACCCTACGGGTGGCCGGAGACTAGTCAGCGGCGCGCAAACCAGCTGGCCGAAACATGGCGGCGGGTATAAAATTCACCCATCAGACCCAGCATGATCAGTACTATGCCGACCCAAACCGCGTATTCCCAACTGCTGTTACGTGGAAAATAGTTCTGAAACACAAAACCGCGGCACTGATCGATGGCGTGAAACAACGGATTCCAGTCGAACATGGCAAGCATCGTCGGCGGCAGCATGTTCGCCACAAACATTTTGCCTGATGCGATCATGTTGGCCCGTTGATAGATCGTGGCCATAATCGAAACCGCCGCCGGCGCCCATGGCTTGATTGCCAGAAACACCAGACCGACACCACATCCGGTGAACCACGCCAGCAACAGCATGCCGAAGCCTCCGACCGGATCAGAGATCACCAGCGGTTTATAAGCGACCTGATAGATGAACAGGATCACAAATAGGGTCAAAAGCTGTGTATATAGCGCTCCGAACGCGGCCGAGGCAATCGCTACTAGCGTATTCATCGGCGCGTGCTTCATCATCGGACTGTTCGCGCCCGCCGCCCCCGACACCGCCCCCACTGCCTTGACGTGGCACATGAACAGAAAAATGCCGGACATGATGTACAGCAAAAAGTCACCGCGCACGGACATACGCCGAATGCCCAAGAGCGTGAACATGGCATAAAACACGCCGACAAACACCATTGCCTGTAGAATGTTGAGGCCCAAAGCAACCCATGCATTGTTGTGCTTGGATCTGACATGACGGACCACCTCGTGAAAGGTAATCTCGGCCATCGTGACGGCCCCACCCAACAGGGTCTTGTTCTGTCTGTAGCGAAACACCCGACCGTCCTTATTGCTTCATTGCCTGAAAACTGACACGGAAATCTTGCCGATCCGTTTTCATCGCAGCATAAGGTCGGCAATGCGTTAGTTCAACAAATCACAGGATCGGAGCTTTTTTGTGACTTACGAAGACCTAATTCCGATAATCCGGCGGCTTGCGCTGGAAGCAGGCGACAAGATCATGGAAATATACAACGCCGATGATTTCGACGTGAAGGTCAAATCCGATGCCAGTCCTGTAACCGAAGCGGACGAAGCAGCAGACGCGCTGATCTCGACCGGCTTGCGCGCCGCATTCCCAGATATCCTGCTGATAACCGAAGAGCAGGCCGCCTCGCATTCGCAGTCCGGCGAAACGTTTCTGATCGTCGACCCACTGGACGGGACCAAAGAATTCATCAACCGGCGTGGGGACTTCACTGTCAACATCGCTTTGGTGGAAAACGGCATACCCACTCGCGGAGTGGTTTACGCTCCGGCAAAAGGGCGCATGTTCTATACTCGGCCCGACGGTCAATCGGTGGAGGAAACGGGCGCTCTAGACAAGGCTGCGTCCGGCAATCTGAACCCGATATCTGTCTCTAAACCGGATAATTCTGCCCTTTTGGTGGTCGCGTCCAAATCGCACCGAGATCAAGCAACCGACGATTACATCGGCAAATACAAAGTACGGGACAGCAAGAGCGCCGGTTCCTCGCTGAAATTCTGTCTGGTCGCGACTGGCGAGGCCGATCTCTATCCACGTGTTGGCCGCACGATGGAATGGGATACCGCCGCCGGCCATGCCGTGCTGGCTGGTGCGGGGGGTAAGGTGGTGCGTTTTGACGATCATTCGCCGCTGACCTACGGCAAAGAAGGCTATGCCAACCCGTTCTTTATCGCCTACGCTCCGGGTGTTGACCTGAAGGAGGCCTAATGTCCGTTCTGATCGCCATACCCGCCCGCTATGCTTCGACCCGCTATCCCGGCAAGCCGCTGGTGCCACTGACCGGGGCAACAGGGAGTTCGATAACCCTGATCGAACGATCCTGGCGGGCAGCAACCGCCGTGTCGGGCGTGGACCGTGTGGTTGTGGCAACCGATGACGACCGCATCCGCGAAGTGGCGGAAGGATTCGGAGCTGAGGTGGTGATGACCTCGGAAACCTGCGGCAATGGAACCGAACGCTGTGCCGAGGCCCATGACAATCTGGGTGGCGGATTTGAAATCGTTGTCAACCTGCAGGGCGATGCGCCTCTGACCCCTCATTGGTTCGTCGAAGATCTTGTCGCCGGTTTGCGGGCGTCACCCGATGCGGGTGTCGCCACTCCGGTTTTGCGGTGTGACGCAGCTGCGCTGAACAGTCTGCTGAATGACCGAAGGAACGGACGTGTCGGCGGAACGACTGCCGTCTTCGCTGCCGACCACAGCGCCATGTACTTCTCCAAAGAGGTGATCCCGTACACCTCCGAGATCTACCATGACGCCGAAGATACACCAGTTTTTCACCACGTTGGCGTCTATGCCTATCGCCCCGACGCGCTGCGCGCCTACCCCACCTGGCCCACTGGCCCGCTTGAACAGCTCGAAGGGCTCGAACAGCTTCGTTTCATGGAAAATGGCCGCAAGGTTCTTTGCGTCGAAGTCGAAGCCAAAGGCCGGCAGTTCTGGGAACTCAACAACCCACAGGACGTGCCCAAGATCGAAGAAATGATGACGGCCATGGGGCTGGAGTAAACAGGAAACCGGCTAAACCAGGAGAAAAGAGCAGCTTATCATGACCAACATCCTCGTGACCGGTGGCGCTGGCTATATTGGCTCTCATGCTTGCAAGGCGCTAAGGCAGGCCGGGTATACGCCCGTCACCTATGACAACCTGATCACCGGTTGGCAGGATGCGGTCAAGTTTGGGCCATTCGTGCAGGGCGACCTGCTGGATCGTGCTCAGCTTGACGAGGTATTCGCCCAATACCAGCCCGCCGCAGTCATGCATTTCGCCGCCCTAAGCCAGGTGGGCGAGGCAATGTCGAAACCGGGAAAATACTGGACCAACAACGTCACCGGGTCACTGTCACTGATCGAGGCGGCCGTGGCGGCTGGTTGCCTGAACTTCGTCTTCTCTTCGACCTGCGCCACTTATGGCGAGCATGACAACGTTGTGCTGGATGAGGCCACACCGCAATTGCCGCTGAACGCCTATGGCGCCTCGAAACGAGCGATTGAAGACATCCTGCGCGATTTCGAAGCCGCGCATGGGTTGAAGCACGTCATATTTCGATATTTCAACGTGGCAGGTGCCGACCCCGACTGCGAGGTGGGCGAGTTCCACCGTCCCGAAACCCATCTGGTGCCATTGATGCTGGAAGCAATCGACGGCAAATGTGACGCGCTAACCGTGTTCGGCACCGATTACGACACACCCGACGGCACCTGCATCCGCGACTTTGTGCATGTCTGCGATCTGGTGGATGCTCATGTTCTGGGGCTGAAATGGTTGCAACAGGGAAAAGGCAGCCGGGTATTCAACTTGGGAACCGGATCGGGGTTCTCGGTCATGGAAGTGATCAAGCATTCGAAATCTGTCACCAACCGCGAAGTGCCCTTCAACATTGGCCCACGCCGCGCGGGAGATTGCACCAAGCTGGTTTCCGGCTCGACTAGGGCCGAGGTCGAACTTGGCTGGACACCGAAAAGGTCAATGTTAGAGACTATGATCGCCGATGCCTGGCGCTGGCATCAGAATGGCCACTACAAACGGTAACCCTACGATGTCTGCCGCTGATAGCCCAGAACATCCAGGGTGGCTCCGCGCTTATAAGCTGCTCTGGAAACGACGACGCTTGCTGTGGCGCTCGTTTCGCAGCCGGCACCAACTCAAGACACTTTCGAACCGCACAACGCAAATCAGACTTGGCGACATTCTAGCGGTCACGACACTGCGCAACGAAGTTTCGCGCCTGCCCTGGTTCTTCGAGCACTATCGCCGGATTGGCGTCGACCACTTTCTGATGATCGATAATGGCAGTGACGATGGCAGCGACGAATGGCTTCTCGAACAACCCGACGTATCTCTATGGCAAACCTACGCCAGTTATCGCGCCGCGCGCTTTGGGCTGGATTGGATGACCTGGCTGCAGATGCGGTACGGGCACAATCACTGGATGCTGATGATCGATGCGGACGAGTTGTTGATTTATGCCCATCACCAGTCCCGGTCGCTGCACGATCTAACCAGTTGGTTGGAAACCTCGGGCCAACATGTTTTTGGCGCGCACCTGCTGGACCTTTATCCCAAAGGCAGTCTGAGCCAACCAAACTATATGTCTGGCGCGGACCCCATGAAAGAGCTTTGCTGGTTCGACGCCAGCCCCTATCGCAGTCAACGCCAACAGCCGCTGGGCAATCTTTGGGTTCAGGGAGGAATGCGAGAGCGCGCCTTTTTTAGCGACAATCCGCGTCGGTCTCCGACCCTGAACAAGATACCTTTGGTAAAGTGGTCCCGGCGGTATGCCTATGTCAATTCTTGCCACTCGGCCCTGCCCCGCAGGTTGAACTTTACCTATGACGGCCCCGAAGGAAAATCGCCCTCGGGTGTTTTGCTGCACACGAAATTCCTTCCGGAAATTGTCTGGAAATCGACCGTCGAAAAGTTGCGTGGTCAACATTTTCACAACCCCGACCTTTTCGATCACTATTACGATGGGATCGCTCAGGACCCGAGTTTATGGACCCATTCTTCAACTCGCTTGCGAGACTGGCAGCAATTGGAAGAATTGGGTTTGATGTCCTCAGGTGGATGGTAAAATGAATCGATCTACAACAATAAAGAGAACGACGCGTGGCTGAAATGTCAGCCCAGGCATAACCTTTTCTAAATTCATTGATCGCATGAAGGAAAAGGTGACATAACACTGCAAATGTCCGGATCGCTCAAATCCCGGACTTTCGCCTGAACATGCTCGCGTATGTAATAGTTGGATGGACGCGTGAGTTTATTGGACTCTTATCGCATGAGGTTGCGGCGCAAGCGCCGGGTTTTGCGCTGCCTTCGCAAGTCCCGAGAATTGGCGCCCATCCGAAACAACACATCCAACATTCGCCCCGGTGCGGTGCTGTTGGCCAGTGTGGTCCGGAACGAAAAAATCCGGCTCCCATATTTCCTGAAATACTACCGCAGCCTTGGGATCGATCATTTCCTGTTCGTCGATAATGACAGTGATGACGGCACTGCCAAGTTCCTTTCCGAACAACCGGACGTGTCACTCTGGCACACGTCCAGCAGCTACAAGAGCGCCACGTTTGGCGTGGATTGGATAAACTATCTGCTTCGCACTTATGCCCGCGAACACTGGGCTTTGACGGTCGACCCGGATGAGTTTTTTGTCTACCCCTTCTGCGATTCGCGCCCCATCCGCGCCCTAACTGATTGGCTGGACAACAGCGCGATCCGCAGCTTCAGCGCCATGCTGATTGACGTCTATCCCAAAGGCCCCATCAACCAGACGCCCTATACCGAAGGGCAGAACCCGCTGGAAATTGCCAACTGGTTCGACCCCGGTAACTATACAATCTCCAAAAACCCCCAGTATGGAAATCTGTGGATCCAGGGAGGTCCCCGCGCCCGGACGTTTTTTGCGGACACTCCAAGAAAAGCGCCCGCACTGAACAAGATACCGCTGGTCAAGTGGTCAAGACGGAACACCTATGTCAGTTCCACTCATTCCCTTATGCCCCGCGGCCTGAATCAGGTTTATGATGACTGGGGCGGAGAAAAGCCAAGTGGCGCGCTGCTGCACGCCAAATTGATCGATACATTCGGCGCCAAGGCGCAGGAGGAGTTGCAACGCGGACAACACTATGCCGAATCCAGCGAATACAAGCGCTATGCCACAGACCCGCTAGGCCAGACAGATTTCTGGTGTCAATGGTCCGAGAGATATATCAACTGGCGTCAGCTTGAGATTTTGGGCCTCATGTCCAAAGGAAACTGGGCATGAGTTCACTGGGTGTCATCATGCTGGTTCACACCGATCTCGACCGCGCCGAGCAGGTCGCGCGGCACTGGACGGCTTCCGGTTGTCCTGTTGTCATTCATGTCGACAAGAAAGTTCCATCCGAGTTTTATAGTCGGTTTGCAACGTCCTGCGCCAATGACCCTCTGATCTCCTTTTCCAAACGCCATCTTTGCGAATGGGGCGGATGGGGCATCGTCGCGGCCTCGCAATCAGCTGCGGAACTGATGCTGTCGCAAAATCTGGACGTGAGCCATATCTACCTGGCGTCGGGCGCCTGCCTACCATTACGACCGGTCTCCGAACTGATCGACTATTTGGCGACCCGCCCCAGAACCGATTTCATCGAAAGTGCAACCACCGCCGATGTACCCTGGACTGTTGGCGGGTTGGAATCCGAGCGGTTCACTCTGCGATTTCCGTTTTCTTGGAAAAAACAGCGCCGACTATTCGACAGCTACGTTAATCTGCAGCGCCGCCTGAAAATCCGGCGCAACATTCCGGATGGTCTGACACCACACATGGGCAGCCAGTGGTGGTGTCTGACACGTCAAACCTTGTCCGCCATCCTTCAAGATCCAGGCCGCAAGATCCACGACCGGTATTTTCGCAAGGTCTGGATTCCGGATGAAAGCTATTTCCAAACTCTGGCCCGGGTGTATTCATCCAATATCGAAAGTAGGTCGCTGACGTTGTCCAAGTTCGATTACCAAGGCAAGCCGCACGTCTTCTATGACGATCACCTGCAACTGCTACGCCGGTCGGACTGCTTTGTCGCCCGCAAAATCTGGCCGCACGCCAATCGGCTGTATCAGGCATTTCTGACCGATCAGACAAATGCCATGAAGCCCGCAGAACCCAACCCTGGTAAGATCGACCGGGTTTTTGTCAAAGCGGTCGAGCGCCGGACGCGCGGGCGCAGCGGGCTTTACATGCAAAGCCGCTTTCCACATCCAGGGCGCGAAAACGGGATGACGGCTGGTCCATATTCAGTGTTTCAGGGGTTTTCGGATGTGTTCGAAGATTTCGAAAACTGGCTCGCCAAAGTGACCGGCGCCCGAGTACATGGTCATCTTTATGATCCTGACCACGCGGAATTCGCGGACCGCGAAACTATCATTAACGGCGCATTAACTAACAGTGCCGCCCAGCGCGACTATAATCCCACCGCATTCCTAACAAACCTGATCTGGAACACCCGAGGGGAATACCAGTGTTTTCAATTCGGCCCAGCCGACAACCAGAAGATCAACCCCTTCATCGCACGTGACAAGAACGCCCAGGTTTCGGTCATATCCGGTGCATGGGCGGTGCCCTTGTTCAAATCAAATCGGGATTTCGCCGATTTGCGCAAAGAAGCGGCCAGATTACAGCAGATCGAAAGCAAGCAGTTGGATCTTCTGCGGGAAAATAACGTCAAGGCACGTGTTCGCATCTGGACAATGGCAGAATTCGTGGAATCGCCGATGGAACCTCTGCAAATGCTTGTTGACGAAATTGGTCATTCCAACCGCCGACATTTGTCTCAAGCGCCAACCATGACCGATCTCACCGGGTTTGGGCGGTTCCTGCAAAACCTCAAGAACCAAGGGATGCATCCTTATCTGATGGGCGATTTTCCGGTCGATCATCATCCGACACCCTCATCCATGCCCGCAAAAAAACCCTATCTGGTACAGTAGTCCGGTATGAACGCCAAATTCGATTACTTTGTCGTATTCGCTGAAATGCGGACCGGCTCCAATTTTCTCGAATCCAATCTGAACACGGTGGATGGGCTGCACTGCCATGGCGAAGCGTTCAATCCGCATTTCATCGGCTATCCGAACCGCGAAAATATTCTTGGGATCACGCAGGAAATGCGCGACGAAAACCCCTTGTCACTGATCGAAGCGGTAAAAAAAGCGCCCGGCAAGTTGAATGGGTTCCGGTTTTTTCATGACCACGATTCAAGGGTACTGGACTTGACTCTGCCCGACCTACATTGCGCCAAGATCATCCTGACCCGCAATCCGTTGGACAGCTACGTTTCCTGGAAAATCGCACGCGAGACCGGCCAGTGGAAGCTGACCAATGCCAAACGCCGCAAGGATGCCAAAGCGAATTTCGACACCGCTGAGTTCACGCGGCGTGTTCATGACTTGCAGGCCTTTCAGGTTTTTCTGCTGAACAGCATGCAACGCAGCGGCCAATCCGCGTTTTATCTTGACTACGAAGATCTGCAGGATGTCGAGGTCATCAATGGGTTGGTGCATTGGCTGGGCCTTGATTCCCGGATCGACAAATTAGATGACGGTCTCAAACGGCAAAATCCGGGGCAAATATCCGACAAGGTTGCCAATCCCGAAGTCATGTCAAAAGCTGTCGCCGACCTCGACATCTTCAACCTGTCCTGGACGCCGAGCTTCGAGCCGCGTCGCGGCCCGGCAGTTCCAAGCTACGTCGCCGGGTTGCATACGCCTTTGATGTTCCAGCCCGTCAAGTGCGGCCTGGAAGATGATGTGGCAAAATGGCTGGCCGATCTGGATGGTGTCACGGTTCCGGATCTTCAACACGGAATGACGCAGAAAAACGCGCGACAGTGGATGCGTGAACACCCCGGTCACCGACGATTTACGATCCTGCGTCACCCTCTGGCGCGCGCGCACACTGCATTTTGCCGCCACATTCTGCCCAACGGTCCGGGTAGCTACAGCCAAATCCGCAACACGCTGCGCCGAAGGTTTCAGCTACCAATTCCTGCAGACGGCCCAGGAAAGGGGTATACCGTCACGCGACACCGAGAAGCATTTGAAGCGTTTCTTCGGTTTTTGCAACTGAACTTGGCCGGTCAGACAGGGATCCGTTTGGACGGAAGCTGGAGCCCACAATCCAGCGTGCTGACCGCTCTCTCCGGCTTTGCCCCACCCGATCACGTGATCCGGGAAACTGAAGCTTCCAAAGCCCTGCCCGCGCTTGCCCGACATCTCGGACACCCGAACCCACCTCCCATTCCTCAGGGCACCACTGACACACCCTACGGTTTATCAGACATTTACGACTCCGACCTAGAGGCGCTGGCACAAGACCTGTACCAGCGCGACTTTCTGCTTTTCGGATTCGAACCTTTCAGGCCGGTCTGAGCACCGCCTCAGGGCCGCAAGGTGATAATTGTACCCTCGTTGACCATAGCATAGATCTCTTCGATCTCTTCGTTGGTTACCGCGATGCATCCGGCAGTCCAATCATCCGTCTTGCGAGCGCGCTGACGGTCGCTTTTCGTTTGCGGCTCGCCATGAATGAAAATGTCACCGCCCGGATCAACTCCCGCCGCCTTGGCCAGCGCTACGTCCTGCGAGTTCGGATAGGAAATTCCAATCGACAGGTGGTACCTGCTGCGGGGGTTGCGCCGGTCGATCAGATAGGTTCCCTCGGGCGTCTTGCCATCGCCCTTGATGGCCTTGTGCCCATCCGGGGCGAAACCAAGACCGACCTTGTATTCCTTCAGGATCTGCTCGTTGTGCAACAGATAGAGTTTTCTCGCACTTTTATTGACGACCAGAGATGTTACCTCAGGCCCATGATAGGTGCGAAATTTCGATGGAGACGCGCCACACGCTGAAACACCCAACGTTGCCAATGCGCCCAATCCAAATGCTCGACGGTCCATTGTTTCACTGCCTGCTCTTTTTTGTTTTGTCATCCATTATGCCACAAAAGCCAAAATCCAAAATCACTTTTTTGTCGGGTTTTGGCTTGTGATCAGCTGTTCTATCGCCTCCAGCCGTTCCAGCACCTCGTCACGGTAGGCGTCGGTTCTCTCTTCATCCTCGGCGTGATGGGCATCCTGCATTGAATTTACGATCAGGCCGACCAGCAGGTTCACCACCGCGAAAGTCGTCACCATGATGAATGGCACAAAGAACACCCAGGCATACGGATAAACCTCCATCACCGGGCGAACGATTCCCATCGACCAGCTTTCCAGCGTCATGATCTGGAAAAGCGTATAGGCCGACAGACCCAGATCACCGAACCAGTCCGGAAAGGAATTGGCGAACAGCTTGGTTGCTATCACTGCACCGATATAAAAGATAATCGCCATCAATAAGAACACACTGGCCATGCCGGGAAGCGCCTTGATAAATCCTTCGACAACGCGGCGCAGGCTTGGCGCTACGGATATGACCCGAAGAACCCGCAAAATCCGCAAGGCTCGTAACACCGACAAACCCTGCGCACCTGGTATCAGGGCGATGCTGACGATGGTGAAATCGAAAAGGTTCCACCCGTTCAGAAAAAACCGTCGCCCGCGTGCCGCAAGCTTCATGGCGATTTCGAAGATGAAAACCCCAAGGCACAGCGCATCCAGCGTGTCGATTACCGGGCCGAACCGCTCCATCAGGCTAGGCGCGGTTTCCATCCCCAAAAGGATGGCATTGAAAATGATCACAACGGTGATGAACCGCCCGAATCCGGGCGCGCTTGTGAATGCGTCCAAACGCTGACGAAACCCGATGGTGTCACTTTCCAGACTGCTCATGTTCCTGCCTCTTTCAGTTTGAAGGACGCCGCAAGTTCCACATGCGCCGACCATCTGAATTGGTCTACAACCTGCACCCATTCCAATACATACCCGGCGCTTTTCAATGTTTTTGCATCGCGTGCAAAGGTCACCGGGTTGCACGAAACATAGGCCACGACCGGTGTCTTTGCCCTAGCGATTTCCGCCACTTGCGCCTCGGCTCCCGCACGAGGAGGGTCCAGAACGATGGCGTCGAACTTTGCCAGTTCATCTGGCATCAGGGGCCGACGGAACAGGTCACGCGCTTCGGTAGAGACTCTTTTCAAACCTTGCGTCTTACGCCAACCCTGATCCAGCGCCCGGATCATAGCAGCATCGCCCTCGACCGCGTGCACTTCGGCCTTCTGCGCCAAAGGCAAGGAAAAGGTCCCGCATCCCGCAAACAGATCGGCAACCTTTCCGGCATCCGCCAAGATGTCCTGCACCGCCTGCAACAAAACGTCCTGACCGTCCTTTGTCGCCTGCAGGAACGCACCGGGCGGCGGCACGACCGCAGCCGACCCGAAACTCTGTACGGGCGACACGCGCGTGGCAATGATTTCGTCATCCCACGTCAGCCGAGCCAAGCCGTGTTGTTCGGTCGCCTGCGCAAGTGCCAGTTCCAACGCGCCGTCCAACGGTTTGCCGCCCCTGACTGCCACGTCCAATCCTGCTTCTGACAATGTCAAAGTCACGGCCAGCACACCCTTGCGACTACCGCCCAACACCGCAAGCGCCTCGGCAACAGGTATTGCTGTTATCAGCGTGGGGTCCAGAAGGTGGCAGTCCGGTATCTCGGTGATCACGTCCGAGGCCTGGCCATGAAACCCGGCCAGAGTTCCTTTCTTGGTCCGGCGCACAGCAATGACGGCCCGGCGGCGCGATCGCTCAGGCGACGTATGGATCGGCCGCATCGATACTTCTAGGCCCTGCGCCGCTAGCGCAGTGCGGACCACGCCAACCTTCCACTCGACCACAAATTCATCCGAGGCATGTTGCAACTGACACCCACCGCAGGACTTGTAGTGGCGGCACAGCGGTTTGATACGGTAATCCGAAGGTGTCTCAATCCGGATATCCGTCAGGTGCGCCCCGGTCAGAACGCCGCTAACCACCTCACCGGGTAAGGTACGCGCGGCATAAACAGGGCCTGCGGCAATTCCGTCGCCCTGATGCCCAAGCCGCTGAATGGTGTATTCCTGTCTCATGCATGGCCTGATAGCGGGACGAGGGCGCAGGCAAAAGCCTTATTCTGCGGCTTCGGTTCGAATAAAACCGCCCGACTGGCGATGCCAGAAACGGGCGTAAAGGCCGCCTTTAGTCAGCAGTACCTCATGCGTACCCGTTTCCACAATCCGCCCGTGATCCAGTACGATGATCCGATCCATTTCGCTAAGCGTTGACAGACGGTGCGCAATGGCCAGCACCGTCTTTCCTTCCATCACCCGGTGAAGCGCGGCCTGAATCGAGGCCTCGACTTCGGAATCAAGCGCGCTGGTGGCTTCGTCCAGCACCAGAATTGGCGCGTCCTTGAGAATGGCGCGCGCCAAAGCGATCCGCTGTCGCTGCCCGCCGCTAAGCTTTACACCGCGCTCGCCCAGATGCGCGTCATAACCTATGCGGCCCTGCGCATCCTGCAGGTTCAGGATGAATTCATGAGCTTCGGCCTTTCGCGCCGCTGCGATCAACTCGTCTTCGCTTGCCTCGGGACACCCGTATAAAATGTTGTCCCGAGCCGAACGATTGAACATCGCAGTTTCCTGCGTGACCATGCCGATCTGGCGCCGCAAGCTGTCCTGCGTGACCGCGGATACATCTTGCCCGTCGATGCTGATATCGCCGGTTTCCCTGTCATAGAGACGCAACAAAAGCGAAACCAGCGTGGATTTTCCGGCTCCGGACGCACCAACGATACCCAGTTTTTCACCCGGTGCGATCGTCAGCGTAAGATCCTGTACACCACCCTCTTCGCGCCCATAGGCAAAGGTCACATTGTCAAATTTGATCCGTCCGCCGGTTACGCCCAACTCGGTTGCGTTCGCTTCGTCCAGTATGCGTCTGCGGGCCGTCAGGGTTTTCATGCCGTTTTCGATTTCACCCACGTGCGCATACATGCCCATGAGCGTGAAACTGACCCAACCGGTCATCTGGGCGATACGGATCGACACGGCTCCCGCCGCCGCAATGTCGCCCGCGCTCGCCGTGCCCGCTTGCCACAGCAAAAGCGTCGATCCCAAAAGCAACACCGGCAGAATTCCTGCCAGCGTCATCAGGATGAACCGGAAACTCGCCGAAAGACGCCCGAAATCGAGCGAACGTTCCCGCAGTTCGACCATAGATTTTCGCGCAGCCTGATCCTCGTTTTCAGCATGGGCGAACAGTTTGACCGTTTTGATGTTGGTGATCGTATCCACCACCTGCCCCGACACCATCGCGCGCGCACCCGCGCGCGCACCCGACCGTTTTCGGATGCGCGGCAAATACCAGCGAACCAACCCGAAATAGACGGTCAGCCACAAGACGAACGGCAACATTACCAACGGATGAATAGACCCTAACAAGGCTAATGATCCAACCAAGGAGGCCAGCGCAAACACCACGGCACTGATCGCGTCTGATACAACGGATGTCAGAGCGCTGGAGGTCTGCATCTGTTTCTGAGCAATCCGGCCCGCAAAATCATCGTCGAAATAAGTCACCGATTGCCCAAGCGTCCACCGGTTAAGCTTGGACAAAACGAGTGGCTGAATGTTGGGCATGACGACATAGTTGTTCAGCACCGACGAAAGCCCGGCCACAGCCGGCCGGAGCAGCATGAAAAACGCCGCCGCCCCGAGAATGGGTGCAACGTTGCTTACACTGAAGATAGCTTCGGGCCCACTGTTGACCGCCGTGTCGACAACCCGACCCAGTATCCAGGCTGTGGCCGCCTCCATCGCGCCACCCGCAGCCGAAAAGAACGCCGCCAGAAACAGCGCGGGCCAAGCGCCCGCCAGACACCATCGGATGAACGCCCCCAGCGTTTGTGGTGGGGGCGTTTCCGGTTGATGGAATGGTTCGATCAGGTCGGCAATTCTCATTCTGGAGCCTCAGGATTCAGGAAGCCGCCAGACTGTCGCGCCCAGAACTGAGCATAAAGCCCCCCCTGCGCCAGTAAGTCACTATGCGCCCCCTGTTCGACGATACGACCGCGGTCCAGCACCAGAATGCGGTCCATCTGCGCAATAGTGCTCAACCGGTGTGCAATCGCAATAACTGTCTTGCCCTGCATCATGCCGTAAAGCGTATCCTGAATCGCTGCCTCAACCTCTGAATCTAGGGCAGACGTCGCCTCATCCAAGAGAAGGATCGGCGCATCTTTCAGGATCACCCGCGCCAGCGTAACCCGCTGCCGCTGCCCTCCGCTCAGCTTGACGCCCCGCTCCCCCACATGCGCGTCATAGCCCTTGCGACCCTGCGGGTCTTCGAGATCAAGGATGAATTCATGCGCCTCGGCCTGCTTTGCCGCCGCGATAACCTCGGCCTCCGAGGCGTTTGGTTTGCCATAAAGAATGTTGTCACGCACCGACCGGTGCAACAACGCGCTGTCCTGTTGGACCATCCCGATATGGCGACGCAGACTGTCCTGCGTCACTTTCGCGATGTCCTGGCCGTCGATCAGAATTGCCCCCCGATCAGAGTCGTAGAACCGCAAAAGCAGTTTGACCAGCGTTGACTTTCCCGCCCCGGACCGCCCGATCAAACCGATCTTTTCACCCGGTTCGATGGTCAGGTTCAGACGGTCAAGGCCACCGGCCTCGCGTCCGTAATGATGCGATAGGTTCCGCAATTCGATCCGCCCGTCGCTTAGCTGCAACGGTCTGGCATCCCGTGCATCGACCAGCGCAATAGGTTGCGCAATCGTCTCCATCCCTTCGGCCACAACGCCAAGCTGGCGGAAAAAACTTGTCATTGCCCACATGACCCAACCGGTCATGGCGTTCAGGCGCAACGTCAGCGCCGCCGCCGCCGCAACCACCCCGACCGAGGCCTGCCCCTGCATCCACAGCGCAATGGCCCAGCCGACAACGCCCACAATCAGCAGGCCGTTGAGCGTCACCAGAACTGTATCCATCACGGTGAAAATCCGCATCTCGACCTGGAATGTGCGTCGCGTTTCCTCGATCGCCTCCCGCGCATAATCCAGTTCATGATCGTCATGCGCGAACATCTTGACTGAATGGATGTTGGTATAGCTGTCTACCACCCGCCCGGTCACAGTTGAACGTGCATCCGATGCCAATTTGGACGCAGGACCAACACGCCGGATCGTCCAGCGCACCAGAAACCCGTACAGAACAAACCAAATCAGCAATGGAACCATCAGCCGCACATCAGCCGCCATGAGCAGAATTGCCGCTCCGATTACATAGGCCAGTGAAAACGAGATCGCATCGAAAACCTGAAAGACCACCTCTCCTGCAGCAGGCGGCGTTTGCATGATCCTGTTGGCAATGCGTCCTGCAAAATCGTTTTCGAACCAGCCAACCGACTGCCGCAAGACGTGTTTGTGCGCCCTCCAACGGATCAGCGTGCCGTAGTTCGGCAGGATCGCATTGTTTAGCAGCAGCACATCAACCACATGCAGTAAGGGACGAAACAGCAAGATGAACGCACCGACGAGCAACAACTCGGTCCCGTGCGCATCCCAGACCTCGGTGGGCGTACCGCCCATCAGGTCTACAACCCGCCCCATGTAAAAGATCAGCACAACCTCGACCGCGGCCACGATCACCGACATCAGCGCCGCCAAAACAAACACCCGGCGGAACGGTTGCGAATAGTCGCGAAGGAAAGGCCATAGCTGCGTCGGCGGCACGTCCCTCTCGGCATAGGGAACAAATGGGTCAACGAGATCTTCGAAATATCGAAACATGGGCGGTGCTCCAATTGAGCCGTCAGATCAGAAATGCGAAACAAGGCAGTGTCGGAACACCACCCTCACGGGGTCGGTCGTTCCAGATTCAGGTGAACCAGATCCCGAAGTACATTCGCATTCCTCCATCCATGTGACAGGCGCACCCTAGCCGGAAAGATACCAGCCTGTCACCCCCTTAGGAACTATCGCGTCCGGGACAGTAACTCATCTCGCCCCAGCGTAAAACCTGAGTCGATCCAAACCGTCTCTAACTCGGCCAGTTTCGCGCCCAGCGCGGGGCCTTGGTAGTCAGGTATCAGATCCCGCGCCCTGATCGGAAACTGCGCATTCATTCCGGTTTTCAGCGCCTCATCCAGATCGGGTGTCCATGGCCGTTCCAGGAACGCGCATCTCAGCAGTAGGGCATTCATGCCGCCCTGCCACCCGTATCTGTACCCAACTTCGGCCGGTGAAGCTGCATTTGTCGCCGCATCATGCATACGGGTCAGGCGCTGCATCTGCGCCTTGCTCAATCGCAGTGTCGACACCATCGCCTGTTGCCCCAGCCCCGCAAGACGCCTTACCGGATCTGGAGAAATCCCGGCCTGAGCTTCGATCGCCACGAGGGGCGCAAGCGCGCGATCATCCGCGCCAGGCAGCACGCGGCCCAAAACGCCAGTGATCCGCATTGCGGCAACCGAAGGCGCCGGATCGGGCGCAGCCAGAAGTTTCATCAATTCCGCTCCAACCCGCTCACGCGACAGCTTCTCCAAACCATCCAGAGCGCTTCCGATGGCCGACATTGCCTCGGGGTCGAAGCCCCCCTCCTCGTCGCCATACCAGGCATGAAACCGGAAATAGCGCAGAGAGCGCAAATAGTCCTCGCGAATACGATCCTCGGCTTTGCCAATAAATCTTACCCGTCGCGCCTGCAGGTCGCACAATCCTCCAAGCGGGTCGATAATGGTTCCATCGGGCCGCGCATAAAGCGCGTTCATGGTGAAATCGCGGCGTGCAGCGTCCTCTTCGACCGTATCGGAATAGGCCACTACAGCCCGGCGGCCATCAGTTTCCACGTCACGGCGAAAGGTGGTGACCTCATGTGGGATGCCGTTGCTTACCAGGGTCACGGTGCCGTGGTCGATACCGGTGGGAACCGCCTTGATCCCCGCAGCCTCTGCCAGGGCGACAACGCGTTCAGGCCTTGCGTCGGTGGCGATGTCGATATCGGCAACCGGCGCGCCCAGCAGAGCGTTGCGCACGCATCCCCCGACAAACAGGGCCTGTGCACCACCGCCAGTCAGCGCCGCACATACCTTTTGCGTTGCCGGATCATGCACCCACGCGTCAGTAATCCGCGTCATTCATTCACCCGTGCCGCCAGCCCCCGCAACATCCGTGCGGTTGCACCCCAGATGTAGTAGGGGCCGAACGGAACGGTGAAATAGTGCCGCCGCTGGCCCCGCCAACGCCGCGATTCTACAATGTAGTTCTGCGGATTCAACACATGGCTCAGCGGCACTGAAAACACCTCTTCAACCTCACCAGGCTCCGGAATCGGGTCGAACCCGCGCTCCAAAACCGCAACAACCGGAGTGACGGTGAACGACGTTACCGTTTCGTGCGCGGGCAGTTGCCCCAGAATACGCGGCAAATCGAGCGGCAACCCGATTTCTTCCTGCGCTTCTCGCAAGGCGGTGGCGGTGACGTCAACATCACCTTCATCCTGCTTGCCACCGGGAAAGGCGATCTGGCCGGGGTGATGCTTCAGGGCCGAAGACCGTTTCGTCAGGATTACGCGCGGGCCGTCGCCGATAAGAGACACAGGCACCAGAACTCCCGCAGGGCGCAACTTGCGCCCCTCAGGCAGAACCGTGTCCGGGTTCAAATCGAAATCGCTTGACCCGGGGCCCGGACGGCTAAGCGCCGCCAACAGCAGGTCGACCGCGTCACGCACCGGTATCCGGGTCCGCTTCGAAGCCGACCGTTGCAGGATCAAGCACATAATGCGCACCGCAAAACTGGCAATCTGCAGTCACAGTTCCTTCGGGCGTGGTCATCTTCGCGATATCCTTGGCCGAATAGATCGACAGGCTTTGCCGTACGCGTTCCTCGGAACAGGTACACCCGAACTTGACCGGTTGCGTGTCATAGACGCGCGGCTGTTCCTCGTGAAACAGGCGTACTAAAAGTTCGGTCGGCTGTACCGACGGGCCGATCAGCTCCAGATCTTCAACGGTATCGAGCAGGATGTTGACCCGGCTCCAGTTTTCACCCTCCTCGCCATCCACAAGGTCATCGGCACTCAGAATCTCACCCGACCCGCCGCCAGAGGCCACGAAGGGCGACGCCTTGGGCATGTGCTGCAACATGATCCCGCCGGCACGCCAATGCTCGTTCACGCCGGGCTCCATCGATCTGCCGAAACTCAGCGAGAAACGCGTCGGCAACTGCTCAGACTGGGCAAAATAGGCCTCGGCGCAGGCGCTCAGCGAATCACCCGACAATGGCGTGATCCCCTGATAAGGCTGCGTACCTTTGCCCTGGTCGATCAGAATCGCGAAATACCCCTCGCCGACCTGATCGAAAGGTGCGCCCTCGCTCAGCCGATCACGGTCGAAACTGGCATAGGCCCGGATCTGCGCCGGTTCTCCCTCGATTTTTGGCGCATAGTAATCGGTCGCGATCATCCGCACTGGCCCCTTGGATTGCACCTGCAACGACAACTTCCAGCGAAGCGCGATGGTCTGCCCGATCAACGCGGTCAGCAAGGCCATCTCGGCCACCAGCGCTTCGACCTGAACGGGATAGTCGTGCTGCTTCAGAATGCCGTCCAACACCCCGTCCAGCCGGGCCACCCGACCACGCATGTCAGGCAGGTCAAGCTGAAAGGGCAGGACAGTGTCGTCCCACGCGATTTTCGTTCCAAGAGACATGGGGTTTCCTTAAACGCCGCAGGTTGGCATACCGCCACCATATAAGTCGAACTGATTTGGTTGAAAGGGGCCATACATGATCAGGCGTTTCGGTGAAACCCCCGAACCGGGCAGGACATACACCCGCCGCGTCGGGGTTTATGCCTTGTTGCCGCGTGGCAATGCACTGTTGTTGACCTGTCAGATGGAACCCGGCCCCGACCTGCAACTGCCGGGCGGCGGTATCGATCCCGGAGAATCGCCAATCACCGCCCTGCATCGCGAAGTCTATGAGGAAACCGGCTGGGTGATCGCGACGCCCAAACGCGTCGGCGCCTTTCGACGTTTCGCCTACATGCCGGAATACGACCTGTGGGCCGAAAAAATCTGTCTGATTTACCGCGCCCGCCCCGTGCGCCGCATGGGTCCGCCAACCGAATCGTTTCACGAGCCTTTGTGGATGGAGGCGGACGAAGCCTCCTACCGTCTGGGCAACGCTGGCGACCGCCATTTCGCCGACTGGCACGCTCAGGGTTTCTGACCGGCGGGTATTCTGCTGCATTCTGGTTTATTATACCCAGAGTCGATTTCCCGAAGGGCAAGAGAGGCTACGCCTGTTTCCTATGGTTGCGGTACGCCGTTATACTCAAAAAATGCGGCTGAAACATCGTCATCCAGCCCGTGCTCGGGCGACATGACCTGGGTCAACCTCCAGAACAGATCGTCCAAGAATTCCTGCCCGCTCAGATCCGGCCCGCATTGCCGCACGAGATCCAGCAACCCTTCCGGCTCCAACATTCCGCCATTCTCCAGACGGCATTCCGTGAAGCCGTCCGAATACAACAACAGCCTGTCACCGGGTTCCAGATAGGTTTCCACACGTTCATAGGTCACGTTCGGCAGCAACCCAATCGGAACGCCGCCTTCGCCAAGAAACTCTGCCTGTCCGTCGCGACGCAACACCAGAGGATGCGGATGGCCCGCCTGGACCATCTTCAGATGGCCATTCCTGAGATCGATGATAGCATAGGCCATGGTGAAATACTCCTCGACCCCGGTATCAGCGATCAGACGGGAATTGAGGGTTGCAGCCACCTCCTCGGGCGGCAGCAACGCATAGAAACGGTCAAACCGCTTTTCCATCGCTACGTTCTGGTCAAAATAAGTACTGGACAGATAGCCGCCCAACCGGGCCGTCATCATCGCCGAAGTGATCCCGTGCCCGGACACGTCGATGCTGTAAAACCCCAACCGGTTCACCCCCGGAGAAAACACGCCCACCAGATCCCCACCAATATGACCGCAAGGTTTGAGCAACAGGCTGACGCGCGACGTGCCAAATTCGCGAGTCAGCTCAGGCACCAGTGACTCCTGTATCTTTCGGGCCTGAATCAGATCTTTGTCGATGGCATCATGCGCCAGCCGCAACTCGCCCAGCGCCTTTTCAATGATGCGGTTCTTTTCGGACAATTCCCGCTGCATGCCCAGGATGCGGGCTCCTGCAGAGATACGGGCGCGCAGCTCATCCGCGCCCAGCGGCTTGATCAGGAAGTCATCCGCCCCTGCATCCAACCCCTGCGCCACTTCGTTCTTTTCGCTCTTTGAGGTCAACAGGATGAAATAGGCGTATTCCTCGTGCTCCAACGACCGGAACGCCTGACAAAACTCCAACCCGCTCATGCCGGGCATCACCCAGTCGCTGAGCACCAGATCGGGCGGGTTCTGGCGGCACACCGCGATCGCGGTTTCGCCACTGTCCGCCTCGATCACCTCGAAACCCCATTTTCTCAGAGAACCAACGAGAATGCGGCGTTGCAGGCGGCTGTCATCGACCACCAGAACCTTTCGAATTGCTCCGAATCCTTTCCCGGCCTGGGCTTCTGAATCCTTGATATTCAGCACCGAAAAAACCCCATTGCCTGCCTCAACTCGGATCGGGTTGAAACTAGGCGCCGCTATTTAACATATGATGAAACGCGATTGTGTCTGCGAAACGCCAAACCCCTTAACGGGTGTTGTCACGCTTGAGATGTCGACGCAATCTTGGTCAGTGCGGTTACCTCCGATCATACTGACTTGACGACGGTTATCGCACAAGCCGCCGAGGATATCCCCGTATTCGGATTGGTAAATGAACTGCATGCTACGGCGCTCAGCGGGCGTATTGGTGTGGACTGGCAGGATATGTGGTATGCCGTCGGGAAGTATCTCGCGGAACGGCACAACACCGGGTCACCACCCAAGACCGCAGTAATTATCTCTGGACCCACCGAAGCTGGCTGGACCGGGCCATTGGATCAAGGGTTGCGCGATGGTCTTACCGAGAGCTCCGTTGACGTCATCGACGTTTTTGGGGCGGACACGGGGTTGCGCCAGCAACTGGCGCTCGTCGAAACCGCGCTCGCGCTCTACCCCGACATCGACTACTTGATCGGCAGCGCAGCGGCGGCTGAAGCCGCGATTGGTTTGTTCGCGAATTCTCGTGCACCAATGCAACCGCAACTGATCTCGACATACATCAGCCAGACCGTTCTGCGCGGCTTGATGAATAGCAGCGTTCTGGCAGTTCCTTTCGACGATCCCGAATTGCAGGGGGTCATGGCTCTTAATCAAGCGGTTTCGATCCTGGCATCGGGTCGACCCGCTGGACTGGTCGGGCCGAAAATCACATTGCTTACAGCGTCCGACAATGATCTTGTCGATATCCGGATCTCTCCCTCTGAATACTTTCAGAGCATTCATTGATTCGCCCCGAAATATGCTTTTGCATAAATAGGAATTTGCTCGAACCAGGGTTTGGAACCCACCTGCTCACCAGGATTTTACGGCAGTTTCGGTTGTGTGGCAGACTGGCGAACCAAGCTGCAGATCGTATCGATCATTGCGCTCAGGTTTGAACGCGTTGACCTGGTGCAGCAAGGGCCGAGAGGCTGGCTGTGCGTCGTTACGAATCCGTGGCGGCAAGCTCGACCAGGGTCAGGCATAGGTTGGTCGCGACTGACATGTCCTGAACCGATATCCACTCCAGCGGGCCATGAATATTCTGCATTCCAGTGAACAAGTTTGGCGTCGGTACCCCAAGTTCGGTCAAACGCGAACCGTCCGTACCGCCTCGAATTGGAATCGAGACCGGTTCGACACCTATCCTGCGACTGGCGGCGCAGGCCAGGGCCACCGGCGTCATGTCTTTTTCCAGCCAATACCGCATATTGCGATATTGCGGCGTGATCTTGCATTCGATTTTTGCGCGTGGCTCCGAGCTTTGCACCGCTTCGCAGACCTGTCGCAAAAGTCGCCCCTTGGCCTCTAGGCCGTCAAGTTCGAAGTCGCGCAGGATCAGTTTGATTTTCATCTCCGACGATCCGCCGGTCATGTCGGTCGCATGGATGAACCCTTCTCGACCGTCGGTCACCTCTGGCGTCATTGTCGATTGTGGCAACATCGAAACGATCTTGGATGCCAGATGTATTGCGTTGACCAGCTTTCCCTTGGCCCAGCCAGGATGGATCGACACGCCTGAAACTGTGATTTCTGCGGCATCGGCGGAAAAGCTTTCGTACTCGATTTCTCCGACATTGCTGCCGTCGAAAGTATATGCAAACTCGGCAGCCAGATCCTTCGGAAGCCGCTCGCCTACCCCGCGCCCGATTTCCTCGTCCGGTGTAAATGCGATACGAATGGGGCCATGGGGTATCTGCGGGTTCTCCAAAAGATGCCGCGCGGCGGTCATGATGATTGCGACGCCGGCCTTGTCATCCGCCCCCAGCAAAGTCGTACCCGACGCGGTGACAAGGTCATGCCCAACCTTTTCACCCAGAGCAGGACAATCGTCAGGGGACAAAATAAGCGAGGGATTGTCCGGAAAACTGATATCGCCACCATTGTAGCCTTTGATCACCCTTGGTTTGACCCCGCTGGCATTGAACTGCGGCGCCGTGTCGACATGGGCCAGAAACCCGATGGTCGGACCGGACGTCGTTGCCGGAATTGTTCCCAGAACAACACCATAGTCCGTTAACTCGACATCCTGAGCGCCCATTCCGGCAAGCTCGGCCAGCAGCAAACGCAAGACATCAAGCTGAATGTCTGTACTGGGAGAGTTCGGCGATTCCGCATCGCTTTGGCTGTCGATGGCCGCATAACGGACAAGCCGGTCTTCAAGTTCCTGATCGAATTGCATCTTCGCCCCGCCTCCTTCTGCATTTAGCGAACAAGGCGCTTGGAGAGCAAACAAGTCAAGCCATGTCACTACGTGCGGGCAGACCCGCAACTAATCGTTGACGGAATTATGTCTATTCCTGAAAGTGAATATGGTACGCATAACAAGTATTGAACGGGGAGGAGACAATGAAACGCAGAGATTTTGTGAAAGCGGGTGTAACGGGCGTTGCGGCCACGGCATTGGCAAGCCCGGCGATTGCACAGGATATCCGGCAATGGAAGATGGTCACCGCGTGGCCCAAGAACCTGCCGGGGCCGGGCGTTGCTGCGCAGATGCTGGCGGATCGGATCACCAACCTGTCCGGCGGACGCATCGAAGTGAAACTGTTCGCCGCCGGAGAGCTGGTGCCGGGGCGCGGTGTGTTCGACGCGGTCTCGGAGGGGACGGCAGAGCTTTACCACGCGGTTCCAGCCTATTGGGGGTCCAAGTCCAAGGGCATCCTGTTGTTCGGGTCGCAGCCGTTTGGCCTCAGGGCCGACGAGCAATTCGGCTGGCTTTATCACGGTGGCGGTCAGGCCCTGTATGACGAAATGTACGGACGTTTCGGATTAAAGCCATTTCTGTGCGGCAACTCCGGCCCGCAATGGCAGGGCTGGTTCCGGGACGAAATCAATTCCGTCGATGATCTCAAGGGGCTCAAATTCCGCACCACCGGTCTTGCGTCCGAGATGTGCTCCAAGCTCGGCATGGCGGTGCAAGCCATGGGCGGGCGCGACATGTTTCAGGCGCTGCAGACCGGTGCGCTGGACGCCGGAGAGTTCATCGGCCCGTGGACGGACAGCGCGCTCGGCTTCTTCCAGGTTGCCAAGAACTATTACTGGCCGGGCGTGGGTGAGCCGTCTTCAGCGGAGGAATGTGCGGTCAATCTCGAGGTCTATTCTGGGCTGCCGGACGATTTGAAGCAGGCCGTCAGTTTTGCCTGCGAAAGCCTCTATAATCCGGTCTGGACCGAATACACCACCAAGCACGCACAGGCGCTTGCGGCCATGGTCGCAAACGAAGGGGTGCAGGTCAGGCAGCTTCCGGACGACGTGGTCGTTGCCATGGGTGTTGCCGCGGCAGAGGTCATGGAAGACCTTGCCAATGACGACGACGAACTGGTGCGCCGCATCACTCAGAACTTTGTAGATTACCGCGATTCTGTCGGGGCCTACATGACCTTTGCCGACAACGGGCAAATGAACGCCCGCGCAAGCGTTCTGGGCTATTGAGTCATCGGGCGATCAGCCTGAACCGATGCGTGAACATGCGCATCGGTTCTTTTTGAGGTGGTGATGAAAAGGCTCATCGAGACGCTTGACGGCATCAATCGTGCAACCGGTCTGGCGGTGCGCTGGTTCGCACTGGCAATGCTACTGATTCAATTTGCCATTGTCGTCGCGCGCTATGCCTTCGGTTTCAGCACTATCGCAACGCAAGAGTCAGTTCTTTATCTGCATTCAACCCTGTTCATGTTGGGGGCGGGTTACACGCTTTTGGTGGACGGTCACGTTCGGGTCGACATTTTCTATGCCAAGCTCGGGCCGACGGGCCGTCGGCGTATCGACCTTGCGGGGCATGTTTTCCTGCTTATGCCCGCGATGATCATGATCTTCTACTGGTCCTGGCCTGCGGTCCGAAATTCCTGGAAGATTCTGGAAGGCCCGATCTCGGTCGGTGGGATCAAAGCAGTGTTTCTGCTGAAGTCATTGATACCGCTTTTCTGCGTCCTCGTCCTGCTTCAATCTGTGGCCTGCGTCCTGCGGCTTTTGGCGGAAAGGCCACGCGATGGCTGAATACCTGGACCTGATCATGTTCGCGGGGTTGGTCGCCGTCATCCTGTCTGGCTTTCCGGTGGCGTTCAGCATCGCAGGCACCGCCATTCTGTTTGCGCTGTTGGGGTGGGTCCTCGGCGTGATGGACCTGTCCCTGCTTGGCGCAATGTCGCAGCGTATCTATGGTCTTTTGACCAACAACGTCCTGATCGCGATTCCGCTCTTTGTTCTGATGGGAGCAGTCCTTGAGAAAAGCCGGATCGCCGAAGACATGCTGGACACGATGGGCCGATCCTTCGGGCAGCTCAGGGGCGGTTTGGGTATCTCGGTGGTGTTGGTCGGCATGCTGCTGGCCGCTTCGACG
The DNA here is from genome assembly GCF_059612845.1 of Ruegeria sp. YKSE079. Classification (NCBI taxonomy): domain Bacteria; kingdom Pseudomonadati; phylum Pseudomonadota; class Alphaproteobacteria; order Rhodobacterales; family Roseobacteraceae; genus Ruegeria; species Ruegeria sp. YKSE079. The sequence goes on along the minus strand of NZ_JBXWRJ010000001.1, from coordinate 198,241 downwards.
GGAATCGTGGGGGCGACAGTTGTCGCGATGGGGATGATCGCCCTGCCTTCCATGCTGCGGGCCGGGTATGATCCCCGTGTTGCGTCAGGCATCGTCTGTTCCGCCGGAACCCTGGGGCAGATCATCCCGCCCTCGACACTGTTGATCATCCTGTCTGACGTGGTGTCGAACGCCTATCAGCAAGCCCAGTATGAACTTGGCAAGTTTTCCATCGAAACCATCTCTGTCGGTCAGGTCTTTGCCTCGGCTCTGCTTCCCGGTCTGACAATGGTCGCCCTGTACATTCTATATATCCTTGCGCGCGGTATGCTTCGCCCGAACGATTTACCGCCATCGCCGGGAAATGGTCGCAAGCCTGATCTGAACGAAATATCTCGCGCGATCCTGCCCGCGTTCCTTCTCATTCTTGCAGTGTTGGGCGCAATCCTCAGCGGCATCGCATCACCGACCGAGGCAGCTTCGGTCGGCGGAATTGGCGCCGCGCTTCTGGCCGCGGAAAGAACTGGCGAGCGCAAGCGTCTGTTGTTTATTGGGGTTACCGCGCTGACCCTTTTGGCACTTGGCGCCGGCCTTTTTCCCGTTCGGTTTCAACGCAGTGACCTTACCGGATTCGAGGCTGGTGTCGGAATTGTCTATCTTGCCCTTGCCGTTGTCGGCGGTGTTTCCATCCTGTCGGCAGTCCGCTCGCTTACTGCACATAAGATCATTCAGCCTGCGCTGACGTCGACCTTGACGATGACCTCGATGATCTTCGCAACAATCTTGGCGGCCGGGGTTTTTTCACTCGTATTCATCGGGCTGGGCGGCGAAGACCGCGTGGCGGCTATTCTGCAGAAACTTCCGGGGGGCGCGAATGGCGCACTTCTTTTCTGCATGTTGTTTATCTTCATTCTCGGCTTCTTTCTGGATTTTGTCGAAATCTCTGTGATCGTACTGCCGCTTGTATTGCCGACCTTGATCGTCATGGGGCACGATCCGATCTGGCTGTCAGTTCTGATCGCAATCAATCTGCAAACATCGTTCCTGACGCCGCCTTTCGGCTTTTCGTTGTTCTACTTGCGGGGCGCAGCTCCACCCGAGGTGACAACCGCACATATCTATGCCGGAGTGGCGCCCTTCATCCTGCTACAAGCCGTGGCGGTCGCAATCATCTGGTTCGTTCCGCAAATCGCCACAGTCCTGCCTGCCCTATTGTTCTGAACAAGCCCAGGCGGCTTGGTGCTGTACACGGTTGACATTCTGCCAATTTTTAGTTAACAAGTGAAGTAGTGAGGGGATACTATGCCGCATTTCAACATCGAGTATTCCAGAAACCTGGAGCAGATCGTCGATATGGCGGCCCTGTGCAACACGCTTCGGCTGGCAGGGATTGAAACGGGTGTTTTTCCCCTGGCCGGGATCAGGGTACGCGCCTTTGCCTGCGATTTCTGTTCGATCGCGGACGGTGATCCGAAACACGGGTTCATTGACATTTCCGTCCGTCTTCGTGCGGGCCGAACTTTGGATGTCAAGAAGGACGCCACACATCGCATATTCGAGGCCGCCCAAGCGTTTCTTGCACCAGCCATGGCGCACCACTCGATCGCCCTGTCGCTGGAGATACGCGACATAGACCCGGACCTTTCTGCAAAGACCGGGACCATCCGGGACCATCTGGAGCACTCGCAATGACCGTATTGGACGACAACCTCGCGAAACTCGACAGCTACCTTTCCCGCTTTCGCGAAACCGGTATTCGCAACCGGATCGCAGGTCAGGATCGAAACGGGTCGGGTGGCGTGTTTCGGACTGTGTCTCCAGTCGACAAGTCAGTCATTTGCGATGTCGCCCACGGGACAGCCGCCGACATAGATGCGGCGGCCGAAGCTGCGGCAGGCGCGTTCGAAAGCTGGCGTGACATGGCCGCGACCGAGCGGCGGAAAATCCTGCTGAACATCGCGGAGTGTATCGAAGCGCGGGCCGAGGAAATCGCCCTTTGCGAATGCTGGGACACCGGTCAAACCCTTCGCTTCATGTCCAAGGCGGCGTTGCGCGGGGCCGAGAATTTCCGCTATTTCGCCGATCAGGTGGTGCAGGCCCGCGACGGCCAGCACTTGAAATCGTCCACGTTGATGAACATCACCACACGCGTGCCGATTGGCCCGGTCGGTGTCATCACACCGTGGAACACGCCGTTCATGCTGTCGACATGGAAAATCGCTCCGGCGCTGGCCGCAGGTTGCACTGTGGTCCACAAGCCCGCAGAGGCCAGTCCCCTGACCGCCCGCCTGCTGGTCGAGATCGCTGAAGAGGCCGGCTTGCCGCCCGGCGTGCTGAACACCGTCAACGGCTTTGGCGAAGAGGCCGGGAAACGATTGACCGAGCACCCTCTGATCAAGGCCATCGCCTTTGTCGGCGAAAGCCGCACCGGGTCGATCATCACCAAACAGGGCGCGGATACGCTCAAACGGATGCACCTGGAACTTGGCGGTAAGAACCCGGTCATCGTCTTTGATGACGCCGATCTTGACCGCGCGCTGGACGCGGTGATCTTCATGATCTACTCGATCAATGGTGAGCGCTGTACGTCATCTTCACGTCTGTTGGTGCAGGACACCATCAAGGAGGAATTCGAGACCAGGCTGGTCGAACGCGTCAACACAATCAAGGTCGGCCATCCGCTCGACCCGACAACCGAAATCGGCCCGCTGGTGACCGAAGAACATTTCGAAAAGGTCACATCCTATTTTGACATCGCCAGATCAGACGGCGCGACCATCGCTGCGGGCGGAACCACCGTTGGCGACGAGGGTTTTTTCGTCCGCCCTACCCTCTTCACCAATGCAAGCAACAACATGCGTATTGCGCAAGAAGAGATCTTCGGCCCGGTCCTGACGTCAATACCCTTTTCGAGCGAAGAAGAAGCGCTGCACATTGCCAACGACACGCCCTATGGTCTGACAGGATATGTCTGGACCAACGACCTGACCCGCGCCCTGCGCTTTACCGACAGGCTCGAAGCAGGGATGATCTGGGTAAACTCGGAAAACGTCCGCCACTTGCCCACACCGTTCGGGGGGGTCAAGGCCAGTGGTATCGGCCGCGATGGCGGCGACTGGAGTTTTGAGTTTTACATGGAACAGAAGCATATCGGTTTCGCAACCGGCCAGCACAAGATCATGCGGCTGGGCGCCTGACTACCAGCGACACTTCGGGAGGAACCCAAAATGGGAGAAATCGTACTCGCCGCCAAGATGACCCACGTGCCGACATTGTTGATGTCGGAGCAGGAAGGCCCGATCAAGGGCAAAAGGCAGCCCGCCATTGACGGCCACCGCGAAATCGCCCGCCGCGCCAAGGCGTTGGGCGCTGATACCGTCGTGATCTGCGACACTCATTGGGTGATCAACGCAGGCTTTCACATCAATGCGAACGCCAGGTTCGAAGGGTTGTTTACCTCGAATGAGTTTCCACAATTCATTCAGGATTTGCCGTACTCCTACGACGGCAATCCGGAGCTTGGCGACGCCATTGCCAAAGTGGCATCAGACAAGGGTGTCTATACGCTTGCGCATCACCTGGACAGTCTGGAACTGGAATATGGCACATTGGTGCCAATGCGGTTCATGAGCCGCGAACACGACATGAAGGTCGTCTCGGTCGCCGCCTGGGCCACCGTACATGACCATTCCGAAAGCCGCCTCATCGGCGAGGCGATCCGCGAGGCCGTCGAAGCCAGCGACAGCAAGGTGTTGCTTGTCGCCTCTGGCTCTTTGTCTCACAAGATCTGGGCCAACAAGGACTATGCCGCCAATAACGGCACCTTCACCATCAGTTCCGAGTTCAACCGCCAAGTCGACCTGCATGTACTGGAGATGTGGAAGAATGGCGATCACGCGACCTTCCTGAAGATGCTGGGTGATTATGCGACCTTCTGCTGTGGCGAGGGATCCATGCATGACACGTCGATGCTGTACGGTGCTCTGGGATGGGACGACTACACAGGCAAATGTGAGGTCGTGACCGAGTATTTCCCCTCATCCGGCACCGGGCAAACCAACGTCATCTTTCCGGTTCAATAGCAAAGGCAAACCATGCGATTTGCGAGTTTCATTGCCGAGGGCAAGACATACTATGGCGCTATCACCGACGGCGGCGCGGTAGCCCTGTCGCCGAACTTCCCCAATTGGCCCACACTCCTTGACGTCATCCGGGATGGCGGATTGGATCAGCTTGAAGTCGCCGCACAGGGTTGCCCGGTCACACACACCGATTTCTCTTACGATATTCCGCTGCCCAACGCGCCTCGCATCCTGTGTGTCGGGGTGAACTTTCCCGACCGAAATTCAGAATACAAAGACGGCAGTGCGCAACCCGAGTATATGTCCCTGTTCCCACGTTTCGCCAGCGGATTCACCGGACACAATCTGCCTCTGATCCGCCCGCCGGAGAACCACACATTGGACTACGAAGGCGAGGTGGCAATTGTCATCGGCAAGACCGGACGTCGCATCAAGGCTGAGGATGCATACGGACACATTGCCGCGCTGACGCTGTGCAACGAAGGCACCATTCGCGATTGGGTCCGGCACGCGAAGTTCAATGTCACGCAAGGCAAGAATTGGGACAAATCCGGCGCGCTTGGCCCTTGGTTGGTCCCCTTCCGTGATCCTGCCCAATTGGACGATGCCCGGATCATAACGAGGGTGAATGGCCAAGAACGCCAAAACGACACCCTCAACCGCATGATCTTCCCGATCCGCGAGGAAATCGCCTATATCTCTACCTTCATGACGCTGCGGCCCGGTGACATCATCATCACCGGAACACCAACCGGTGCGGGCGCGCGGTTCGATCCACCACGCTACCTTGAACCGGGTGACGTGGTCGAAGTCGAAGTTGGCGGCATTGGCATCCTGCGCAACGGTGTGGCAGACGAACAGCCATGACTCCGCAAGATCACGCCCGTGCCGCCGCCGATTTGCTGACCGCCGAACGCGAGCGTACCCAGATCGGCCTGCTCAGCCTGCGCCATCCGGACATGACCATGGATGACGCCTATGCCATACAAAATGAAATCCAGCGCGCCAAACTGGCGCAGGGCCGAAAGGTGATCGGCTGGAAAATCGGCCTGACATCGAAGGCCATGCAATATGCGCTGAACATCGATATTCCCGACAGTGGAATTTTGTTCGACGATATGGCGTTCGAAAACGAAAGCACGGTGCCAAAAGGGCGGTTCATCCAGCCCCGGATCGAGGCTGAGATCGCGTTTGTGATGAAATCCGCCATCGGCGGCGTAAATGTCACCCGCGAAGAAGTCATTGCGGCCACTGACTGTGTCGTGCCTGCGCTCGAAATCCTTGATACCCGAATTCTGCGGGTCGATCCGGACACCGGAACAGCCCGCAACGTATGCGACACGATCAGCGACAACGCCGCCAATGCCGGGATCGTTCTGGGTGCCGAACGACACGCCATCAACGCCTTTGACCTTCGCTGGGTTGGCGCCCTTACATTCCGCAATGGCGAGATCGAGGAAACCGGGCTTGGCGCCGGTGTTTTGAACGACCCCGTCGAAAGCGTCGTCTGGCTGGCCCGCCGCATGGCGGAGTTCAGCCAGAGGATTGAACCCGGTCACATCATTCTATCGGGCAGCTTCATTCGACCCGTGGAATGCCCTTCCGGTTCCGAGATTCATGCGGATTTCGGTCGCTTCGGCTCGGTCGAAATCGGCTTTGAGTGAAAACGCCCGTTACTTCTCGGCGGCCGTGACGATGATTTCGACGCGCAGTGTGTCGCGCGCCAACCTGGCCTCGCCGCAAGCGCGCGCGGGGGCGTGGCCCTCGGGCACCCAAGCATCCCATACAGCGTTCATCTCGGCAAAATCGGCCATGTCCGCCAGCCAGACGATTGCCTGCAAAATCCGGGTTTTGTCCGTTCCCGCCTGTTCCAGCAGCGCCTCGACACGGGACAGGCAATCGCGCGTCTGATCCGCGACGGTCTCACCGTCTCCTACCTGACCGCACAGGTAGACGGTGCCATTGTGCTTGACGATCTTGCTCATGCGCTGGCCGGTTTCGATGCGTGTGATGGTCATTCCGAAAGCTCCTGGTTTTTTCGGCTCTATGAACCTTGCAACCCCACCGGTCAATGCGATTTTTGCCCTGACCCACACGCGCAGGTCAGGGCAGATTGGTCAGCTGTAGCGATAAGGCCGCCCGGCCTTTTGCATGTCGGCGTTATACTGTTTGAATATCTGGACCACCTTGGCCTTGGTCTCGGATTCGGCGGCGATCTCGTCCCAGAATTTCGTTGCGGCGGCTTCGACTTGCGCCCATTCCGCATCCGGAATCGAGGTAAGCTGCATCTTGGTTCCGTTGACCCGTAGCGATGCCTCGCCGCCCCAATACCACCACTGGCGATAATAGTGGGATTGCTCACAGCATACCTTGAACAACAGCTTCAGATCCTCCGGCAATTCCTCCCAACGTTCGTTATTGGCAAAGAAGTGGCCAATCCACGCTCCTGAAATGTTGTTGGTCAGGAAATAGTTGGTCACATCCGCCCAACCGACGGTGTAATCCTCGGTAATCCCGGACCAGGCAATACCATCCAGTTCGCCGGTCTGAACCGCAACTTCGATATCCTCCCACGGGAGGGTGACAGGCACCACGCCGAACTGGCTGAGGAACCGGCCTGCGGTCGGGAAAGTAAAGACACGCTTGCCCTGCAGATCGGCCAGCGAGTTGATCGGGTCCTTGGTGGCGAAATGACAAGGGTCCCACGAACCGGCACTGATATGCTTGACGCCGACCTTGGAATATTCCTCGTCCCATATTTCGTTCAGGCCGTACTGATTGAACAGTACAGGCACATCCAGAGAATAACGCGAAGCAAAGGGGAAATACCCACCGAAAACTGTCACTTCGGTGGGCGAGGCCATCGAGTCGTCGTCCGATTGCACCGCGTCGATAGTGCCCCGCTGCATGGCGCGAAACAACTCGCCGGTGGGCACCAGCTGATCGGCATAAAACAGCTCGATCTGCATCCGGTCTCCGGCAATCTGGTTGAACAGGTTGATCGCCGGATCGACCACATGTTCGGCCAGCGCAGGGCCGGCATAGGTCTGCATCCGCCACTTGATCGTCGATTGCGCCAGCGCCGGTGCGGCCAGCGATGCTGCAGGAACAACTGCGGCCCCTTTCAAAAACTTACGTCTTGTCGTCATTTTCTCTCTCCCAGTTGAAATCAACGAATTGCTCTCTCATAAGCCCCGGTTCGATCCGGGATCATTTGTTGTAAACGGCCTCCGGCAACCACAGTGCGATCTGCGGAAACACCATGATGATCGCCAGCGCCAGCGCCATCACCAGCACGAAGGGCAGGATCGACCCATAAATATCGCGCAGAGTAATGTCTGGCGGCGCCATGGCTCGCATCAGAAACAGGTTATAGCCAAATGGCGGTGTCATATAGGCGATCTGAGTCGTGATCGTGTACAGCACACCGTACCAGATCAGGTCGAATCCCAACGCCTGCACCAACGGCACGTAAAGCGGCGCCACGATCACCAGCATAGCCGTATCGTCAAGAAACGTGCCCATTACGATGAAACTCAGCTGCATCAGGATCAGGATCATCCAGGGGCTCAACCCCAGACGCTCGGTGAACAGGTTCTCGATGGCGCGCACCGCCCCAAGCCCGTCAAACACGGCGCCAAAAGCCAGCGCCGCCAGAATGATCCACATGAACATGCACGAAATACCCAGCGTCGAGCGCACCGAGGTCTCGAAAACCTGCCGATTCATCCGCCCTTTCAGAACCGCCGCGACAAAGGCCGTCAGCGCGCCGATGGCGGAACTTTCCACTAGGGAAGTCCAGCCGTTCACGAACGGGATCATCATCGCGGCAAAAATCGCCAGCGGCAGGACACCTGCGAAAAGCAGACGGTATTTCTCCTTGAGGAAGACATCCTTGTAAAAGGCCGGGGTTTTTCGGGTGGCAAAAGACAACGCACCAATCACTGCAGCGATGCCGATTGCGGCCTTGGCCGTCACTGCACCCAGGCCCAACAACGCCGGAACGGCGACAACGCCCAGCAAGGCAAGATAGTTCAGGCGCAAAGGATGGTCCGTAGTTCGTTCATATTCAGCCAGGTTTTCGCGATCCATGGCCTGACCCAAAGCAGGGTTCAGTTTGCAACGGATGGCGATGTAGAGAATGAACATAGCCGCCATCATCAGCCCCGGAATGACACCTGCCAACCATAGTTGTCCCACCGGCTGCCGCGCAATCATCGCGTAAAGAACGAGCACGACAGAGGGCGGCACGAGAATACCCAGGGATGAACCAGCCTGAATGACACCAGTCACCATGCGCTTGTCATATCCGCGCTTCAACAGTTCCGGCAGGGCGATCGTGGCGCCAATCGCCATACCTGCTACGCTCAGACCATTCATAGCAGAAATCAGGACCATGAGAGCAATCGTACCAATTGCCAGACCACCGTTCAGGCCGCCCATCCAGACATGAAACATCTTGTACAGATCGTCCGCGATCTTGGATTCCGACAGGACATATCCCATGAAGATGAACATCGGCAGCGTCAGCAGCGGATACCATTTCATCAGCTTCATCGCCGCGGCGAAACCGATGTCATACCCGCCCCGGTCGCCCCACAGCAGCAGCGAGGCCACCACGGCCACAAACCCGATGGCACCGAACACCCGCTGCCCGGTCATCAGCATCAACATCATGGTCGAGAACATGACAATGGCGATCATCTCGTAAGACATCAGATCGCCTCCCTCGGGAGGTCATCGCCCTTGATGCGCAGGATATCCTTGCACAACTCCGATACCGCCTGCAGCAGCATCAGAATCAGGCCTACCAGCATGATCACCTTGATCGGCCACAGGTAGGGTCGCCAGGCCGTCGGACTGCGTTCACCGTATTGCAGCGAATAGCTCAGACTGTCCCACCCGCCATAGATCAGCACACCCAGATAAAAGATCAGAAACAGAACCGTAAACGCATCCGTCCACGCCTGCCGTCGGCTTGACCATTCGCCATATAGCAAGTCCATCCGCACGTTCGACCCCATCTGGATCGAATACGGCCCGCCGAGGATGTAATAGGCCACCATCGCAAACTGCGCCACTTCCAGCGTCCACAACGACGGCAGAAAGAAAGTCTTGGAGATCGACGACCACAACAGGATGCCCATCATCACGAAGATGCCGTACATCACCACCCGGCCGATCCAGCGGTTTATCCCGTCGATGAACGAGACGTATCTCCGCATGAAATTCATGCCCGTTTCCCTGTTTTACTGACCGTTCCTCGGATGGGCCCGGTTCCGTTATCTTTGCGGCGCACGTGACTCGCGCTCTTGTCTCACATTGGGAGCCTTGGGCGCTCAGTTGTCAACAAACTTTCTGTAGACATGACTACATCAATGCCTACTCTGTAGAAAAAGCTAGATTTGAGGATACCCCGTGATCCCGACGACAAAGCTTGTGAAACAGATGCTGCAAGAAGGCATCGACGACCTTACCCGGTCCGAGCGGCAGCTTGCCTCGGTACTTCTGCAGGACTACCCGATGGCAGGGCTGCAATCGATCACCAAACTGGCAGGCGCTGCCGGGGTTTCGACGCCGACAGTAATCAGGATGGCCCGCAAACTGGGATTTGACGGCTTTCCTGATTTGCAGGAATCCCTGCGCAATGAGGTGGCCGCCCGGATAAAGAAACCGCTTTCCAAACGCGGCCCGTGGGTTGAAGAGGACACCGCAGAACACCCCTTGCCCCGTTTTGCGCAAGCCGTTTGGGCAAACATGCGCCACACGTTGGAACGCATCAACACGGCGGAATTCGATGCTGTTGCCAAATTGCTGGCCGACACCACCCGCCACCTCTATGTCGTGGGCGGGCGAATTACCCGTTCCAACGCCGATTATCTGTTCAACCACATGCAGATCATCCGGCCCAATGTGACCATGCTGGGCAATTCCACCAATGTCTGGCCGCAGTATCTGTTGGACATGGATGGCACGTCTGTTCTGATCATCTATGACATCCGCCGGTATGAGGCCCATCTCGAAAAACTGGCTGATATCGCCTCAAAGCGTGGGGCGACCGTTGTCTTGTTCACCGACCAGTGGGGATCTCCCATCGGTCGCAGGGCAAACATCACCTTTCACGGACTGGTCGAAGCACCTTCGAGTTGGGATTCGACCATTGCGTTACAGTTGATTTCCGAATCCCTGATCGCCCAAGTTCAGAACGCGCGATGGGAAGAAAGCAAGGAGCGGATCGAGGAGTTGGAGGCGATGTTTTCTTCGACCCGCTTGTTTCGGCGATAGAGAGGGTGTTGTCACGCCAAAGGTCATTCGGCTGGTCATGTCCGCGGTTGGACGCAAGTGACTTCGATGAGGTCATCGTCGATTGGCTACAAGCGCCACCGGTTTCCACCTCAGATCATCGCGCACGCGGTATGGTTGTACGCTCGTTTCAACCTGAGCTTCCGGGAAGTTGAAGAGATGCTGCTGCAGCGCGGGATAGATATGTCCGAAACTGTCCGGCGTAGGTCATCAAGTTCGGACCGCTGATCGCTCGAAACTTGTGACGCCAACAGGGTCGCCCAGGCAATGTCTGGCATCTTGATGTGGTTGTCGTGAAAATCTCTTATCGCAAGTATTGGCTTTGGCGCGCGGTCGATCAGCATGGCGTCGCTCTGGACGAGCTCCTTCAACAGAAACCGTACAAACGGGCGGCAAAACGGCTGTTTCGCCGCCTGACAAAGCGTCTTGGTTTCCTTCCCAAGCGGATCATCACGGACAAACTGCGTTCTTATGGTGCCCCCACGCGCCGTCGCTCCGCCCTCACAATCCGATATCGCCGCCTCGAAGCACTTGACGCCTGCAATCCGAATGCCAGGATCTCTATCTGCATCGCAAGTTAGCGTGACAAAATCCCTTAACGTCATTTTTACCCGAAACGCCCTACCACAGCATGAACGAGACCAAAAAAGGGTGCGCCATGATCCATTGGCCAAGGGTCAAACAGTTGCGGGACGAAGTCGGCGCGGACGAATTCCCCGAAGTGGTGCAGATCTTCATGGAAGAGGTGCAGGAAATGCTCGACCGCATCCGCGCCGATGCGGATCGGTCCGAACTGGAACGAAACCTGCATTTCCTCAAGGGCAGCGCCCTGAGCCTGGGATTTCAGGCCTTTTCCAAACTGTGCCAGGATGGTGAACGTCAATCCGCCGCCGGCGATGCGGAATTGGTGGACCTAGAGGAGATCACCAGAACCTTTACCGTCTCCCATTCTGAATTCCTGACCGGCTTGGCACAGAATACATAACCGTCAGATCACGAACTGAGCCAGCGTCTCATCCTCGGTGATGTCGGTATAGGTGAACCCTGCGTCATCAAGGTGCGCAAACAGACGCACGAAATTTTCGAGCTTGCTGGTCTCGATTCCGATCAGGACCGAACCGAAGTTGCGCGCCGATTTTTTCATATATTCAAAGCGGGCAATGTCATCCTCGGGCCCCAGAATTCCCAGAAACTCTTTTAATGCACCCGGACGTTGCGGCAGGCGAAGGATAAAATACTTTTTCACGCCGGAATAGCGCTGGGCGCGCTCTTTGACCTCGGGCAAGCGTTCGAAATCGAAATTGCCGCCCGAAGTGACGCAGACTACGGTCTTGCCCCGGATGAAGCTTTGCACATCCGCCACTGCTTCGACTGCCAGTGCACCTGCGGGCTCCAGGACGATACCTTCTACGTTCAGCATCTCCATGATCGTGGTGCAAATGCGGTCTTCGGACAGGACCAGAACGTCCGACAGGTGGCGCGATTTCAGCAGTTCGAATGGCCTGTCACCGATCCGGCCTACCGCAGCCCCGTCAACAAACGTGTCCACCCGGCCCAGCGACACCGGATGCCCCGCCGCCAGCGCCGCTCGCAGGCAAGCGCCGCCCTTGGGTTCGACGAACAAGCAATGCGTGCGGGCGCCAAACCACGTCGATACCCCCGCCGACATGCCGCCGCCACCAACCGGCAACAGAACGTGATCGGGCACGCCGCCAAGCTGCTCTTCGATCTCGACCGCCAACGAAGCCTGCCCCTCGATCACGTCCTCATCGTCAAAGGGCGACAGGAAATGCCCGCCCTGCCGAGCGCACCATTCCTGCGCCGAGGCCAGCGTGTGATCGAAATAGTCACCGGTCAGGTGGATCTCGACATTGTCGCCACCGAACATCCGGGTCTTCTGGATTTTTTGCTGTGGCGTCGTTACCGGCATGAAAATCACGCCCCTGACATCCAGATGCCTGCACATGAATGCGACGCCCTGCGCGTGATTGCCCGCGCTCGCACACACGAAAAGATCCTGCCCCTCCTGCTTCCGCATGGCGTTGAAGGCACCGCGGATCTTGTAGGATCGCACCGGGCTAAGATCCTCGCGCTTGAGCCAGATATCGGCATCATATTTTTCGGACAAGTGCACGTTCCGCTGCAGCGGCGTCGCTGGAAAAACGGTTCGCATCGCCTGTTCGGCGGCGCGGGCGCGGGTCATGAAATCAGTCATGCCGAATTCCCTGCCCCATCACCGTTGAAAGGGCAAGGAATACATATGTGTACCCGCAGCTTACCGTAGCTCGCGTCCCTCGACAAAAACGCCGTACATCGTGGTCAGGATGCTGACATTTATCAGCGGAAGGATCAGCAGAGAGGCGAACAGAACCAAAAGCGGGCCTAGAACGGGAACAATCATCAGGACCGTGCTGACAAGCTGAACAACCACCTGAAACAGGAACGAAGCGATGATCAGAACAACGACGGTTCCTGCCGTGCCGGTCGTTTTGTTCCACGCCGCCGACATGCTCAGCGGTTGGCCGATTGCGGCAGCAGGCAGAATGATCGCCAGTGGAAACAAAACAACGAGAATTAACAGCATATAAGCGATCATCACGATGATTGGCAGCCCGGCGGACCCACCGCTGACGGCCGCAAGCAAAAACGCCATTGGCAAAATGGCAATCAGCCCCAACAACCCCAGCAAAATACCGCGCCCGAAATAGGCCAGTATCCGGTCAAACCGGAACTCGGGGAATATCCCGCTGGGATATTCTTCCAGCAGGATGAACCGATGCCAGGATACCGCAATCCAGAACATGACCGTCCAGATGATCAGCATGAAAATCGAAAGGAACAGGAAAAAGCTCCCAGTCGTAACCCCTGGCGGCAACTTGGTGGTGCCTTCGTCAAACACCTCTGGTGTGATGCCCAACGCAAAAAAGGCACCTACTATCAAAACCAGCGCTACCAGAACCGGCCCAATCGTGATCTGAAGAACCTGCTTGAGATTGCCGAAAACCATACGTACCGAATGCAGAAAAATACTCCAACCCAACATAAAAACCGGTCCCTCAACCATTTGTTGTAAGTTCCTGCTTGTTTCACCCGATTTACTATCATGCGTCAATGCACTCCGCTTGCCCCCACGTCCAAAAACCGTTAGGGGCCAAGCGTCATTCGCATCAGAGGGAAGTCAGATGTCCGCGCCCAAGAAAGTTGTTCTGGCCTATTCCGGTGGCCTTGATACCTCGATCATTCTGAAATGGCTGCAGACCGAGTATGGGTGCGAGGTTGTGACCTTCACCGCCGATCTCGGTCAGGGCGAAGAACTGGACCCCGCCCGCAAGAAAGCCGAACTGCTCGGGATCAAGCCCGAAAACATCTATATCGAAGACATCCGCGAGGAATTCGTCCGCGATTTCGTCTTCCCGATGTTTCGTGCCAACGCGGTCTACGAAGGGCTATACCTGCTGGGCACGTCGATTGCCCGCCCGCTGATCTCGAAACGCCTGATCGAGATTGCCGAGGAAACCGGCGCCGATGCCGTCGCTCACGGCGCAACCGGCAAGGGCAACGATCAGGTGCGGTTCGAACTGGCGGCTTTCGCGCTGAACCCCGAAATCAAGGTGATTGCCCCCTGGCGCGAATGGGATCTGACCAGCCGAACCAAGCTGCTGGAATTTGCCGAGCAGAACCAGATTCCGATCGCCAAGGACAAGCGCGGCGAAGCTCCGTTCTCTGTCGATGCGAACCTGCTGCACACCTCGTCCGAGGGCAAGGTTCTGGAAGACCCGGCCGTTCAGGCGCCTGACTACGTCTATCAGCGCACCGTCCATCCCGAAGACGCGCCGAACGAGCCCGAATTCATCGAAATCGGTTTCGAAAAAGGCGACGCGGTCAGCATCAATGGCGAGGCTATGAGCCCGGCCACGATCCTGACCAAGCTGAACGAATATGGCGGTAGACACGGTATCGGTCGTCTGGACCTTGTCGAGGGCCGGTTCGTGGGCATGAAGTCTCGCGGTATCTATGAGACGCCGGGCGGCACTATCCTTCTGGAAGCGCATCGTGGGATCGAGTCGATCACCATGGATCGCGGCGCGATGCACCTGAAAGACCAGTTGATGCCGCAATATGCGGAACTCATCTATAACGGGTTCTGGTACAGCCCCGAGCGCGAGATGCTGCAGGCCGCCATCGACAAGTCGCAAGAACACGTGACCGGCACCGTTCGCGTGAAGCTGTATAAAGGTCTGGCCTCGACCGTGGGCCGCTGGTCCGAACACTCGCTCTATTCCGAGGCGCATGTGACGTTTGAGGAAGACGCCGGTGCATACGATCAAAAAGACGCGGCGGGCTTCATCAAGCTGAACGCCCTGCGCCTGCGCCTGCTGGCCACGCGCAACAAGCGCACTGCCAAGTGATCGACGACGACGGCATAAACGACGAACTCGACATGTTCATCGAGGCGCAGGACACGGTTTGGGCCGCTGTCCTGCGCGAACTGACCGAGGGCCGGAAAACCAGCCACTGGATGTGGTTCGTATTTCCGCAATTGGCCGAACTGGGCCGGTCCCACATGGCGCAGCTCTACGGGATCGAGGATCTGGACGAGGCCACCGCCTATCTCGATCACCCGGAACTGCGCCGCCGCCTTGTCGAGGTCAGTCGTCTGGTGCTGACCCACAAAGACAAGAACGCCTCCGATATCCTCGGCGGCATCGACGCCAAGAAACTGCGCTCCTGCATGACGCTCTTCACCGCCGTCCCCGGCGCGCCCGGCGAGTTTCAGGATATCCTTGATTGCTTCTACAATGGCGAAGCTTGCCCCCTGACCCTGACCGCGATCCAGCACAGCTGAACGCTGCCGCTTGGTCATCCTTGCCTTGTTCCCGGTGTCTTTCTAACGCTTGCGTAAACGACAAGAGGTCACCATGGCGCTTGAAGACATTGCAAACGGCATCCAGTCCGGTCTGACCGGCAAGACCTTCGACGGTACGCTGAAATTCGACTGCGGCGCAGATGGCGTCATTGTTCTGGCGGAAAACGCAGCCTCAACTCAGGACCGCGACACCGACTGCACGATCCGGATCTCAGCCGAAAACCTGACCAAACTGCTGACCGGTAAACTCAATCCGATGACCGGGGTGATGATGGGCAAACTCAAGATCACGGGCGATATGAGCGTTGCCATGAAGCTTGGGCAATTGTTAAAATAACTGCTCTCGGTTTTCCACAATGTGGCAGCGGCTGTTCCCCCAACGCGACTCAGAGTTTGGCCGCCTTCATCTTCTCATAATACGGCAGCGCGCCGTCCAGCACCGGCTGCAACTTTTCCGGTACCAATGGCAATTCCCCTTCGGGACCCGCAAAACCGGTCGAATTCCAGACCGAACCATACCAATGCGCCGCCCAGACGCCATCGTCGGGATGTCCGCCCCTCGGCCAGTTCAGCATATGCGGTGACCACGGGACGCCGATCGCATCACACAGTTTTTCCAACATCCCAGCCGGGTCTTCGCGAATGTCGTGGCTGTCGATCACCACAGGCTCACCGCCCCAGTTGCGCACCTCGTCGAACAGTTCGGCCTGCTGCCAGAACCCGATATCGTCCAACGTCGGGTTTTCGCGTTTGGCTCCGTAGCTTGCGATCACCCGCGACGGGTGACGGATCAGGAACACGTTTCTCACGCCCCTCATCCAGTCGCGCGGAATTCCGGGGATCATGTGCTGGGTCATGTGCTTCTGATACCAGAACGGGCGCGCGCCGGGGTTTGTCCCGGCCAGCCTTGCAGCTACCTCAGCCGGGTCCCGCGATTGCGCCGCCAAAATCTCTTCGCGCATCGGATGGTTCAGCCCGGTCATCGCAAGATAGGCCGCGTAAAACGGCTCGTCGATCACCGCGCAATCGGTGCGAGCTCCGAAACTGTACATCATTGCCGTCGACAAGTTGCGCGGCCCCGACCACATCGCGATCTTCACGACGATACCTCTTTGTTCTTCTCTCCCAATTGGCGGCAAGCTAGTCGCGAGGGCCCGCGAGGCCAAGGGGTAAACAACGCTTCACCTGTGTGTGAGAATACATGTCAGCGGATTGTTTTGTGCGCAAAGCGGATGCAGCCTGATTGCAAAGGAGATCCGCCATGACCTTGACCCGTGATTTCAAAGCCTTTGCCCTGTTCACTTTGATCCTGATCGCCGCCGCGTTGCGCTGCCTGCCCGCCGTTGCCGCCGAGACCCGGACTCTGACGGTGGCCGGTGGCTGTTTCTGGTGCGTGGAATCCGATTTCGAACACGCCCCCGGCGTGATCGAGGCGGTGTCGGGATATACCGGCGGAAAAATCGATGACCCGACCTACAAACAGGTCTCCGCCGGGGGCACCGGCCATTACGAGGCGGTGCAGATCACGTTCGACCCGGCTCAAGTGTCGCGCGACACATTGCTAAGCCTGTTTTTCCGCTCGATTGATCCAACCGATGCCGGCGGTCAGTTCTGTGATCGCGGCGATAGCTACAGAACCGCCGTTTTCGTCTCTAACGCGGACGAAAAGGCCATTGCCGAACAAGCCAGGGCCGATGCACAGACAGCCCTTGGCCAAGAAATCGTGACCCCGATCCTGAACAGTTCGACCTTCTATCCGGCCGAGGCCTATCATCAGGACTACTACAAAGGCACCAAATTGGTTCTGACCCGGTTCGGCCCCAAGCGTCAGGCAAGCGCCTACAAGGCCTATCGCAAAGCTTGCGGACGCGATCAACGGGTCAAGGAACTTTGGGGCGACGCCGCGCCATTTGCAGGAAGTTAATCCAGCTTCGTATTCCGGACTTCCTCCAGACCGGGGATGACGTCCGCCGTGCCGTGCCGCGTGACCATGATGGCTGCGGCACGCATCGCTTGGGAAATCGCCTCCGCCATCGGCAACCCCCCGTCCATCCCGGCCAGCACATAGCCGGTAAAGGTGTCGCCGGCCCCGGTTGTATCCACTGGCTGCACTTTGAAGGCCGGAAAACCCTGCGATTCACCTTTGTTAGTGTCAAAGTACCGCGCGCCCCTTGACCCAAGTGTCACGACCACCTGCGCCACCGGCAGTTGTTGCGGCGCCAGTCCGGTCGCGGTCTGCAACTGCTCTGCCTCGACCTCGTTCAGAATCAGAAAATCGATATGAGGCAGTACGGCCCTGACCGCCTCTGCATCGAATGGCGCCGCCGCGTAACAAACCTGCAACCCCAGGTCGCGCCCCATCTTCGCAGCCTCAACCTGCATGTTGGTTTCGTTCTGCAATACCAGCAGATCACCCTTCTGCGTGTGGTCCAGCGCCTGTTCCAATTGCGCCAAGGTGATCTCGCGGTTCGCCCCAGGAAACAGCACGATCAGGTTTTCACCCGACTGTTCGACCGCGATAATGGCATGGCCGGTCGCCACTTCCACCTGTGCGACGTGACGGGTATCGACGCCATAACCCGACAGCCGGTCAATCGCCCAGCGCCCTTCAGGCCCGACCGCACCGATATGCCGAACCTCAGCCCCGGCCCGCGCCGCCGCAACCGACATGTTGGCCCCCTTGCCACCCAGAAACCGCGACAAATCCGTGGCCGCCAGCGTTTCACCCGGTTGCGGCAGGTGCGGCACGGCATAAACCATGTCCGCATTGATCGAGCCGAGGTTCCAGATTGCCACGGTCTACCCGATCTTGGCCGAGGCCAGAACGGCCATGTTCAGGATGTCGTTTGCTGTCGACACGGTCGAACAGATCTGGATCGGCTTGTCGATCCCGGTCAGGATCGGCCCGATCACCGTTGCACCCGCCATTTCCTGCATCAATTTGGTCGAAATCGAAGCCGAGTGTCGGGCCGGCACTATCAGGATATTCGCAGGCCCGGTCAGGCGCGAAAAGGGATAGGCCTCTTGCGATCTGGCATTCAGCGCCACATCGACGGTCATTTCACCCTCGAACTCGAAATCGACCCCGCGCGCCTCCAGCACCCGGGGCGCTTTGTACAGCTTCTCGGTACGTTCCGAGACCGGATAGCCAAAGGTCGAGAAACTGACAAAGGCGACACGCGGCTCCATCCCCATGTGGCGGGCAACATCGGCGGCCCGCTCGGCAATGGTTGCCAGATCCTCTTCGGATGGCCATTCATGCACCAATGTGTCACCGATCAGAACGATACGACCCTTGTGCATCAGCGCAGTAATACCAGCCGCGCCATGAGCAGCATCGGCATCAAACACATGGTTGATCTGATCCAGAACATGCGCTGATTTCCGCGTTGCCCCGGTCACCAGCCCGTCGCCATGGCCGTGCGCCAGCATCAGGGCCGAAAACACGTGCCGATCCCGCGCCGCCAGACGGTGGATGTCCTTGCCGTCAAAACCCTTGCGCTGCAGGCGCTTGTACAGGAACGCCTTGTAGACCTCCAGATGCGTTGTATTCGCCGCATTGACCACCTCGATCTCGCGCACCGCGTCGCCAAGGCCCGCAACCTCCAGCTTTTGCTTGACGTCGTCCGGTCGGCCAACGACCAGCGCTTTGCCAAAGCCCGACCGCTGATAGGTGACAGCGGCGCGCAGCACCCGTGGATCGTCCCCTTCGGCAAAGATCATCCGGCTTTGCGCCTGACGCGCCCGTGCGTTGATGCCGCGCAGGATGCTGGCCGTCGGGTCCATTCGCGATTTCAGGCCCAGTTCATAGGCATCCATGTCGATGATCGGCCGCCGTGCGGCGCCCGTATCCATTCCTGCACGGGCCACGGCGGGCGGAATCCGGTGGATAAGGCGCGGGTCAAACGGCGTCGGGATAATGTAATCGCGCCCGAATGTCAGGTTCCGGCCATAGGCCATCGCCACTTCGTCCGGCACATCCTCGCGCGCCAGACGGGCCAGGGCGTGAGCACAGGCAATCTTCATCTCGTCATTGATGGCCCGGGCGTGGATATCCAGCGCGCCACGAAACAGGTACGGAAAGCCAAGAACGTTGTTGACCTGATTGGGATAGTCGCTGCGCCCGGTGGCCACGATCGCGTCCACGCGGACTTCGTGTGCCTCTTCCGGCGTGATCTCGGGGTCGGGGTTGGCCATCGCAAAGATGACCGGGTTGTCAGCCATGCTGGCGACCATCTCCTGCGTGACCGCGCCCTTGACCGACACACCCAGGAACACGTCCGCGCCCTTCATCGCATCTTCCAGTGTGCGTAACTCGGTCACGATCGCATGCGCAGATTTCCACTGATTCATGCCTTCGGTCCGACCCTGATAGATCACACCCTTGGTATCACAGACGATACAATTCTCATGCCGCGCACCCATCGCCTTGAGCAGCTCGATACAGGCAATCCCGGCAGCACCGGCGCCGTTCAGGACAATCTTCACATCCTCGATCTTCTTGCCCGAGATATGCAGCGCGTTGATCAGACCCGCCGCACAGATCACCGCCGTCCCGTGCTGGTCATCGTGGAAGACCGGAATGTCCATCTCTTCCTTCAGGCGTTGTTCGATGATGAAGCACTCGGGCGCCTTGATGTCTTCCAGATTGATCCCGCCAAAGGTCGGCCCCATCAGGCGCACCGCACGGCAGAATTCATCCGGGTCTTCGGTGTCCAGCTCGATATCGATCGAATTCACGTCAGCGAACCGTTTAAACAGGACCGATTTGCCCTCCATCACCGGTTTCGAGCCCAGCGCCCCTAGATTGCCAAGACCCAGAACCGCCGTCCCGTTCGAAATCACCGCCACAAGATTGCCCTTGTTGGTATAGTCATAGGCCGTCTCGGGGTTGGCCGCGATGGCTTCGCACGGCACTGCCACGCCAGGGCTATAGGCCAGTGACAGGTCTCGCTGCGTGGTCATTGGAACGGTGGCCTGCACCTCCCATTTGCCGGGGGTCGGTTCCAGGTGAAAGGCAAGCGCCTCTTCGGGGGTGATCTTCGCTTTGGGCATGAGATATGTCGTTTTCCGCGCTGTTGGGCTTTTCCGCCTCTTACAGCAGGCAAGCGCCCGCCTCAACGACAATGCGTTTTCGCCTTTCGTCGCAGTTTACGGATTTGTAAGGTCCCCCCGGAACACGCCGGGAGATGTCAGTCTTGTCCAACGTCACGCCAATGATGGCGCAATATCTCGCAATCAAAGAGGCCCACGCCGATGCCCTGCTGTTTTACCGGATGGGCGATTTCTACGAGATGTTCTTTGAAGACGCCATGAATGCCGCGGAAGCGCTGGATATCGCGCTGACCAAACGCGGCAAGCACAATGACCAGGACATTCCGATGTGCGGGGTTCCGGTTCATTCTGCCGAAGGATACCTGCTGACACTGATCCGCAAGGGCTTTCGCGTTGCCGTCTGCGAACAGATGGAAAGTCCGGCCGAGGCTAAGAAAAGAGGCTCTAAATCAGTGGTAAAGCGCGATGTCGTGCGCCTTGTCACCCCCGGAACCCTGACCGAAGACGCGCTGCTCGAAGCGCGCCGACACAACTTTCTGGCCGCCTATGCCGAGGTTCGTGACCAGGCCGCCCTGGCCTGGGCGGATATATCGACCGGTGCGTTCCACGTGATGCCCCTTTCACCCGTTCGGCTCAGCCCCGAACTTGCGCGGCTGGCCCCTTCCGAACTGATCGTCGCTGACGGAATGGATGGAAAGCTAGTCGAAACCACCCGTGACCTAGGCGTTCCGATCACCCCGATCGGGCGCGCAAGTTTCGACAGCACAGCTGGTGAAAAGCGTATCTGTACCCTGTTCGCCGTGGGCGCGCTGGACGCGTTCGGTACATTCGACCGCGCCGAGGTCGCAGCGATGGGCGCTCTGGTCGACTATCTGGACATCACACAAAAAGGCAAACTGCCGCTATTGCAGGTGCCCCAGAAAGAGGCCCAGGACCGCGTAGTTCAGATCGACGCCGCCACCCGCCGCAATCTGGAAATCACCCGTTCGTTGTCCGGTGGCCGCGCCGGCTCTCTGTTGTCGGTCATTGACCGCACGGTGACGGCGGGCGGCGCGCGACTGCTGGAACAACGCCTGTCCAGCCCGTCCCGATCGCCCGATATCATTCACGCCCGTCACGATGCGGTAGGTTTTTGCGTCGAAGAGACCCTTCTGGCCTCGGATCTGCGCGAAGCATTGCGCAAAACCCCGGATCTGGACCGCGCCCTGTCGCGGCTGTCGCTTGATCGGGGCGGACCGCGCGATCTGGCGGCCATCCGTAACGGGCTTTCACAGGCGGAACAAATCGCTGGCCTCTGCGCCGCTGACGACTTGCCTTCGATTCTGTCCGATGCAGTTCATAGCCTGACCGGTTTTGATGACCTGCTCGGGCTTCTGGACGCCGCGCTTGTCTCTGAACCCCCGCTGCTGGCCCGCGATGGCGGTTTCATCGCCGCTGGCTATGACTCGGAACTGGACGAGGCCCGTACTTTGCGCGACCAGGGCCGTTCCGTCATCGCCGGGTTTCAGCAGAAATACATCGATCACACCGGCATCGCCTCGCTGAAGATCAAGCACAACAATGTGCTGGGCTATTTCATCGAAACCACAGCAACCCACGCCTCAAAGATGCTCGGCGTTCCCCTCAACGAGACCTACATCCATCGCCAGACAACCGCCAATCAGGTGCGCTTCACCACGGTCGAGCTCAGCGAAATCGAAACCCGCATCCTGAATGCGGGCAATCTGGCGCTGGAGATCGAAAAGAGGCTCTATTCAGGGCTTTCTGACGCCATTCTCGATCAGGCGGCCCGACTGAACCAGGCGGCACGCGGCCTGGCCGAGCTTGACCTGACCGCCGCGCTGGCCGACCTAGCGCGCGGGGAAGACTGGTGCCGCCCCACCGTCGACACATCCCGCGCCTTTGACATAAAAGGCGGCCGTCACCCTGTGGTCGAACACGCCCTGCGCCAACAAGGCGGGGACGCCTTCATCGCCAACGACTGCGATCTGTCGGCCGAGAATGGCGCCGCAATCTGGCTTTTGACCGGCCCGAACATGGCCGGTAAATCAACTTTCCTGCGCCAGAACGCGCTCATTGCCCTGCTGGCGCAAATGGGCAGCTACGTGCCGGCCGACACCGCCCATGTCGGGCTTGTCAGTCAACTTTTCAGCCGGGTCGGTGCATCCGATGATCTGGCACGGGGGCGCTCGACTTTCATGGTCGAGATGGTCGAAACTGCCGCCATCCTCAATCAGGCCGACGACCGCGCGCTGGTCATCCTCGATGAGATTGGCCGAGGCACAGCCACTTATGACGGCCTCTCCATTGCTTGGGCCACGCTGGAACACCTGCACGCATCCAACAAATGCCGCGCCCTGTTTGCCACCCACTATCACGAACTGACAGCCTTGGCCGGCAGCCTCGAAGGCGTCGACAATGCCACCGTCGCGGTGCGCGAATGGGAAGGCGAGGTCATTTTCCTGCACGAGGTCCGCAAGGGCGCTGCCGACCGGTCCTATGGTGTACAGGTCGCCCAGCTTGCAGGCCTGCCGCCCTCGGTCGTCGAACGCGCCCGCGTCGTACTCGACCAGTTGGAGAAATCCGAACGTGAAGGCGGCAGGCAAAAGGCGCTGATCGACGATCTGCCTCTCTTCTCCGCTGCACCGCCACCGCCGTCGCCAATGCCGAAATCCTCGCCTGTCACTGACATTCTCAAGAATGTCCTGCCCGACGAACTCTCCCCGCGCGAGGCGCTGGACCTGATTTACAAACTGAAAGAGGCGGCCAACACCTGACCGCCCCTTCATCTTTCGAAGAATACTCTCGCCGGAGGCTTGGTCGCGCGCCGGCGAAGCCGATCAGCTTGCTGGCATCGACGACACGCCAACCTGCGCCGGGCGCAGCAAACGGTCATGCAGCATAAAGCCCTCGGCTGACACCTGAATGATGTCACCCGCCTTGGTACCCGGCAAAGGAGCCTCGAACATCGCTTCGTGCATCTGTGGGTCGAACCGATCCCCAACCTCGGGCGAAATCACTTGAATCCCATGTTTCTGGAACACGTCGCGCAGCGCGCGCATGGTCAGTTCCACGCCTTCGATCAGTGCCGCCGAAACATCCCGCTGCTCTTCGGTTGCCGCTTCCAGTGCACGTTTCATGTTGTCGTAGACCGGCAACATGTCGCGCGCCAGCTTTGATCCGCCATAGTTCTCGGCATCCCGCCGCGCTTTTTCGCCCCGTTTACGGGCGTTTTCCGCATCCGCCAGCGCGCGCATGAACTTGTCCTTCAGTTCATCCCGCTCGGCGCGCAGCGCGTCCAGCTCCAGCGCCTCTTCGCTGATTTCCGCCAACTCCTCGGCCAGTTCTTCGGCCTCTGCGGTCGCAATATCGTCCAGAAACTCTTCGTTCTTCGGCTCTGCCATCTTTCCACCTCTAGCTCCGGTCGGAAATCAGCTTTCCAACCAGTTGTGCCGTATAATCCACGATCGGCACGATCCGTCCGTAATTCAGGCGCGTCGGGCCAATCACTCCCACCGCGCCGATGATCTTTCGATCAGCGTTCATATATGGAGACACCACCAAAGAGGAACCCGAAAGTGAGAAAAGTTTGTTCTCCGAACCGATAAAAATGCGCACACCCTCGCCGGTTTCGGTCAATTCCAGGAATTCGGCAATGTCGCGCTTGCGTTCCAGATCATCAAACAAGCTCCGGATACGCTCCAGCTCTGCCTCCTGACCGGTACCGTCCAACAGATTCGCTCGTCCCCGCACGATCAGGCGGGCCGAATCTTCGCCATCTCCATCCCAAAGGGCAAGGCCGCTCTCGACGAGTTCGCGCGCCAGCGCATCGATTTCCTGACGCCGCGCGGCGATGTCGCTCTGCATCATCCGACGGACCTCGGTCAGCGTCCGCCCCTCGATCAAGGCATTGAGGAAATTGGCCGCCTCTCGCATCGAACTGGGCGTCTGTCCCGGCGGCGGCGAGAACAACCGGTTCTCTACATGCCCGTCTGAAAACACCAGCACCACCAACGCCCGATCATGCGCCAGCGACACGAATTCGATATGCTTGATCTCGGCCTCATGCTTGGGCGTCAGCACCAAAGATGCACCGTGCGTCACGTTCGACAAGGCCGATCCGACCCTGTCCAGCATGCCGCTGACATCGCCCGCATTATCGCCCAGGGTGGCGTCCAGCTTCTGCCGGTCGTCCGCTCCCAGATCGCCAACTTCCAGCAATCCATCAACGAACATGCGCAGTCCCATCTGCGTCGGCACGCGGCCTGCGCTGATATGGGGGCTGTTCAACAGGCCCAGATACTCCAGATCCTGCATCACGTTGCGAACCGTAGCGGCGCTGACCTTTTCGCTTAACGTCCGGGTCAGGGTACGGCTGCCAACGGGCTCGCCACTGTCAAGATAGCTTTCCACGATCAACCGGAAAACCTCGCGCGACCGTTCGTTCATCTCGTTCAGGATTTTGTTTGCTTCACTCATCAGCGCCTCTTACTGGGTCGCCATTAAATCGCAGGTTCGGGAAAGGTCAATCGGGGTTGCATCGCCATACGTGCGGGCGGTATCCCGAGACCAGCAAACAAAGGATTTCTCATGCGACCCTCAGGACGAGATTTAAGCGAAATGCGCCCGGTTTCAATCGAGACGGGATTCACCAAACATGCCGAAGGCTCTTGCCTGATCAGAATGGGTGGCACCCATGTTCTGTGCACCGCAACCATCGAAGATCGTGTGCCGCCTTTTATCAAGGGCTCGGGGCTGGGCTGGGTCACCGCCGAATACGGCATGCTGCCACGCGCGACCAACACCCGGATGCGGCGCGAGGCCGCGTCGGGCAAGCAAGGCGGTCGGACTGTTGAAATCCAGCGGTTGATCGGCCGGGCCCTGCGTGCCGGTGTCGACCGTGTGGCCCTTGGCGAACGTCAGATCACCGTCGACTGCGACGTCATTCAGGCCGATGGCGGAACCCGCTGCGCCTCGATTACCGGTGGCTGGGTCGCGCTCCGCCTTGCGGTTAACAAGCTGATGAAGACAGGCGATGTAATCTCGGATCCGCTGATCGACCCGGTCGCCGCCGTATCCTGCGGTATCTATGCCGGCCAACCTGTGCTTGACCTCGACTATCCCGAAGACAGCGAAGCGGGCGTTGACGGCAATTTCATCATGACCGGTTCGGGTAAGCTGATCGAGATACAGATGAGTGCCGAAGGTTCGGTTTATTCCCGCGATCAGATGAACCAATTGCTGGATCTGGCGGAAAAAGGCGTCGGTGAACTGGTTGCCGCCCAAAAGGCCGCCACCGCATGATACGGCACTTCGACGGCGACACACTGCTGGTGGCAACCCACAACAAGGGCAAGCTGGAGGAGATGGCGCATCTCCTCACCCCATTTGGGGTCAAGGTTGTGGGCGCGGGCGAGATGAACCTGCCGGAGCCGGAAGAAACCGAGGATACATTCGTCGGAAACGCCCGGATCAAGGCCCATGCCGCTGCCCAAGCCACTGGCCTGCCGGCGCTGTCGGACGATTCCGGCATCACCATTGACGGGCTGGACGGCGCACCAGGTGTCTATACCGCCGATTGGGCCGAAACCGAAAATGGGCGCGATTTCCTGATGGCCATGGCCCGCGCCCATACCGAGCTTGAGAAGCGCAACGCCCCCCATCCTCGCACCGCCCAGTTTCGCTGCACCCTGGTGCTGGCCTGGCCCGATGGTCATGACGAAGTGTTCGAGGGCATCGCTCCGGGCCACCTCGTCTGGCCCATTCGCGGAGCCGAAGGCTTCGGCTATGACCCCATGTTCGTGCCCGACGGCTATGATCAGACCTTTGCCGAGATGGACCGTTGGGAAAAGAACAAGATCAGCCACCGGGCAAAAGCGGTGGAGAAATTCGTGCAGGGCTGTTTTGGCGGATGATTGGCGCAACGGGGGCTTTGGGCTCTATGTGCATTGGCCGTTTTGCGAGGCCAAATGCCCCTATTGCGATTTCAATAGCCACGTTTCACGTGAAATCAATCAAAACCAATGGCTTAACGCCTATCTGAGCGAGCTCGAACGCTCCGCCGCGGAAACCCCGAACAGGGTGCTCGACACCATCTTCTTTGGCGGCGGCACCCCATCCCTGATGGACCCCGCCACAGTCGCGGCTGTCATAAACAAGGCGCGTGCCCTGTGGCGGCCATCCAACAACATGGAAATCACGCTCGAGGCCAATCCCGGTTCGGTCGACGCGGGCCGCTTTGCCGCCTATCGCGATGCAGGGGTCAACCGTGTGTCGATGGGAATTCAGGCGCTGAATGACGAAGATCTCCGCCGCCTTGGCCGTATACATACCGTCGCCGAAGCGCGCGCGGCTTTTGACATCGCCCGCAATTGCTTCGACCGCGTCAGCTTTGACCTTATCTATGCCCGCCAGCACCAGACGCTTGAAGGGTGGCGCGCCGAGCTCACTGAAGCCTTGTCGATGGCTATCGATCACCTGTCGCTTTATCAACTGACCATCGAGGAAGGCACCGCATTCGGCGACCGCTATGCAGTCGGAAAATTGCGCGGCCTGCCCGAGGATGACAGCGCCGCCGACATGTATCTTGCCACGCAACAAGTCTGCGAGGCGCATGGCATGCCCGCTTACGAAATATCCAACCACGCCCGCGACGGCGCTCAATCGCGGCACAACCTGATCTATTGGCGCTACGGCGATTACGTTGGCATCGGCCCGGGCGCGCATGGCCGCCTCACATTGGGCGGGCGCAAATTCGCAACCGAAACCGCCTTGAACCCCTCCGCCTGGCTGAATGCGGCTGCGGCGGGCAACGGCGAAAGCGCCAGAACGGAACTGACCACACAGGAACAAGCAAACGAATACCTCATGATGGGGTTGCGGGTGTCCGACGGCCTAGATGTTGATCGTTATCAACTGTTGTCAGGCAAAACTATGCCTTTCGACACGATATCCCATCTGACCGAAATCGGAATGATCGAAACAGAAGGAAATCGCCTGCGCGCAACTCGTGACGGGCGGGCGGTTCTGAACGCGGTCATCCGCGAGATTCTGGTGGACTGAGCGATGCACTACATCTGGGCCTTCTTGGGATTGACCTGCGTCGCGCTCGCCATGATCGGCGTGTTCCTTCCGCTGCTACCGACCGTTCCCTTCCTGCTGCTCGCTGCATTCTTCTTTGCTCGCTCCTCCTCGCGTCTGCACACCTGGCTGCTGACACATCGCAGCTTTGGCCCCCTGATCGTCGACTGGCAAACCTCCGGTGCAATCAAAACGCGCGCAAAAAAGGCGGCGACCCTGTCGATCGCCGCCGTCTTTTTGCTGTCGCTTGTTCTTGGCGTTCCCTCCCACGTCCTGATCATTCAGGCCGTGGTCCTGGGTGCGGTCCTGATCTTTATCTGGACCCGGCCTAGCGGCTGAGCTTGGCGCATAGATCGTCCAGCTGATCCAGATTTTCATAGGTCAGAACGACCTGCCCCGTTTCAGTTCCGGCTTTGTGGTTGATCACCACCTTCATCGCCAGAATCGCCGACAGGTCTTTTTCCAATGCACGCGTATCCGCATCCTTATCGGAATCCGGACCTTTTGCGCGGGACTCACCGGGTTGCCTGTCTCCTTGCTGCTGTTTCTTGACCAGTGCTTCAGTGGCCCGCACCGACAATCCGTCCCGCACAACGATCCGCGCCAACTCGGATGGGTTTTCCGCCGTGATCAGAGCCCGCGCATGACCAGCCGAAAGCTTTCCTTCGATCACCAGTGTCTGAACATCCATTGGCAGCGACAGCAACCGCAAGAGGTTGGCAATGTGGCTGCGGCTTTTACCCAGCGCTTCGGCCATCTTCTCCTGCGTATGACCGAATTTCTCCATCAACTGCCGATACCCGGCGGCTTCTTCCACCGCATTCAGGTCGGCCCGCTGGATATTCTCGATAATGGCGACTTCCAGAACCTCAGTATCGTCAAATTCTCTAACGATAACAGGAACTTCGTGCAATTGCGCCAGCTGTGCAGCGCGCCAGCGACGCTCTCCGGCAACAATCTCGTACCCACCGTCGCCGGCTGGCCGCACGATCATGGGTTGGATAATGCCCTTCTCCTTGATCGAGGCCGCAAGCTCGTTCAACTGCTCCTGCGAAAACGTCCGGCGGGGCTGATTGGGATTGGCCCTTACCTTTTCGATCGGCACCCGCATGTCTGGACGACGCAGCTCGGTCGAGGAATGACCAGCACTGTCATGCGACACATCCGCCATCAGGGCAGACAATCCACGCCCCAAGCCCCGGGGCTTGCTTTTCTTGACGTTCATCTGACCCTCCTTCTCTGCTCGCTATGCGGCGACCTTTTTGTGTTTGCTCACCATTTCCCGAGCCAGATGCCGATATGCCATAGCCCCCAGAGAGCCAGAGTCATATTGCAACACCGGAAGCGCATATGATGGCGCTTCGCTGACCCGAACATTTCTGGGTATCTTGGTTTTAAATACCATATCCCCCAGATTGTCACGCGCGTCCTTTTCCACTTGGCGGGACAAGTTGTTGCGGTTGTCATACATGGTCAACACAACACCTTCGATTCTGAGCTCCGGATTCGCAGTTTGGCGGACCTCTCGAATTGTCAGCATCAACTGTGACAACCCCTCCAGCGCAAAGAATTCGCTCTGTAGCGGCACCAGAACGGAATTCGCCGCAATCATCGCATTCACGGTCAGCAAGTTCAGCGACGGTGGGCAATCGATCAGGACATAGTCGAACCCGAACCGATCCATCGCGGTCTGCCGCAAGGCGTCATGTAACAAAAAACTGCGTTTTTCATTCGAAATCAGCTCGATATCGGCAGAGCTCAGATCCACCGTTGCCGGTACGATATAAAGCCCCTGAATCGTCGTTTCCTGAATGACTGTTTCCAGTGGGGCCTCGTCTATCAACAGATCGTAGGTGGTCCAGTCGCGGCTATCGACGCCCAACCCCGTTGACGCATTCCCCTGAGGATCAAGGTCGACCACCAGAACACGACACCCGATCTCGGTCAGACCTGCTGCCAGATTGATTGCCGTTGTGGTCTTTCCTACCCCACCCTTCTGATTTGCTACCGCAATGATCCGAGGGCCTGCTGGACGATACAGATCAACCACGTGAGACTCCTTTGATTTTCAGGATAACTGCCTGAGGCTCAGTAATACTAGTAATCGGCTCCGCTTCAAATTTCCATTCTTTGCGGGCGTCGGAAACTTCTTTTTTCCAATTCTCGCCTTTCGGTAACAGCGCCGTTCCGTCTTGCCGCAGATGCCTGTTGCAAAACGACAAAAGCGTTTTTAGGTCGGCAAGCGCTCGCGCCGACAGGATATCTGCGTTCAACGGGTCAATCGCTTCGATTCTTCGGCTAAGCACGGTGCAACTGGCCCCGCATTCACGCGCTGCATTGCGCAAAAATGCTGACTTGCGTTGATCGCTTTCGACAAACGTAAACCTTGTTTCAGGGGACGATTCTTTGGCCAAGATCGCACAAATCATACCAGGAAACCCACCACCGCTGCCAAGATCCACCCAATGTCCCTGCACATCGACGCAACGAAAGACCTGCACTGAATCCAGAATGTGCCTGTCCCAAAGCTCGCTCAGGCTGTTCTTTGACACCAGATTGATTTTCGGGTTCCAACGTTTCAACAGGTTGGAGAAGATTTCCAACCGCTCCATTGTTTCACGTGAAACATTCAGCTTGTCCGCAAACTCCGGTGTAGTCCCGTTCATGCGCCGCGAACTTTCAGATCACGCCTCAGGCGTGCCAAAATCAGCGTCAGCGCGGCGGGTGTCACCCCTTCGACCCGAGAGGCTTGGGCAATATTGACTGGACGGGCCGCAGCAAGCTTTTGTTTCAATTCATTCGACAGCCCTTCCAGCGCAGAATAATCGAACCCATCCGGAATTTCATGCGCTTCATCCCGCTTCATGGCTTCGACATCGCGCTGCTGACGCACGATGTAGTTCGCATAAAGCGCATCGCGTTCTATCTGCCGTCGGATCTCTTCCGGTACATCTCTCAGCCCACCTATCAAGGGCAACAGGTCGTCAAACCCGACATTCGGAAAGGCCAGGATCGCCATGCCGTCCCGGCGGTTGCCGTCCTGATTGACGTCGATCCCCGCACCCCGGATTTCCCGAGGGGTAAAGGTTGTCTCGGTCAACTGTCCCTTCGTTCTTTCCAGCTTCTCCAGCTTATCCTCAAACGCCAGCCTGCGGGTTTCCCCCACACATCCCGTCGCGATCCCAATCGGCGTAAGGCGCTGATCGGCATTGTCCGCGCGCAGGGACAGCCGGAATTCGGCGCGCGAAGTGAACATCCGATACGGCTCAGCAACACCACGGGTAGTAAGGTCGTCTATCATGACCCCAATATAGCTGTTTGCTCGGGTGAAATTCAGCGGCTCCTCACCCCGAACCTCCAGCGCCGCATTCAAACCAGCGACCAAACCCTGTGCAGCGGCCTCTTCGTATCCGGTGGTACCATTGATCTGCCCGGCAAGGTACAACCCCGGCACATGTGAAAGGGAAAGACGCGGGCTCAAAACCCGTGGATCGACATAGTCATACTCGATGGCATAACCTGGCTGCAGGATCTCCGCATTCTCAAGGCCTTTTATCGAACGCACATAAGCCACCTGAACTTCTTCGGGCAACGATGTCGAAATACCATTCGGGTAAATGGTGTGATCATTTACCCCTTCGGGTTCAAGGAAGACCTGATGCGAGTCCTTGTCCGCAAACCGCACGATCTTGTCCTCGATCGACGGGCAGTATCTTGGGCCGACACCCTCGATATGCCCACCATACATGGCCGAGCGAGATAGGTTTTTTTCTATGATCTCATGGGTCCGCGCGTTGGTGTGTGTGATCCCACAGGCGATTTGTGGCGCCGTTACCGATTTCGACAGGAACGAAAACAGCGTCGGTTCATCATCTCCGTCCTGGCGCTCAAGGATGGACCAGTCAATCGTCCGGCCATCCAGGCGCGGCGGTGTCCCGGTTTTCAAACGCGCCAACGGCAGCTCAAAACAGTCCAGTCGCTCTGCCAGCTTGACCGAAGGGCGGTCCCCCATCCTGCCACCAGGGCGCGAAACATCGCCAATATGAATGATGCCTCGCAGGAACGTGCCAGACGTGAGGATTACGCATTTCGCAGGTATTTCCGATCCATCTGCCAGAATGACGCCTTTAACCCGCCCTTGCTCCATCAGAAAATCAACGGCTTCGCCGGTGATGACCGAAAGGTTTTCCTGCCTTGATGTCTCACGCTGCATAGCGGCCCTGTACAACGCGCGGTCCGCCTGAGCGCGCGGTCCTTGAACTGCCGGACCTTTGCGGCGGTTGAGCAGCCGGAATTGAATGCCTGCCTGATCGGCAACACGCCCCATAACACCGTCGAGTGCATCGATCTCGCGAACCAGATGGCCCTTACCCAACCCACCAATCGCCGGGTTACAGGACATCACCCCGATATCCGTCTCGGACAAGGTGATCAAAGCCGTACGCACACCCATCCGCGCCGCGGCATGGGCAGCTTCGGTCCCGGCATGACCAGCGCCGATGACGGCGACATCAAATTGTGAATGTTTCACGTGAAACACTCCCTACTTTCCAAGGCAGAAACTTGCAAAAATCTCGTCCAGCAAGTTCTCGACATCTATTCTACCAACAAGTGATTCCAAGGCCCGGATTGCCGTGCGCAGTTCCTCAGCCGCTATATCATAAAGGTCGGGGCCAGAGTCCAGTATAGCCAACGCCTCAGTCAGCGCTATCGCTGCCTTCTTCATTGCAACCCGATGCCGTTCCCGCGTGGCTATACCAGCACTGGTAGTTCGATCTACTAATACATACGAAATCTGGGATATCAGCCGGTCGATACCCTGTCCGGTTTTCCCCGAAACGCCCTTTGTTTCGTCCCCACGAACATCCGCCTTGGGCAAGACGTGAATATCACCGGCCTGAAACGGAATACCCAGCCCATCAACCGTCTCGGTCAGGAAAACCCGTAAGTCCGCCGAATCCGCCCGTTGGCGGGCAAGAGCAATTCCCAAACCTTCCACGTGATCGGTTGTTTCGCGCAATCCGGCTGTGTCCAACAGCGTCACCGGTAGACCCGACAAGTCCATACGAACTTCGATGACATCCCGTGTTGTACCCGCATATTCCGAGGTGATCGCCGCCTCCCGCCCCGCCAGTGCGTTCAACAGTGTGGATTTGCCTGCATTCGGCGGGCCAACAATCGCCACCTCGAACCCGGTTCGAATACGCTCGGCGATTCTGACGCCCGCAACCTCTTTTTCCAGATCAGCAATCACACCAGATGCAAGCGCCCGCACTTCAGGCGTAACATCGGTCGGCACCTCTTCGTCGGCAAAGTCGATCACTGCTTCCAACAACGACGCCGCCCGGATCAGATTGCGTCGCCAGCGTTCCGCCAGCTGTCCAAGCTCTCCGGCCAGAACCGTCTGCGCCTGTTTGCGCTGCGCCTCTGTTTCGGCATCGATAAGATCGGCAAGCCCCTCGACCTGCGACAAGTCCAGTTTGCCGTTCTCCAGCGCCCGGCGCGTGAATTCTCCGGGCTCGGCCAGACGCAGCCCCTCCATATCTGAAAGGCAACGCAGCACCGCATTCACCGCGGCCGTACTGCCGTGGATCTGGAACTCGACAACGTCCTCGCCAGTAAAGCTGGCCGGCCCCTGAAAGGTCAGCACCAGCCCCTCGTCCAGCCGCTCTCCATCCGAAGCATTCAGAACACGCGTCCGCATTCCGCGTGGCGGCAGGTCGCCACCCGTCAGCAACCGCGCCGCGTCATGCGCCAAGGGCCCGGACAGGCGGATGACCGCCACCCCGGCCTTACCCTGTGCGCTGGCCAAAGCGAATATCGTGTCCATTCGAAGGCCTCGCGTCTGTCCTGAGACCGGATCAGGTGTTCATTGAATCGAAGAAGTCCGAGTTTGTCTTGGTCTGTTTCAACTTCGACAACAGGAACTCGATCGCATCCGTTGTGCCCATCGGGTTCAGGATACGGCGCAACACAAAGGTCTTGGCCAGATCGCCCTTGTTGACCAGCAGGTCCTCTTTCCGTGTACCCGACTTGAGGATGTCGATGGCCGGGAACACCCGCTTGTCGGCGATCTTGCGATCCAGAACGATTTCCGAGTTGCCGGTACCCTTGAATTCTTCAAAGATCACTTCGTCCATCCGGCTGCCGGTGTCGATCAGCGCGGTGGCGATGATGGTCAGCGAACCGCCCTCTTCGATATTCCGCGCCGCACCAAAGAACCGCTTGGGTCGTTGCAACGCATTCGCGTCAACACCACCGGTCAGAACCTTACCCGAGGATGGGACCACGGTGTTAAAAGCTCTACCAAGTCTTGTGATAGAGTCGAGAAGGATAACAACATCTCGTTTATGCTCGACCAAACGCTTGGCTTTTTCGATCACCATTTCCGATACGGCCACGTGGCGCGTCGCCGGCTCGTCAAAGGTCGAGGACACAACCTCACCCTTCACCGAACGTTGCATGTCCGTCACCTCTTCGGGGCGTTCGTCGATCAGCAGCACGATCAGATAGCATTCGGGGTGATTGCGTTCGATCGAATGCGCGATGTTC
This sequence comes from Ruegeria sp. YKSE079, assembly GCF_059612845.1. Lineage (NCBI taxonomy): Bacteria > Pseudomonadati > Pseudomonadota > Alphaproteobacteria > Rhodobacterales > Roseobacteraceae > Ruegeria > Ruegeria sp. YKSE079. Next base: position 164,323 of record NZ_JBXWRJ010000001.1, on the reverse strand, counting down.
TGCAGGATCACTGTCTTACCGGTCCGCGGCGGCGCCACGATCAGCGACCGCTGGCCTTTTCCGATCGGAGCGACCAGATCGATCACACGGGCCGACTTGTCCTTGATCGTCGGGTCCTCGATCTCCATCTTCAGTCGCTCATCGGGGTAAAGCGGCGTCAGGTTGTCAAACGCGATCTTGTGCTTTGCCCGGTCGGGATCTTCAAAGTTGATCTTGGTGACGTTGGTCAGCGCAAAATAACGCTCGTTTTCGTCCGGCGCCTTGATATCTCCCTCGATCGTGTCACCTGTCCGCAACGAGTATTGGCGGATCATATCGGGAGAGACATAGATGTCGTCCGGGCCCGGCAAATAGTTCGCTTCGGGCGAGCGTAGAAAGCCGAACCCGTCCTGCAGCACTTCCAGCACACCATCGCCGCCGATGACCCAGCCCTCATCGGCGCGCTCGCGCAGGATCTGGAACATCATCTCGCCCTTACGCATGGTCGAGGCGTTTTCGATCTCAAGCTCTTCAGCCATCGACAACAGGTCTTTGGGGCTCTTGGCCTTGAGATCGGCAAGGTTCAGGGATTCGGTTGTCATGGTTATACGACCCTTGGCCACCATCAGCGTGGCACAGATATGATTTTCAAACAGGAAGACACTCCGCCCGGACGGGCGTGTTGTGCTCTAGATATGTGACTTCCGGGCCGGAGTCAAACCGGCTTCAGAATTTCAGGATCACCGCCAGAACGATCACCACCATCAGAACAGTCGGAACCTCGTTCATCATCCGGTACTGCCGCCCGGTCAGCCTGTTTCGCCCTTCTGCGAAATCCTTGCGCCGCGCCATCAGCCAGTGGTGAAACCAGGTCATCGCGATCACCGCAGCCCCCTTGGCCCAGGGCCACGCCCAATCCCAGGCCACTACACCCGGAGTGAACACCATGACCAGCCCTGCCACCCAGGCCACGACCATCGCAGGTCGCATGATAACCCGCAAAAGCTTGTCTTCCATCTCAAGGAAGATCCTGGGTGCCCCTTCCACGTCCTGTGCCTGTTCCACGTGATAAACGAACAGCCGTGGCAAATAGAACAATCCTGCCATCCAGGAAATCACTGCCATGATGTGCAGGGACTTGGCCCAGGGGTACAGCGTGTAAAGAAGATCGGTCATCAGGGTCCTCGCCGCTCGCTTGGCCCTCCCTAATAAAAAAGAATGTAAAGAGAAAGGATGATGGTTTTGAAGGGGGTTGAAAATCCGTGGATTACTTGTTTTCCCATGCGGTTTTCCCCAAGTGGATCGGGCCTTTTCCGGTTTTCCACAGGCTCAGTACAAAGACGAATATTTTGTTTATATTACAGATGTTTATAGTAAAATTTCTGGTGATCCACCTGAGGGTAAACCACGTAAAATTCCGGAATATCCCGGTTGTCCAGAGGTCCCGAGTTATCCTTGTCCCGGTTGGATAGAAAAAGCGCGAATCCCGGATCTTCTAACCGGAAATCCCGGGGTTGCGTGTCAACCGGAAAACCATACAAACCATTCAAACGAACTCATCGCTTTTCCCACGGGGTTTTCCACATGACTATCCCAATCGTCCTTGCCTCCGGCTCTCAAATCCGCGCGCAGCTTCTCAGGAACGCGGGCGTGCCATTCATCGCGGATGTGCCGCGCGTTGACGAAGATACCATGAAACGCGCCCTTCTGGCGGAACAGGCCTCGCCCCGCGATATCGCCGATGCCCTGGCCGAGATGAAGGCGCGCAAGATCAGCGATAAAAACCCCGATGCGATGGTTCTGGGCTGCGATCAGGTGCTGGATTTCCAAGGTCGTCTCTTGTCTAAGCCCGAAAGCCCCGATGACGCGCTGGCGCAACTCAGGGAAATGCGCGGTCAGCGGCACATGCTGTTGTCGGCCGCCGTCATCTATCAGAACCGCGAACCGGTCTGGCGGCATGTCGGTCAGGTGCGGTTGCGGATGCGTGACAGTTCCGATGCCTATCTGGAAAGCTACGTAACCCGGAACTGGGACAGCATCCGCCATGCTGTCGGAGCCTACAAACTCGAAGAAGAAGGCGTGCGCCTCTTCACCGCCATTGACGGCGACTATTTTAACGTTTTGGGTATGCCCCTGCTGGAGCTGCTCAATTTCCTGACCTTGCGGGGGCTGATCGACCGATGACCAAGACACGGATACCTCTGGCTGGTGTGATCGGACACCCCATCGCGCATTCCCGCTCACCGAAATTGCACGGTCATTGGCTAAAAACCTACGGATTGCCCGGTCACTACATCCCGATGGACGTGGCGCCGGAAGATCTGGAACAGGTGTTGCGCACCCTGCCCAAGGCCGGGTTCGTGGGCGCCAACGTGACCGTCCCGCACAAAGAGGCCGCGTTGCGGATCGCCGATCACGTAACCGACCGCGCCCGCCAGATCGGTGCGGCAAACACGCTTGTCTTTCAAGCGGATGGCACCATTCACGCTGACAACACCGACGGTTATGGTTTCATGGCGAACCTGCGTGCCGGTGCACCGGATTGGAACCCGGAAAGCGGCCCGGCGGTTGTCTTTGGTGCTGGCGGGGCCGCCCGCGCGGTCATCTCGGCCTTGCTCGGGGCCGGAGTACCGCAACTCATCCTTACCAACCGCACCCGCGCCCGTGCCGAACAGTTGCAAGCCGATTTCGGTGGCCGCGTTAGCGTGGCGGACTGGAACAGGTCCGGTGATGTGATCGGTGGCGCGGGGCTGGTGGTGAACACCACGTCACTCGGCATGGTCGGCCAGCCGGACCTGCTCGTGCCGCTGGATGGGTTGCGGACCGGTACATTGGTGACCGACCTCGTCTATGCGCCGCTCAAAACCCGTTTGCTCGAAGCGGCGGAACAGGCCGGGTGCGCCACTGTCGACGGGCTTGGCATGCTGTTGCATCAGGCGGTTCCCGGATTTGAACAGTGGTTCGGAAAACGGCCTCAGGTCGATGCCGCCACCCGGGCGGCGGCGCTGGCATGAGTTTTGCGCTAGGCCTCACCGGCTCCATCGGCATGGGCAAAAGCACCACGGCCCAGATGTTCACGGACGAGGGCTGTGCCCTGTGGGATGCGGATGCAGCCGTGCACCGGCTCTATGCGTCTGGCGGGGCGGCCGTCGAACCCATGCGCCGGGCCTTTCCCGACGCCATCGAAAACGGCACAGTCAGCCGAGCCGCCCTGAAACGGATCATCGGCGAAAACCCCGACGCGCTGAAGATCATCGAACAGATCGTCCACCCCCTCGTGGCCGCCGACCGGTCAGAGTTTCGCGCGCAGGCAACGGCCGATATCGTTGTCTTCGACATCCCCCTGCTTTTTGAAACCGGTGGTGACGCGGCGATGGATGCCGTGGCCTGCGTCTCGGTCCCGCCCGAGGTGCAGAAACAGCGGGTAATGGAGCGCGGCACCATGACCGAGGCGCAATTCGAACAGATACGGGTGAAACAGATGCCCAATGACGAAAAATGCGCGCGATCCGATTTCGTCATCGTCACCGACACACTGGACCACGCGCGCGCTCAGGTGCAGGATGTCGTCAGGCAGATACGGGCGGGGCTGGCAGATGCGTGAAATTGTACTCGATACCGAAACCACCGGGTTCGATCCCGAAAGCGGTGACCGGATCGTCGAAATCGGTGCCATCGAGTTGTGGAACCACGTCGCTACCGGCGAGACTTATCACGTCTATATCAATCCAGAACGGTCCATGCCTGCCGAGGCGTTCGGCGTTCACGGCATCGGCCCCGACCTTCTGGAACCGCCGCAGAACCCCGAACCCGGGCAGATCACGCTTCGCGACAAGCCAATCTTTTCCAAGGTTGGCCAAGGGTTTCGCGATTTCGTGGGTGATGCAAAGCTGGTGATCCACAACGCCGCCTTCGACATGAAGTTTCTCAACGCCGAACTGGGCTGGATAGGCCTGCCGCACATCCCGTGGGAGCAGGCCATTGATACGCTCGCCATCGCCCGCCGACGGTTTCCCGGCTCGCCCGCCTCGCTGGATGCGCTGTGCCGCCGGTTCAATATAGACAATTCGAACCGAATCCTGCACGGCGCGCTGCTTGACTCGGAAATCCTGGCCGAGGTCTATCTGGAACTGATCGGCGGGCGGCAGCCCGATTTCGGCCTGTCAGCCACAGGCACAAATGACCCACGCGCAGGCGATACCGAGGCATGGCGTCCGACGGCCCGTCCAACCCCTCTGGCTGGACGGATCACCGAGGCCGAGCAACAGGCCCACGAGGCATTTCTGGAAAAACTGGGCGAGAACGCCCTGTGGAAACGCGCCTGACCGGCAGGCCAGGCGCACAATCCGAACTCAGGCGTCGGCCTTTTGCGTCTGGGCCTGGCGACGCAGCAACTCGTTGCGATAAAGCTGCACAAAGTCGATATTGTCGAGGTTCACCGGCGGATAACCACCGTCGCGGGTCACGTCGCTGACAATCCGGCGCAGGAACGGGAACAGCATGCGCGGGCATTCAATCAGCAGGAACGGATGCATCTGATCCTCCGGCACGCCTTCGACATGGAACAGACCACAATAGTCGATCTCGAACAGGAACAGAACCTCGTCCATCGCCTTGACCTTCGAGGTCAACTTCAGCTTGATCGACACTTCGTACTGATGGTCGGCCTGCCGTTTCTTGGCATCCAGATTGACCTGCACCTGGATCTCGGGCTGCACTTCGCCTGACACGCCCTTTTGTGCCATCACGTTTTCAAAGGACATGTCGCGAATGAACTGTCCCAGAACGCGCATCTGGACCTGAGGGGTTTGCGGGGCTTGTACGCCTTCGGGCTGGCCGCCCTCGGCACTGTTCTCGGTCATTGAAGTACTCCGGTTTTTTTGATCACCGCTGCTTATCAAGTAACCGTTATCGACTCAATGCCGCCGGCTGTCTCGAATCTGCGAAATTGGGTCATTTGCGGTGTTTTGTGGGTGAACCTCGGTAAACTCTCCGTCAATTATGTCTTCTCGATTGAAACGCGCGCCTCTCGAACGAAAATGCGTCCGGGATTGAGGGTGTATTCGTGAGGGTTGAGTGACTTTGCGCAGATAGTTGAAAACCAAAGATCTGACCGGCGGGATCAACAGCGCAATACCAATGGCATCAGTAAAAAACCCCGGCGTCATCAGGAATGCGCCCGCGATGATGATCATGATCCCATGCATGATCGGTTCTGTTGGGTCGGACATTGTCGTAAAGGCGTTTTGCGCGCGTACCATCATTTCCTGACCCTGTGCTCGGATAAGGGCGGTACCTATAATCGCCGTCAGCACCACGATTGCCAGCGTCGGCCACAGCCCGATCCAACCGCCGACTTTGATAAAAAGGGCGATCTCGATGATTGGCACCAGCAAAAAGGCCAAAAACAGATACATTTGTCACGTCCTTTCCCACATGGCGGGTGGTGGACTTGCCGCCATGTGTCCCCTACATAGTGGTTTAAGGCCCTGTGCACAAAGTCTCTGTTCCGAAATGAGGACAAAATGAATTCACCCCTGATCCAGCTTCTGGTGCTGGCCGGCATCGCCGTTTTCCTGATCTTGCGACTCAGAAGTGTTCTGGGCACGCGGGAAGGCTTTGAAAAACCGCCTGTGCCGCGCCAACCTGCGGGCAAGTCGCGCCGTGATTTCGAAGTGATCGAAGGCGGCCCTGATCAGGACATCATCGACCATGTCCCCGAAGACAGCCCAGAGGCGGAACAACTGACAGCGATGAAACGGGTCGAACCTTCGTTTTCGGTCAGCGAATTCGTTCAGGGCGCGCGCGGCGCTTACGAACTGATCGTCATGGGGTTCGAGCGCGGCAATCTCGACGAGATTCAGCCCTTCCTGTCGGAAGAGGTGTTCGACACCTTCGTCTCGGTGGTGGCCGACCGCGAAGACAAGGGCCTGACGATCGAGGCCGAATTCGTGGGTGTCCGCGAAACCACGCTTTCGGATGCGAAATTCGACAAGGATAGCAACCGCGCCGAAATCACAATGCGTTTCGTCGGCGAACTGACCTCGGTCGTGCGCGACAAGGGCGGTGACATCGTCGAAGGCAGCCCGAATACCGTCAAGCGGCAAAAGGACAGCTGGACCTTTGCCCGCGTGATGGGCAGCGACGACCCGAACTGGATGCTGGTCGCCACGGACGCATGATTGCCGGCCTCCGGTCATTTGTTCTGGCAGGTGCCCTCATGACCGCGGCCAGCGGTACCGGGGCCGAGCCGACATATGACGTCCTGTCCTTCGACGATCTTGACGGCTGGGCGCAGGACGATCACGCCGCCGCCCTGTCCGTGTTTCTCAACACTTGCGAGGATCTGGGCGATCCAGACTGGCAGACCCTGTGTTCGATTGCACAGATGCATCAGGGCGATGCGGCGCGGTCCTTCTTCGAATTGTTCTTTCGCCCGATCCTGATCCGGGACGGTAAGGACGCGCTGTTCACCGGCTATTTCGAACCCGAACTCGACGGCTCGCTGCACCGAACCGACAGGTTCCGTTATCCGATCTACCGGATGCCGCCAGAGGCGCGCGAAACCTCTCCGTGGCTCAGCCGCCGCGAGCTTTTGACCAGCGGTGCCCTCGAAGGGCGCGGGCTGGAAATCGCATGGGTCGATGACCCGGTCGAGCTGTTCTTTCTGCAAATTCAGGGGTCCGGTCGCATCCGCCTGCCGGATGGCAACTCACTGCGGATTGGCTATGGCGGCGCAAACGGGCACCCGTACCGCTCCATCGGAATGGAACTGGTAAAGCGCGGCATCTTTGCTGCTCATCAGGTCAGCGCGCAGATGATCAAGAGCTGGGTCAGAAAGAACCCGGCTGAAGGCATCGAGTTACTGTATCACAACCCGTCTTATGTGTTTTTCCGCAAGCTGAACCGTGTCGCGCCGCACCTTGGCCCGCTCGGCGCGATGAACCGGTCGGTCACCGCGATGCGCACCATTGCCGCCGATCCCGCCTTTACACCGCTGGGTTCGCCCGTCTGGCTGGAAAAGGACGGCAAGGACCCGATCCGCCGCCTCATGATTGCGCAGGATACCGGCTCGGCCATCAAGGGCGCGCAGCGGGCGGACATCTTCTTTGGCACCGGTGACGAGGCTGGCAAGGCCGCCGGTACCCTCAAGGATCCGGGCCGGATGGTGGTTCTGCTGCCAATCCAGCGCGCCTATGCCCTGCTGCCGGACGATTTCTGATGACCCGGCGCAAACTGACGGCAGAAGAGATTGAGCTCTGGCGCAGGGTCGCAAAAAAGACAGAGCGTCTGCACCCCGAAATACCGCACTCGGTCCACCCCCGGACCCTGCCCAAACCGAAACCCGCAAAACCGCTCCCGGCGCGGGTCGAACCCTTCGACCTGGGCCAGTTCGCCACGCCAAAACCACAGCGGCACGCGCTGAAACCCACGATCACCGAGGATCTGGCTGCCGCGCCGCCGCAGATGGACCGTAAGGCATTCGCCCGAATGAAGCGTGGCAAACTCAAGCCCGAGGGGCGCCTTGATCTGCATGGCATGCGCGTCGACGCCGCCCATCCGGCACTGGTCCGGTTCATTCTCGGCGCTCAGGCGTCGGGCAAGCGGTTGGTGCTGGTGATTACCGGCAAAGGCAAGGACCGGGATGAGCCCGGCCCCATTCCCACGCCGCGCGGCGTGTTGCGCAACCAGGTGCCGCAATGGCTGCGACTGCCGCCGCTGGCGCAGGCCGTCATGCAGGTAACACCGGCCCATATCAGCCACGGTGGTGATGGCGCCTACTACGTGTATTTGCGCCGTAGCCGCTAAAACGAACGCACCGCGCGGTGAATGCCGACCCGGGTGATGACGCAGACAAAGACGAAATAGGCGGCGATCCCGACAAACTGCGTCTCAAGCCCGATGCCAAGGTCGATCAGCGCCCCGGTCACGCCCGGTCCGATGGCCGACCCCAGCACCATCACCGCCGCCGCCACCGCCTTGATCGAACCAATGTGACGGGTGCCGTAAAACTCGGCCCAGAACGCGCCCGGCAGCGTGGTATTCGCGCCCGTCGTCAGCGCCAGAAAGAACAGGCCCACCAACGCCCCGCCAATGCTCTGGGCAGATGCAAGGATCAGAAAGGCCAGCGCCATTGGCAGCTGATAAAAGGGCATCATTCGCGCCGTGCCCCATTTGTCCAGCGCCCAACCCGCCCCGAACATCGAAAACAGTGACAGCCCGGTGTAAAAGGGAAACAGCGCCACCAGCTCGATATGCAGCCACCCCTTGATCTCGGCCAGGTACACCTGGTGGAAAAAGAACGCCGTAACAAACGCTCCCGGCCCCAAAAGCGCCGGAACCATGAACCAGAACAGCGGATGCGTCAGCGCCTCGCGCCGGGTCCAGTGACGATCCTCCATCCCGGCGGCGGAATAGCTGTCCGACATGCTCTGCGGCGTGCGCTCCTGCGCCAGCAGCCGGATCAGGATCGGCGCCCCCATCAGCGCGACCAGCGCGGCGCCCAGCCACAGGAACCGCCAGTCGATCACCGCCATAAGCGCCACAAAAAGCAGCGGCAACAGCGCCTCGCCAACCGCGAACCCGGTGGTGGCAATGGCCATCGCCCGGCCTCGCGTCGTGGTGAACCAGCGCGCCATGGCGACCATGGCGATATGACTGCTCATCCCCTGCCCGAAAAGGCGCAGCAGAAAGATCACCACCGGCAACAGCGCAGCCACCGGATTCAGCGCCATTGCCACCGCCGCCATGGCCAGCCCGGCCAGAACCGCCGGTCCTAATACGCGCACCCGAAAGACATCCGTCAACGACCCCGCCCAGACCATGACCGCCGCCGACACCATGGTCCCCAGCGAATAGATCCCGCCCCATTGCCCGTGGCTCAAGCCGAATTCGGCCCGGATCTCGCCGGCAAAGATCGAAATGAAAAAGGTCTGCCCGAAACTCGACAGAAAGGTCAGCAAAACCCCGGCTGCCAGCCACCGCGCATTCTCGGCAAGATAGCCTGACAGCGACGACAGTTTCATCCGCCGTCATCCACCGGGGCCAGGACAGTCTCTGTCGCTTGCCCCCGCCGCCGTTTTCCCGCCGGGGTCAGGAACCCGATCGTTGCCTCCTCGGGACCGAACGTATCGCTCAACCGGCGCGCGGAACTCAGGATGGATATCAGCGCCGGAGAGGTCGCCGCCACGAAATGAGACGACTCCGCATCGTCGCTAAAGGCCGTCGTGTCGATGATGTCGACCGGATAATCTGCCAGCTGATCGACCGACGCCAGATTGCCCAATCGCTTGCTGTCGTTGGTGCCGCGCAGACGCGCCGAGATGTTCAGCGCCTTGTCCTTCTTGGACACCATCACCACAAACGGCTTGGGTGGGTTGGGTATCCGGTCCATCTGCGATTTGAACACATCCACATCCAGATCCGGAGAGATCAGGACAACACCGTCAAGCGTGCGCGCCGCCCATCCCGGCTCCTTCAGCTCCGCCTGTCGCATCATCTCCATCGTCAATGCCGATCCCATCGAATGCGCGACGATACCGATCTTGCCGACGCCTTGCGCGTCGAGCTGGCGAATGGTCTCTTCCAGACCGTCGCGCGCAAACAGCATGCTGTCGATGTCATAGGCGTATCCGAACGCGCTTGCCCGGCTGGGCCAGGAATAGATCAGCAGCGATCCGGGCATCCCGATATCTTCCGCCAGTTGCGCCGCCCGAAACGCCGTTTCGGTCTGGGTGGCGTTATAGCCGTGCACGAAAATGGTCACATCCCTGCCGGACCCATTCCGCTTTTCAAGGATGCGCCTGCCCAACTCGGCGGGCGAGTCCAGTTCTTCAAGGCCAGCCAGCACGAATTGCGTGCGCGCGTCAGGCTCGTCATAGGAATAAACCAATTGCCCCGGCTTGTGTGACGGGGGCACCGTCACCGTCATTTCCAGATATTGCAACCGCTCGGCCCTGCGAAACCCATAGGTTCCGTTTCTTTCCCGCGCCCGTGTCGAGGTCGCGAAAACGGTGCGCGGCGCCCCGATCTCCACCGCATCCGGCACAATGACCGAAACGGTTCGGTCCGAACAGGCCGACAGGGTCAGAACTATCAGATAAATCGCCAGCCGCCGCACAGGACTCACTTTCCCGAATCTTGCGCGCCACGCTAGCCGAAAAATGACCGGCGTCCATCCCCCGCCCCGGGTCGCGCTTCTTTCTGGTCTTCAATACCCCGGGGTGAATTGCCCGCAGGGCAAGAGGGGCAGCGCCCCCCATTGCGGCATCAAAGAACGTAGCGGCTCAGATCGGTCGACTTGGTCAGCTCGCCAAGATTCTTCTGAACAAATTCCGCATTCACGGTGACCTGCGTTCCCGCCTGATCCGGCGCGGCAAAGGACAGTTCCTCGAACACCCGCTCCATCACCGTGTAAAGCCGCCGCGCGCCGATGTTCTCGACGCTCTGGTTGACCTCCGCCGCAATCCGGGCAAGTGCCGCGATACCATCCTCTGTGAAAGACACATCGACCTCCTCGGTGCCCATCAGCGCCGTGTACTGGCGGGTCAGTGCATTGTCGGTTTCGGTCAGGATTCGCACGAAATCCTCCTCGGTCAGCGCCCGCAACTCCACCCGGATCGGCAGGCGGCCCTGCAGTTCCGGCAACAGGTCCGACGGCTTGGCGATGTGAAACGCACCGCTGGCGATGAACAGGATATGGTCGGTCTTGACCGGGCCGTGCTTGGTCGACACCGTGGTACCCTCGATCAACGGCAGCAGATCGCGCTGCACGCCCTCGCGGCTGACATCGCCGCCGCGCACATCCGTGCGGGCGCAGACCTTGTCGATCTCATCCAGAAACACGATCCCGTTCTGCTCGACCGCCTCCAGCGCGGCGCGGGTCACCGCCTCGTCATCCAGCAGCTTGTCGGCCTCTTCCCCGATCAGCACCTCGTAACTTTCGGCCACGGTCATGCGCCGCTTGGTGGTGCGGCCGCCAAAGGCTTTGCCGAAAATGTCGCCCAGGTTCATCATGCCCATCTGGCTGCCCGGCTGGCCGGGAATGTCGAACATCGGCATCGGGTTTGAATGATCCGCGACTTCAAGCTCGATCACCGTGTCGTCCAGCTCTCCGGCCTTCAGCTTCTTGCGGAACATCTCGCGGGTGCCCTCGCGCGCATCCTCGCCCGTAATCGCCGAGATCACCCGCTCTTCGGCGGCCTTGTGGGCGCTGGCCTTGACGTCCTCGCGCATGTGCTCGCGGGTCTGCAGGATGGCGGCATCGGCCAGATCGCGCACGATCTGTTCCACATCGCGGCCGACATATCCCACTTCGGTGAACTTGGTCGCCTCGACCTTGATGAAGGGCGCGCGCGCCAGCTTGGCCAGTCGGCGGCTGATCTCGGTCTTGCCAACACCGGTGGGTCCGATCATCAGGATGTTCTTTGGATAAACCTCTTCCCGCAGGTCATCGGGCAACTGCTTGCGCCGCCAGCGGTTGCGCAGCGCCACCGCCACGGCACGTTTGGCGTCCTTCTGTCCGATGATGAAACGGTCAAGCTCCGAAACAATCTCGCGCGGGGTCAGGTCGGTCATCTGCTCTCAATCCGGTTGTTGCGCCCCGGAACCTAAGCATGAGGCGCGGAAACGCAAGCCGATCACGAACAGATCACGGAAAAACACCGGTTTTCACCGAATGGTGACTGCCCCTTACATCCGCCGACGAAATATCCAATTTGCGCTCAAGGCAATATCAGCCTGCTAGAAACCAAGGGAGACAGTATCCAATGATGAATCGCCGCTCACTGCTTATGGCCGCCGCCGCATCCGGCGTGGCACTGACCGTTGCCGCCCCGACCTCCGCCCTGGCCGCCGAAGCAAAGGGCAAATTCGAAGGCCGTTCCAACCACGAAACATCCGGTTCGGTGAAACTGATCAAGCAGGACGACCGCTATATCGTCGAACTGGGCCGCGATTTCTCGCTTGATGGCGGCCCCGATCCGCGCGTGGCCTTCGGCAAGGACGGTCACTATGACCCCGACACCAAGCTGGGCGCGCTGCTCAAGCTCACGGGCAAACAGCGCTATGCCGTGCCGCCGACCTTGGATGTCTCCAAGTTCAACGAGGTCTACATCTGGTGCGAAGTCGCCGGTGTTCCTCTGGGCGTTGCCGCGATCCACTAAGGGCGCCGCCACTCACATCATGACGCCCTGGGGGGGTCGGGCCTTGGCCCGGCCCCTTTTCATTGGCGGCACACGCAAAACGAACCTGTGTTATGTTGGCTCAGGTGCAGGGTTTGAGGTGCGTGATGGCTGACAACAAGGAACAGGCAGATTACTGGAGCTCGGCTTCGGGCCTGAAATGGATAAGGTTCGAAGAAGAACTGGACGCCGTGTTTGACAACGTGAACCGGGAACTCATCCACCGCCTGCGTCCGAAACCGGGTGAACGTGCGCTCGACATCGGTTGTGGAACCGGCGCAACCGCCAGAGCATTTTCGCGACATCTCGCCCCCGGCGGCGCCATCACGGCGCTGGACATCTCCGAACCGCTGCTGGCCCACGCAAAATCCAGGGCGGGTGGAACAGCTGTAAAATCGCAATACAGCCTGCTGGATGCGCAATCCGATACGATCCCCGGCGCGCCATTCGATATCGTGACGTCCCGGTTCGGGGTCATGTTCTTTTCCGACCCGGTATCGGCCTTCGCCAATATCCGCGCCCATCTGCGCAAAGGTGGCCGGATGGTGGTCGCGGCCTGGGCGCCGATGAAAGACAACCTCTGGTTTCAGGCCCCGTGCCAGGCCGCGATCAGTCAGCTTGGCCCGCCCGATCCATCCGTTCCGAACGCACCGGGGCCGCTTGGATTTCAGGACATCGGTCACGTGCTCGACATCCTGAAACGCGCGGGTTTCGAGGACGCAACGGGCGAGGTTGCCGAGACCACATTGGCTTATCCGGGATCGTTGGCGCAGGTGGCCGCGCTGGCCTCCAACATTGGTCCCGCTGCGCGGATACTGAAGAAATACAACGGCGGCCCAAAGGACATTCAGGTCATTCAGGCACAGGTGCTTGAGAATTTTCGCGCCTTCGAGGGTCCGGACAGCGTCAACATACCGGCCCGCCTCAACTTCTTTCAGGCAACGAATACCGGGTGAACCACGTCGCCAAAACCCGCCAACCTATTCTGCGGCAAAACCCTGAGCTGTGATGCCCGCGCTTTGATATCCGCCGCGGGTTTGCGGGCACTTGATGCCCAAGGCCGAGCTGGCGATCTGGTTGCGCAGGATTTGTGCGGTTCCGCCACCGATCGTGAACATGCGAACATCCCGGTACATCCGTTCCAACGGCTCCCTGTCGCTGTACCCCCGCGCGCCAAACATCTGAAGCGCGTCGTTGACAACCTTGATTGCCATTTCCGTGGCAAAAAGTTTTGCCCGCGCCGCTTTTGCCATATCGGGAAACCCGTTCCCGTCCGGGCCGCAGGAACGCGCGGCGTCATGCAGCAAAAGACGTGCGGCATGGATCTGCGTATCCATGTCGGCCACCATCCATTGCAACCCCTGGAACTCGGCCAATGGGCGGCCGAACTGCTCCCGCTGCAAAAGGTATTGCTTTGCGCGACCCAAGGCGCCAGCGGCAACGCCCATCGCGATGGTCCCGGCGCCGACCCTCTGCGAATTATAGGCATTCATGAGATCCGAAAACCCGCGCCTTAGACCAGAGGGCGGTTTCAACAGCCACTTTTCGTGCACCTCAAGATCGTCAAACCGCAACTCTGCCTCGGGCATCCCGCAAAGTCCAAGCGTGTGTTCGCGACCGACGATCTGGAATCCCCTCGGCAGGTCCGCTTTGATCGGGTCGGCAAACACGATGAACCCGCCAATACCCAGATACTCGCCGCCTTCATCCAGAACGCGCGCAAAGATCAGGTGAAGCTTCGACACGCCGCCGCCCGTGATCCAGTGCTTTCGCCCGTTCAGAACATAGGTGTCTCCACGTTTTTGCGCGGTTGTCCGCATCTCGGTTGCCGCACTGCCGGCTTCGGGTTCCGTGATGCAGATCGCCGGCTTGTCGCCCGCCAGAACATGCCGGGCGCAGAACGCTTTCTGCTCTTCCGAGCCATAGGCCATGACGGCGCTTATGCCGCCCATGTTGGCCTCGACCACCACGCGCGCCGTCAGCGTGCAGGCCTTCGCGATTTCCTCGACCACCTCGACCACGTCAAGGAAACTCGCGCCTTGGCCGCCCAGTTCCGTCGGGATCGTCATGCCCATGATGCCGGCATCCGACAGGGCCGAGACGTTACTCCAGCAATAGCTGCGCGCCCTGTCCCAATGGGACGCGTGGCGTTCAAATTCCAAGGTCAGTTCTCTGGCGGTTGCAACAAGCGGGTGGGTCATCGAAACGGCTCCTGCGAGCATCGAGTTCACGGAAATGTGATTGCCTCAACCTAGCAGACCTTTTATTTCATTCCTATCGTATAAAAGTGGACTAGTAATTCAAGAATATTGAAATAATGCACACACGATCCCTCAGAAGCCTAACCAGGATCTCGCAGGTTCGCTCCTTCAGCGAAGCAGCGGAACAACTCGGCATGACGCTGTCCGCCCTTTCCATGCAGATGAAAGCTCTGGAAGAGGCGCTGGGCGTGGATCTGTTCGACCGTTCGGTAAGACCGCCGCGCCTGACCCCGATCGGCCGCGCCATCGTCGAAGAAGCAACGCCCCTCCTGCGGCACGAAGAGAAACTGATCGAAATCTGCCGTCCCAGCGACGATCTGGTTGGTCGGTTCCGGCTCGGGTTTGTCACCACGGCAGCCGTCCGATTGCTGCCGGGGTTTCTGCGGATGGCCAATCGGGACGTACCGCGCGCCGCGTTCGATTTTGAAACCGGGTTGTCCGCCACATTGCAGGGCAAGGTTGTCTCGGGCCAGTTGGATGCCGCCGTCATAACCGATGCCGACGGGCTTCCCGACCAGTTGTCATCACACGTCCTGCGGCAGGAGCCCTTTGTCTTTGCCGCCCACGGCTCACTGCTTGCAGACGGGCTTCCCGGTCTCTTGTCCGACAGCGCTTTCTTCCACTTCATGCCCGATACCGGGATCGGAAAGCTGATTGCCAAAGCCATGCTGGAACAAAAGCGTCCCACCGATGCAAGGACAATCGTTCTGGATAACCTCGAAGCCATCATGGAATGTGTTTCGGCCGGGCTTGGCTTTACCCTGCTTCCCGTTCCGGACGTGGAACGCTACCGCATCCCCGAAGTGAAAACGCTCAAGGCACCAGCAACGCTTCAGCGCAGGCTGGTCCTCGTCACCGCGTGCGACAGTGTCCTGGCCCGGCGCTCTGCTCGTCTCGCGGCCTTGTTCCGTGAATGATGGGTGTCAATCAGGAACGGTCAGTTTGCCCAAGCCCGGTTTCGGTTCTGAAATGGACAATATTCGGCCCGACAGCACCAGAATACCTGGCTGCTTCAACGTTTGGCGGGCAACGAATACCGGTTGATGCGGCCCGCGATGTCGCCGCGCATTCCCGAAAATTGGGAAAACCCCCGACGCTCGTATACACTGGTTGAAACTCGATCCGTGTTCATTCTTGGGGGGCGCGATGCCGCGGCATGAGACATCAGACAACTCCAAAGGCGACAGGCAGAACCTGATCAAGCCAGGCCTCGCAGACGACACTCTGAACAAAAAGCTGAGGGACGCTCTTGATCGTCAGGCCGCCACGTCGGAAATCCTTGACGTGATCAGCCGCTCGCCGACCGATACGCAGCCCGTTTTCAACGCCATAGTCCGCGCCGGTCTGAAACTTTTTCCCGATGCCACCATCAGCATCGCACTTCGCGACGGCAACGAAGTCAAAGCGGCTGCAATCGCCGGCCCCGATCAGGCGGGGGTCGAGGCATGGCGCGGCCGCTTTCCGGCGCCGCTTCATCCCGAAACAATCCACGGCCACGTGATCCTGAACGGCAAGGCCATCGACATTGCCGACGTCGCCGATGCGCAGGACATGTTTCCGATGGGTGCGGGCAACTTTCTGGCCTCCGGCTATCGCGCCGTCACGATGATGCCGATTGCCCAGGGCGACACGACAGTCGGTGCTCTGGCCGTTCTTCGACTGACGACAGGCGGGCTCACGACCGAGCAGTTCGACATACTGCAAACCTTTGTCGCACAGGCAAATATCGCCGTCGAAAACACCCATCTGGTGACCCGGATGCAGCAGGCCAACGCCGCGCTGCAACACCTGTCGAGCCAGCTTTCCAAATACATGCCGCCGCAGCTCTACCAGTCGATACTGGACGGAGGGCAACAGGTCGTGCTCGAATCCCGCCGCAAGAAACTGACAATCTTCTTTTCCGACATTGCCGATTTTTCCGAAATCACCGACCAGCTGGAAGCCGAAGAGCTGACCGCCCTGTTGAATGAATACCTGTCCGAGATGTCCTTGGTTGCGCAGGATCACGGGGCCTATTTTGACAAGTTTATCGGCGACGCAATGATGTTCTATTTTGGCGATCCGGAAAGCCGCGGGGCCAAAGAGGACGCATCGGCCTGTGTCAGAATGGCCATTGCCATGCAGCGCCGATTGGCTGAATTGCAGGCCGGCTGGCATCGACGGGGCCTGATCGACCGGCCATTTCAGGCCCGCATGGGCATCAATACCGGATATTGCACCGTGGGCAATTTCGGCTCTGACGACCGAATGGACCACACGATCATCGGATACGAGGTGAATCTGGCCGCAAGGCTGGAAGCCGAGGCCGATCCGGGCGGGATACTGCTGGCCGCGGAAACCTATTCCCTTGTGAAAGATTGGCTGCCTGTCGAAGAGCGCGAGCCGATCACGGTCAAGGGCTTTCGCCATCCCATACGCATATACGCGGTGCGGGGGCTCCACGAACTTGACGAACCGAATTCGAATGTCCTCCATCACGAAGGCAAGGGTTACGACTTTACCGTTGATCGCAGCCGGATGGGCCTGGATTCCCGACAACAAGCTTTGGCAGCGCTTAGGCGCCTGCTTTCCGAACTGGATGGTTGACCCTTTGCCGGGCGGCATCTTTGCGGGCCATTCACCGCCACATGCAACGGCCAGGCCTGACCGCTAGGTGAAACCAACCGGTGCTGCTACACTGCCCATCAGGGCTTCAGACCGGAGGGGCAGCATGTCAACCATTGCCAAGATTACCTTGTTGTTTGTTGTGTTTGTCGATCTCATCGGTCAGGGCCTTGTCTTCCCGATCATCAACTCGATGATCATGGAACCGACATCAAGCTTCCTGCCTCATGACACCCCCACCGGCAGCCGCCATTTCTATTACGGCCTCGTCATCGGGTGCTTCTTTCTCGCGTGGTTTCTTGGTGTTGTCTACGTCTCCAAGGTGTCCGATTCCATCGGGCGCAAGAATGCGCTGCTCATCTGTCTTGGCGGCGCATTGCTGGGTTATGCCCTGACCATCCTGTCGCTTTATCTCAACAGCCTGCTGTTGCTGATCATCGGCCGCAGTGTCACCGGCTTCACCGCCGGAAACCAGCCCATCGCGCAGGCCGCGATGATCGACGGCAGCACCGATGCCGCCGACCGTGACCGCAACATGGGCTATATCGTGACCGGTGTCAGCTTTGGCCTCGTCGGTGGTCCGATCATCGGTGCGATCCTGTCCGACAAGGCGCTTCTGGGCGGCGCTGCAACTTTCAAGACACCGTTTTACGGCGCTTTCGTTCTGGTGCTGATCGCCATTTTTCTGGTTCTTGCCTTCTTCAAGGACACCCGCGCCGAACGCGCGCCCTTCGTGTTTCGCCCGCGCGACATCACCGACAGCCTGCTGGCGATTGGAAAACACCCGCTATTGCTGAAACTCATGCCGGTCTATTCGCTGTTCATGATCGCGAACGTGACCTTTTACGTCTTCGTCGACAATTTCCTGACCAGCGCCTTCGGATACGGCGTGCTTGGCGGCAGCATGGCGATGGTCGTCATCGGCTTTGCGCTGGCCTTCTCCTCGACCTTCCTGGTGAAACCGGCACAGGAAAGGTTCAGCAAGCACGCCATCGTCCGAACCTCGCTGGTGGTCATGATGATCTGCGGGCTGGCCTTTGCCTTTATCCCGTCCGCCATTCTGGTCTATGTTCCGGTCTTTGGATTCTATTTCCTGTTTGGCGTGTCGTATCCGACCTTCCTGGGGCTTTTGTCCTCCAGCGTCAGCGAGTCCGATCAGGGCTGGGTGATGGGCGTCGGAACCGCCGTTTTCTGTCTGGCCGGTGGCGTCATGTCCCTGATCGGCGGCGGCTTGATGAGCATCGATATCCGCCTGCCCTACTACATCGTGATCGTCGCCGCCGGGCTGGGCCTTATCGGCATGTACCGCCAATGGAAAACCAAGGACGTCAAGGCGCTGCTGGCCTGAGCACCTATTTCGAGATCGTCTCGACCGTCAGATTGCCGTTGGTGTAAACGCAGATATCGGCGGCGATCGCCATCGCTTCGCGCGCGACCTGCTCGGCGGTCTTGTCGCTGTCCATCATCGCGCGTGCGGCCGCCAGCGCAAAATTGCCGCCCGACCCGATCGCGGCCACGTCATGCTCGGGCTCCAGAACATCCCCGGCCCCGGTGATCACGAACAGATCCTTGCCATCAGTGACGATCAGCATCGCCTCAAGCTTTTGCAGGTACTTGTCGGTGCGCCAGTCCTTGGCCAGCTCGACCGAGGCGCGCGCCAGCTGGCCCGGCGTCGCCTCCAGCTTGGCCTCCAGTCGTTCCAGCAACGTGAACGCATCCGCCGTCGACCCGGCAAAGCCAGCGACAATCTCGAATCCGCCCGGGCTCAGCCGCCGCACCTTGCGCGCGGTGCCCTTGATCACGGTCTGCCCAAGGCTGACCTGACCGTCCCCCGCAACGACGATTTCGCCGCCCTTCTTGACGCCGATGATCGTGGTTCCGTGCCAGCCGGGAAAGTCGCTGTCTGCCATGAATGCCTCCGTATCTCTTGCCCGCAGTATATGGGCCGGTCGGCGATTGGGCGCAACCGTCATGGCACGCGCGTCAAAGATATGCACAAAATGCAATTCGGGGCTGACGAGCGGGCATTTGTGAATCTCGATCCATGATCCTAGATGGGGATCACAACCGATGAAGGATCGGCTGTTTCACTTAGAAGGATCGCGCAAATGGCAACCACCGCAAATATCCATGCGCCGCTCGGAGCAGTCACCGTTCTCCACGTAGTGGACGCACTGATCGACGTTAAAAACACCATCGTCGAATGGAACGAAACCCGTAAGACCCGCCGGGAACTGACGAAACTGTCCGACGCCCAGCTGGATGACATCGGTCTGACCCGTGCAGACATCGCCAAGATCTGATCTGCATCATGATTGGATACAGCTAGAATGGCCGCTCGCAACCGGGCGGCTTTTTCTTTTGCCAATCCGCCAGATCCAAACCTGCAATCGGCCGGCGCGGATCACGCCTTGCAGATATAGCTGACGGTCAGCATCCGCCGCTCCTTCAGCCCGCGCAGCTGGTTGCGCGTCATGTCCCGAAACTCCGCCCCGAACAACAGCTCCGTCGTAACAGGCAGCGGCTTTGCCATGTCGGATTGCGCGGTTCTGTCCTCCAGCCACTCAAGGCTTTCTTTGGTTGAATCGATCGCCTGCACGATTTCAAACCCGGCACCGGCAAGCAGGGCTTCCATCTCGTCCGGGGTTGCCAGATGACTGATCGAGGGGTCCCGCGCCCAGGGCGCCGGATACAGCATGTCCCCGCCATCTCCCTGCAGAATGTCATAAACCGCGAATGTCCCTCCCGCCGACAGAACCCGGCGGGCCTCCTTGTACATCCGCATCTTGTTTTCAATGTTCATAGCGACATGCACGGTCACGACGGCATCAAACGCGTGATCATCAAACGCAAGGTTCAGCGCATCGCCCTGCTGAAACGTGGTATTGCCCGACAGCCCAACCCAGCGCGACAGCTCGGTTGCCGCCTCGCAAAATTCCGGAGTCAGGTCGATACCGATCACCGGACAACCGACAACCTCGGCAATCGTGCGTGACACCCCCCCAAGCCCCGAGCCGATATCCAGAACCTTCGATTCTTCGGTCAGTGTCATGCGGTCAATCAGCTCCAGAGTTGCCGCCCGGCCGCGAAAGTGAAACTCATCGACGGATTCAAGGTCCGATGGCCTCAATTCATGCGGCTCCAATCCGTTCCGCCGCAAACCTTGGGCGATCTTCCCGGCCAGACCGCCGCCGCCGTCGTAGTGGCTTGAAACTCGATCTGTCATGCACTGGCCCTTTCCGAAAAAGTCACCCGATACCAGCCGATCAAAAGCGGGAATCTTTCCCATTTTAGCTCAACCTGATCGTATTTGCTGCACCGCGACCACACGGCCCCGATCAGCTCAGCCGATACTTCCCCGCCATGTCCGGCAGAAACGCCTCGACCGCGGCGGTGGCAACCACGTGGCATGTTCCGGCCCCGGCATCCCTGACATTCAGACCACCCTTGACCGCCCGCACCTCGGCCCGGCCCCGTGGCAGGTCGGACGCAACCAGGTCGCAATCCACCTTGCCGGGTTCCTGCACGCCGATGGTCACCTGAACCCGCATCTCGGCATGATCCACGCCCAGCTTCGAAAACAGCGTGATCGAGGAATGATGCAGCGCGTCCTGCACCGCCCGGCGCGCGGCCTTGGTATAGTCCTGACCATACAGGTCGTTGCCGGTTCCCATTTCCAAAATGATACGTCTTTCGGTCATGCCGCAGGCTCCATGTCAAACGAGACAACAATCGCCGCATTTGCGATCACGGTGCGCCCGTCAGTATGCGGCTTGTCGATATCCAGACCGCCTTCGGTCACGGTGATGCTGGGCTGGCCATAGGGAAACACCGCCTTCAGCACCGCAACATCGACCAGATCGGGGCGCTGCACGCCGATCTCGGCATCGATGATCATTGCCTCTTTCGCAAAGCCGAACAGTTCGGCCATGTTGACCGAGTTGTGCCACAGCGCGTCTTTCAGCGCGCGTTTCGCCGCCTCGGTATAGTCCTCACGCCTCAGCGATGTACCCATCCCGAATTCCACCAGCACCCGTGTCTTGGCCATGCCTGCTCCTGCCTTCTGTTGCCGGGCCACAATGCACGCTCATCCGGCATCCTCAAGGGGCCAGACCTTGCGGCTTGATCGGTCCAGTTTCAAACGCTCACCCGGGTTCCGGTTCGTCTGTCGCCGGTGTGGCGCGATCCAGCGCGATCAATCCATACAGGAAAACGCCCGCCGCCAGCATGGCGGACACCGTGAACACCGATGTTATCGAACCGGTGGACGTATAAACGGTGCTGCATGCCGCGATCCCGATTGTCCCGCCCATAAGCTGACAGGTCATGGTGACACCGCTCACCTGCCCATGCATGTGTTCCGGCACCGAAAGCAGGACCGCCCGCCGGGGCGGAACGAACAGAAAGGTCACGACCATGCCCCAGAAAAACAACCCGGACATGATCAGCAAGAAATCCTGCAGGGCAAGGCCGATGGCAAGAACCGACATGGAAATGGATGCCCCCGACGCACCAACCAGTGATGGCATCCGCGATCCGTATTTGTCCGCCAACTTCCCCGTAACCGTCGCCACGATGATCTGCGGCACCACGGCGGGCAACAAGGCGGCCCCCGCCTTGAACGGCGAGAATCCCATGACCGTTTGGAAATACATCGCCCCAAAAACAAGCATCACGATCTTCACGAACTGGGCGGTGAAGATAACCAGATTCGACGCAAGAAAATTCGGGCTTGCAAACAGTTCGACCGCAATCAGCGGGGACTCGGCCCGCCTTTCGTGACGCACGAACTGAACCAGCAAAACCGCTCCAAGGAAAAGCGGGATCAGCGTGTCCGGCTGTGACCATCCGCGATCGGGCCCCTCCATGATGCCAAAGATCAACAACACCAGGCCGGCAATCAACAACAGGAACCCGACCAGGTCAAAGCGGGTGTCCTTAGCGTTCGGCGTGTCGTGCCAGAACGCCCAGACGATGGCAAACACGACCAGCACGATCGGAGGATTGATCCAGAAAATCCATCGCCACGACAGATATTCGGTCAGCAGACCCCCGACCATCGGCCCCAGCGCCATGAAGCAGGTGCCGATGGTGCCATACAGCCCCAACGCCATACCACGCTCTTTTTTCGGAAAGGAATGCGTGACCAGAACAAGCGAAAGCGGAAAGATCATCGCCGCCGCAACGCCCTGTGCAGCCCGCGCAAAGATCAACGCGCTGCCACTTTCGGCAAACCCGGCAAGGATCGACGGCGCTCCGAAAAACAGCAACCCCGAGTTCAGCAGAACTCGCGCTCCGATGATATCCCCGATTTTCCCGGCAGCAGCGGCCAGACCCGCAAGCATCAGCAGATAGACATTGACCACCCAATGCGCATGCAATTGGGACAGGCCAAGGTCGCGCCGGATGGTCGGCAACGCGACGCCGATGACGGTTTCATCCAGCAGCACCACCCCAAGGATGGCACCCATCGCCCCAAGTATCCACCAGCGTCTGTTGTCGTGCGTTGCCATGATGAAAGCGACTATAGCACGAGAATGCGGGCGGCCGTTGCAACGTGAAAGCCCGCAAATGAATTGTACAAAATGGACAAGGCCCCCTGAAAACCCGGTACAATTCGTACAAAAAAGAAGCGCCCGGTTGGGCGCTTCACCTAATTCGGGTTTTGGCCGGGCTCAGATCGACTCGTCGATCCAGCTCTGCAGTGCCGCTTTCGGCGCAGCGCCGGCGCGGTTCGACACGACCTGACCATCCTTGAAAATGAACAGCGCCGGAATGCCGCGAACACCCATTGCAGCAGCCGAGTTCGGGTTGCTGTCGACATCGACCTTGGCGATTTTCACCTTGCCGCCATATTCAACCGCCAGCTCTTCCAGAGCGGGGCCAATCTGTTTGCAGGGACCACACCACTCGGCCCAGAAATCTACGACAACGGGAACATCCGAGTTCTTGACCTCGGCATCAAAGGTATCGTCAGTGACGGCTACGGTGGACATATTCTGTCTCCTGAATGGAATGCGCTTGGGAAATGAAAGTAGGTCCGCCACTATGGGAGGTCAAGATATCTTGGTGCGCCCAAGTGCATCACTCACAAGATCGTGGGGCAACCACATCAGACTGGGGGTGCGGGTCCACAGGATTGCCGTGCGGATCGTCTTTCCGGGATAGATCTGCGCCAGCGCCTGGGCATAGGCCCCCATCTGTCGCAATAGGCCTTCGGGGCAGGATTCCGGGGCATCCGGAACTGTCGCATTCGTTTTGAAATCAATGGCCTGCACGTCGGTTTCCGTTACGATCAGCCGGTCGATAACGCCATGCATCCGGCCCGAAAACAGCTTTGCGGTCACCGGAACTTCGGCCAGTGTGTCCGGCGCGAATACCGGTGCAAGATGCGGTGCGTTCAGCACCGCCGCGGCCTCGGCTCTCAACTCCTCGCGTTCGGCCTCTTGCATATCGGGCAACAAACGAGCGCATAGCCGGGCCTGATTTTCAGGGGCGATTCCCGGCAGATGCTCCAGCAGCAAATGGATCCGGGTCCCCCGCAATTTGGCCGCCTCTTCATCCAGCCCCAGATCCCCCGGCAGCGCCTTTGCGCCGCCCAGATCCGAAGGGCTAATGGTTTCCGACGCCATTTCGACCAAAGGCGCGGAACGCCGGAAAACCTCTGGCAATTCAATTTTGGCTTCCTCCGGTGAAGCGACAATATCCGCAAAGGGCAACCCATCCCAATCGCCATGTGACAGCCGCCGGATCCCGGAACCCTCGACGATAGTGGCGCCAGCCCGATCAATTGCCGCTTCGACCATCTGGTACCAGCTAGTCCCGTCCTTGCCGACATCGCCCGCCGCCGCAACAATCAACCACTTTTCCGCCCGTGTTAGAGCCACATACAAAAGACGCAACCGTTCGGCCATCTGTTTAGCCTGCGCCTCTTCGCGTGCCTGCGCGACGATCCTTGGCGAAGCGTCCCGAGACACCCTCCAAAGCGGTGTGCCCTCGGCCCGCATCACTTCGTCATCCGTTGGCGCCCTGCGCGCATCCGTGTCCGGCAGGATTACGATCGGCGCCTCCAGCCCCTTGGCACCGTGAACCGTCATCACCCGGATCATGTCACCCACTCCGCTCATCTGGCGCTTGATTTCCAGGTCGTCGGTTTGCATCCAGACAAGGAAACCCGTCAGGCTTGGGATATCCGTCCGTTCATAAGCCAGCGCCTGACTGAGCAGCGCGTTGATTCCGTCCTCGGCCTCGGGCCCCAGCCGCCCCAGCAGTTTTCGACGCCCGTCGTGGCGCGTGAGGATGCGCTCGATCAGATCGTAGGGCCTGAGAAAATCGGTCTGGCCCCGCAGATCATTGAGCACCGCGAGCGTTCCCGGAAACTCGCTTTCGCGTTGGCGCAGTGTGGCCCAGAGGTATTTTTCCTTGCGTGCATGCGCCAGATTGAAAAGCTGCTGCTCGGACCAGCCAAACAACGGTGATTTGAGCACAGTGGCCAGAGACAGGCTGTCCTCGGGCGTGGCAAGAAAGCTCAAAAGCGCTGCCAGATCCTTTACGGCCAGTTCCGCGCCCACTTTCAAACGGTCGGCGCCCGCAATCGGCAGGCCTGCGGATTTGCAGGCGCGAATGATCTCGGCAAAGAGGTCCGAACGGCGCTGCACGAGGATCAGGAAATCGCCCGGTCGCACCTTGCGGCGAACGAATGTGCCGGGTGTGTCACCGTCTTCGGGGATGGTTTCACCACGCTCGATCATCGCCTTGATCGACTGGGCCACCTGCTCGGCAAGTACGACCGTATGGTGCCGCGCGCTGGGCCGGTCGACCGGATCGGTCCAATCGCCATCCTCTTCATCCTCGACCTTTTCGACCACCGGCCATAGGTCCACCCGCCCCGGCAAGTCGGCCTTGAACGCGCGATGCAGAGCGTCTTTGTGAAATCCGGCATCAGCGCGATTGTCGAACACCAGATCCACCAGTTGCAGGATGGCCGTGGATGAGCGGAAGGAGAATTCAAGCGTCAGATTATCCAGGTTAGAGCCTGATTCTGAAAGTTTTCGGCCAAACGCACCCTGCATCCGGTCAAAGGCCTGCGGATCGGCGCCCTGAAAGGAATAGATCGACTGTTTCTTGTCGCCGACGACGAAAATCGTGCGTTCCACGTCCGAGCGCGCGCCCTCTCCGCTGGTAAACTCCTGCGCCAGTTTCTCGACCACGTCCCATTGTTCCGGGCTGGTATCCTGTGCTTCGTCCACAAGAATGTGGTCGATACCGCCATCCAGACGATACAGCACCCAGGCCGCGACCGCGGGGTCGTTCAACAGCTGCCGTGCTTTCAGGATCAAGTCGTCGAAATCCAGCCAGCCACGCAACTGCTTGCGCCGCTCGTATTCCGGCAGGAACGCGGTGGCGAATTTGTGCAGGGCCAATGATTTCTGCGCCGCAACCAACGCCAGCCGCCTTTCTCGCGCGTTCTCAACCCGGAGCATCAGCGACTCAAGCGCCGGCATCGCGTCAGTCAGTGCTCCTTCCCGCATGGCTTTTGTGGGAAAGCCGCCTATCTTTGCCGTGAAAGGTTCTTTCGCACCTGCGCCGGTCAACAGCACGTCTTCCAGAATAGGCAGCCCAGCCAGCGTTGCGTCTGTGAATCCGGCAAGTTTCGACGCAGCCTTGGCGTTGTTGCCGCCACTTTCGGTCAGCGCAGGCAGTAGCGACCGAATTAATTCAACTTCGCCGCCTAGGTACACGTGATCCAGCAGGCGTTGCTCATTGAAGCTTTCGGGTAGGTCAAACAGGCGCAGCAGATCGTCCCAAGTACAAGGATTGGCAAACAGGTTACGGTTTGTCGTGATTGCCTGTGTCAGCTTGTCAAAACCGGTATCGGTGACAAAACGCGCAACCGCGTCGATCAGCGGTGCTTGCGGGCCATCGGCAAAATCCTCGACGATTTCTTCGCGCAGCAAGGCGGCGGCCCGATCTTCCATCTCGGTAAACTGAGGGCTGACCCTTGCCTCAAGCGGAAAGCGGCGCAAGAGCGAGGCACAGAAAGAGTGGATGGTCTGGATCTTCAGGCCACCCGGTGTTTCGATGGCGCGGGCGAACAGCGTGCGGGCGTGTGCCAGACGGGCAGGATCGATCGCATGCTCGACACCCAGTTCTGTCAGCTCTGACAAAAGCTTGTCGTCGTCCAGCATTGCCCATTTCCCCAGCCGTTTGAACAACCGGTTCTGCATCTCGCTGGCCGCTGCCTTGGTATAGGTCAGGCACAGGATGTGCTGTGGTTGCACGTCGCTCAGCAAAAGTCGCGCAACACGATCGGTCAGTACCCGCGTCTTGCCCGACCCTGCGTTGGCCGCCAACCAGGTCGAGGCATTGGGCCGCGCCGCCTGCACCTGCCGCTCGGTCGCTTCGTTCCGAGGGGTCATGTCAGGTCCTCCGGGACGGGATTTGCGGTTCGGTCCCATTCACCGAAACGGGCCAGGTGATCGTAGTCGCCAGTGTCGGAATCCTTGTGCAGCATTCGGCGCGAGGAATATCCCTGATCAGGCTCTAAGTAAGCGGAAATCAGTTGTTTGAGTTCCGAAAGAACCTTATCGGCCGGTTCTTTTTCCAAGGGCGCCGGAACTTCCTTGTACGTCCCGCCCATGCCGATGAAAACGGCCTGAGCCACCGGCATCGGATCGAACCCTTCAAACCCGCCCTCTTCTGCCAGCGCGGCCTCGATCAGCAACTGTTTGTCGAATTTCGATTGCTGGTTTTCGGTTGGGGGCATACCGGTCTTGTAGTCGTATATCCGTAACGACCCCCGCGCTGTCTGATCAACCCGATCGGCCCGCCCTACGAGCGTGAAATCCAATGGATCGAGGCGTTTTTTCATCTTGGCCTCGAACGCAACAGGCCCGGCATCGCTGCGGCGGGTGATCTCGGCGGCCAGAAACGCGTCGGCAATCCGCGCCAGACGCGCCAGCCATAGCTTTCGCGCCGTTGGCCAGGCTACATGTTCCAACAGCAAGGTTTCTGCGCGTTTCAGAAACGCATCACGTGTCAAAAGCGCGCCATCCAGAACGCTGTCACGGATGAATGCTTCGAGAATTTCGTGGATCACAATCCCTCGCAGCAAGGCATCCGGCGCCTGAACCAGCGGATCGAGCGGTTTCAGCGACAGCACGTGACGGGCATAGATCGCGTACGGATCCCGGATCAGCTTCTTGATTTCGGTGACCGACAGCTGCGTCGGGCGCGTCGATACGGGCGGCCGCGGAGAGGGGCGCGGGGCCGGATCCAGACGCGGTGCCTCTTCCAGCTTTGCCGCCCAATCCAACCATTGACGGCCGCGAGCACGCATAGCGTCCAGAGCGTCGGGGCCATCCGCGTCTGGCAAACCCTGTAACAGGTTGATCAGTCGGTTAAGCCAGCGCGAAGGCACCGTTTCGGCGTCGTCCGAGCGACTGGCACGGGTCAACCAGACTTCGGGTGCGGCGATGGCCTGTTGGAAATCGTGGGCCGACAAGCCGATCCTCCGTTCGGGCAGCAGCAACCCCGCCTTGTCGCGCATCTGACGGTTCAACCAGGGGTCAGGGGTGGCGGCCTCGGGCCAGCTCCCTTCGTTCAGGCCGCCGAGAATGAGCAGGTCGGCCCCCTGCACCCGCGCCTCAAGCGTACCCCAGATCATGATGCTGGAATGAGGCGCGTCGCGGTCGCGCACCTCTTCGCCCGCTAGCAGCGCGCCAAGAAGATCGGCAAAATCGCGAGCGACCATGGTACCACCATGCGCGGCCTCGTCCTCCAGCGACGTGATCACAGCAAGCGCCTTTTGACCGGCGTTCATGTCCCAGAGAGTTCCCCCCTCACCTGTGCTTCCTGACGAAATCTTCTCGGCCAACCCGCGCAAGCGGTGAACCCAGTCGGCCAGCGGCAGCTCAACGGTCACTTGCTGATCGCAGAAATGCGTGGTCAGCCATTGCATCCAACCTTCGGGCATTTCTTTGCGGATCGCGAAACCGGTAAGGCTGGCGCTGTCAGGATAAGGCGGGCCATTGCGGCGCAGGTCGAGTTCAAGATCACGGGTGTGCAACAGGTGCGCGCCACGCTCACCACCGGCGTGACACAGGGGATGCTTCAACAACGTCAGAAGCGCTTCACCATCCAGCCGATTGACAAACAGCCCGGCAACATGTCGCAAGAACCGTCCCGGCGGCGAAAGCTGAAGTGGTAAACCGGCACTGTCGTCAGGCACAATGGCCCAGCGGTCCAGCGCGGCGCTGACTTGTCGTGTCAGCATCCGGTCGGGCGTGATCAGCGCTGCCGTCTGACCGGTTTCCGCCGCCTGTCGTAGACGCAGGGCAATGGCCAGCGCTTCGGCACGGGGAGATTGCGCCTCGACCAGCGTCACGTCGGTTGTCGCGGGGACCAGGTCGGCCAAGTCTGGGCCTTCGGCCATCCAGGCGTCAGTGACCGGGGCAGGGCGCAAAGCCAAGGAAACCAGACGGTTGCGGGCAGGCGATGGGGGCGCGTCATCCGTCCAACGGGTGATTTGGTGCGGTTCGATCCCCAATCCACGCATCAATTTGCGAAACCGGAATTGCGGGTGATCTTCGGACAACAACGCGTCATCCAGACCAGACCAGACGTAATCTGGTTGGTCAAAGTCGAACCCGGGCAGAACCAAAGCGCCTTGCGGCAAGCGAGCCACAGCCTGCATCAGCATCAGCGTGGTCCCGCGCGAGCCGGTCGATCCAGCCAGTACTATCGGATGGCGCGGCGGATCTGCCTGCCAACGGTCAATCAGGTCTTCAACAACCCGCCGTTGCCGCGCCTGAACGTCCTGCGCGTCGTCCCCGGAAGTGATGAACTGGTCGGCGATCGAGATAAAAGTCTGAGCCCGCGCCCAGTGCCCGGACATGTCGCTGACATCCAACTGTTGGATGGCTTGGGGCAATACACCTTCGCCCTGCATTTCGTCGATCAGCGTCGCAAGGCTGTCGGCCAGATCGTAAAGCGAGGCGCGGGCCGCTAGATTCGGTTGTTGGTCCAAGAGCTTGCCGATCAGTTGCGTCAATTCCAACCGGCGTCGCAGCGGCGGGATTGCCGGCGGTAATCGGGACAGATCCGCGCTTTCGCCCAGATCAGTGATCAAACTCATGCGTGGCAACAGACAGGCTGGACCCGCGTCGAACAGGTTGCGCACGCGACGCGCCATGCGGCGGGTGTTGACGACCACTTGCGCCCGCGCCAGCGTTTCGGGTGGCAGATGTGCGGTGCGCGCCATCAGCCCGGTCACAAGCGCCTTTGGGAAATCCACGCCGGGCGCGACAGCAAATACGCGCGGGCTGGCGTTGGCTTCAAACATCGGCGAGCAACTCTTCGGCCAGGGTAATGCCCACAGGATGGCCGACGTCGCACCAACGACCCGGATATCGGAGCGCAAACAGGCGGTTCTGCTGCTGCATCACGTCCCATAACCTGTTGAATGAAAAGGAAGACTCCGTGAACTGTGCCAACCCTTCGGTCTTGGTGATCTGTATGCCGCCATAGATAAGGCCAGGGCCGCGCCGAATGCGACCCTCGGCGTCAGCCATGAAATCTCCGGCGCCGGAATGCCCCAGCGCATGTGCCACCGGTATACACATCAATAGCGCATCCATGATGTCAGGGTTCCACGCGGTGCGCAGCATTTCCAGCGGGTTTGGGCCGGCCCAGATTGCGTCGGTGTTCAGAGTGAATACTGGATTGGCACCCAGAAATGGCAACGCAGCCCGAAGACCACCACCGGTATCCAGAATCTCGGGCTCTTCTCGCGACAACAAAACGCCACGGGGTACCAAATGCGCAGCCAGCTGATCCGGTAAATAGTGCAAGTTTGCCACAATGCGGTTCAGACCCGCGGCCCGAACCAGATCCAGCGTGTAATCGATCAGCGGGCGGCCTGCGACCTTGATGAGCGGCTTGGGTGTGTGCTTGGTCAGCGCGCCCATGCGCGTGCCGAACCCTGCCGCAAATAGCATCGCTGCATCCGGGCCGTAGGTCATTTGTTTCGCAACTTTTCGAGGTTTTCCGGTGTCGGTGGCGGGAGCGTTTCGCGCAGGAAACCGGCGACTGAAGCCAGCGCAGGGTTCTCCAGATCGCGCATCAAGAGCGCCCATGTCGCAGGAATGAGATCAACATATCTCGGCTTGCCGTTTTCGGTTGCCAATCGGGCGAACACGCCAAGGATCCGGAGGTTCCGTTGCGCGCCCAAAACGGCATAGGCAGTTCGGAAATCATGATCGTTCGATCCGGTGGCCTCGACATAGTGATTGATCATCTTCATCTCGACACCTGCTGAAACTTTACGGCGAACATCCTGAAGCAGGGACACGAGATCGTACGCCGGATGGCCCAGCATGGCGCATTGGAAGTCCAGCAAGCCAACGCGACGCACGCCTTCACGATCCGGCAGCCAGATCAGGTTTTCGGCGTGGTAGTCTCGTTGAATAAGAACCTTGGGACCTTGCGTCTCGCGCAGCAGTATGTCCGAAAACCGGTTTTCGAACCGTTCCTGGGTATGCTGGTTTACCTCTTGGATGATGCCAAAGGCATATTTTGTGAAAGCCAGCGCTGCAAGTTCGGTCATCAGTGTCGGGTCATAGCTGTCGAGCGGCGGCAGCGGTGCCTGATGCAATTGTACAAGTACGTCCGTCGCGGCCTCGTACAATTCGGGTTCAAGCTCCGATTCCCGTTCGAGAACGCGCGCGAACAGGTCGTCACCCAGATCTTCGAGCAAAAGAAAGCCGTTTTCGGAATCCTCGGCGTAGATCTGGGGCGCGCTCAACCCCACGGACAACAGGTGGTTGGCAATTGAGACGAATGGGCGGACGTCTTCTCCCATGTCCGCAGGAGCATCCATAAGAACCGCGGTGCGACCTGTTTCGGGATCGGTCAGGCGTTTGTATCCGCGGTTGGAGGCATCCCCGGCCAGCGGTGCAGAAGTCGCGTTTGCCCAATCGGTCTGGGCAATGAAGGTTTCGGCCAGAACCTTTCTGTTCGTCATTCAAGTATCTCCAAAAGCAGGTTCCATTTCGGATCAGACCATGTGACCCTCAGGTGCCGGGTTTCCTCGTTTTCCGGGTCCGTTTCAAACAGCAGCCTCAATGCGCCGGCAGGTTCGAGCGGACCCAGTTTTTCCGGCCATTCGACAAGGCAGATCGCGGTTTCAAATGCGTCGGTCAATCCCAGTTCCTCAAGCTCGTCGATATCGGTCAATCGATACAAGTCCGAGTGCCAGATTTCACCTTTCTGCGTGTCATAAGTCTGAACAAGGGTGAAAGTTGGCGAAGGGACATCTTCAGTTTCGATCAGCAGTGACTGGATGAGGCTGCGGGCGAAATGAGTCTTGCCACTGCCAATCTCGCCGGCCAGCAACAAAACGTCGCCGCGCGTCAGTTCGGCCCCCAACAGGGCGGCAAACGCGGCAGTGTCGTCCGCGGTCGCAAGAGTGATTTGGTACGGGGCAGGCGTCATGGCGCCACAATGGCGTCGGCGGGACCCCGCTGCAAGCAGGTTCAGGTGCAGGCTTGCTCCGGTACAGATATGTCAGGCGGGTCCGCCATAACAGCAAACCGAACAATGGTCGCGCCATTCTGAATGGGGCTGACCGTGCAAGACACCGGCGTTCCATCCCGCAGACTGACGCACGCCGACCACTCGGCACGCTTGTCGCTGTCGGTGACGAAGTTGCGGATCTCTCCCCAGACCGGTGTGGCAAGGCACTGATCTTGCCAAGTTCGGGTTATTTCCTGGACGCTCTGTTGGATTAATCCTGCGTCCGGTTCGGTACCCCAAAGGTGGTAATAGGCGCAGTTGGAAAAAGCTAACGACCCATCCGGTGAGAATACAGCGATTGCGTCAGCAAGCTTGTCGAATATCGCCTGGACCAGTTCCAGTTCGGCACGAAACTGTCGCGTCAGGGTTATCTCGGCGGTGATGTCTTCGAACAGGAACGCAACAGCGCCGTCGGGATGTGGCCGGCCGCTGACACAATAGACCGACCCAGAAGGCAAGGACCAAGTTTCCTGAAAACTGCCATCAGTGGCCGCTTCGAGAAGATCGTTCATTTGCTTTCGCCACCCGCCATAATTCTTGGGTTCCGGCATCATGTTTTGATTTCTCAAGCGGTCGAAGAAAGTAGAGATTTTTGGCCGGCAGCTCAAAAAATCCGCAGGCAGCGAGGTCAGATCAACCAAAGCTGGATTAAACAGGGCCAGTTGCCGGTTGCGATCAAAGATAGCTAAACCGATCGAAAGTTGTGCAAAGGTTTTTGCCAATGTTTGTACGAACTTGCGCTGGGCGACCTCGGCCTCCACGATTGCGTTGACATCGACGGCATAACAGAGAGTTCCCTCGTCATGGGGAACGATCGAAAGGTCGAACCACAGCTTTCTCTCGGTATCACCGGCCGTCAGCGAGAACCGGTATTTCTTCCCGGGCTGCATATCCTCGTCCGCGTCTGGAAACATAGGCGCGGTCAGGTCGGTGTCTTTGCCGCGAATCTTGCGGGCCAACGACACATAGGCGGTGTTGCACCAGCTTACCGTGTTCTTGTGATCTGTCAGCCAGACCGGATAGGGAGCCTTGTCCATTGTCAACCGCAGAGGCGTATTAGAGCTGTCTTGCACTTGGCGCCCTTCGTGCTGCTCGGGCAGGTCACGGATTTGCACGCGCACGATCCCGTCTATCCATTCGCACAAAACGTCCTGCATCAAGATGCTGTTGATTGCGGGAACCACGATCGTACCTGCGACGCAGACATCTTCGGGACTTTCCGGAAACGCGGGAAAATTGCGTCTTAACAATCGCCTCAGACCACCCCAGTCCGTGACGTCTTCGTGCCCAGCCAGCGAAATGTCGGAATGCGTAACCAGATCATTCCCCGCAAAGAGGAAAACCGAATTGTGCAGCATGTCGGGCGACAAAAGCCCATAGGCCATATTTCGGGACCGCTTTCGCGGTGCCAGCCACAGGACGGCAAGGACCGAAGTCACAGTGCAAAGCCCTGCCAGCAGGAGCCAATCAACCATGAGTGAATGCTGCGAAATTCCGTACGACCATGAGTGATCCTTGGGCAGGAATGGTTAATGGTTCGTTAACTCAAATCGGGATCTGCTGATTGTGCCCGGACGGAACCGGGTGATCTCCGGTTTGTGCATCGATCAGGTTTCTCGGCCAGATAACCTTAACGATGGCGCCGCGGCGGTCGGACAAGTCGGTGAGAGTTTGATACGGATCAGCGCCGTTGGCGAATTTCAGTTCGGCACCACTGCGTTCCAGCAATGTTTTCGCGATGAACAATCCCAGACCCATGCCTTCATATTCCGGGCGCTCCTTGTGGTCGGATTCCGCGCGGCGCTTGCGCACGAAAGGATCACCGATTCGACCTATCATGTGGTGCGGATAACCGCGTCCGTCATCCATGATGTTGATGATGATCCAATTGTCGGTCCATTCCGCTTCGACCCAGACATTCTTGCGTGCAAAATCCACCGCATTCTGGATCAGGTTTCGAAGCCCATGAATGATCTCGGGCTTGCGCAGGATCGAGGGTTGCTGCACATCGCCACCAGCACTTGGGCCTTCGTGAAAATGTACGATCTTTCCACGGTTCACATGCGGTTCGGCGGATTCGTGGATCACCGTCGACAAAGGCGCCTGACGCAGATGCAGATCATCCTTTCCCGCTCGCCCCATGTTGCGAAGGATATCCCGGCATCTGTCCGCCTGTTCGCGGATTAGAACCGCGTCTTCGCGCAGCTCTGGCCGGTCATCAAGTTCTTCGATAAGTTCAGAGCTCGCCAGTTTGATGGTTGCCAGCGGTGTTCCCAATTCGTGTGCTGCAGCGGCAACAACACCGCCGAGATCGGTCAGCTTTTGTTCCCGCGCCAGCGCCATGTGGGTCGCTGCCAGTGCCTCGGACATGGATTGAACCTCGGAACTGATCCGATAGGAGTATCCTCCCAGAAACACGATCGCGATAACGATGGCGGCCCAGTTGCCGAACACGAATATGTCGGGGATTCGCAGGATAAAGCCCATGTCGGTTCTGAGGGGCAGGTGAAAAATAGCCAAAAGCGTCACTAGAATGACCGCCACCGCGCCAATGATCATGGTCGAACGCAAGCTCATCACGTTGGCCGAAATGGTCACCGGACCCAGCAACAACAATGCAAACGGGTTGTGCAGACCTCCCGTGAGATACAAAAGGAATGCCAGTTGCAGCAGGTCGAACAATACCATCAGAAAGTTCTCGAACTCTGACAGCCGTTTGTTCTCGGGAAACAGAAAAATCGCGACCAGGTTGCCCATGACCGAGATTCCGATGGCAAAATAACAAAGCCCCAGTTCCAGTTGGAGGTCATAGAACCGCTGTGCGACGGTGATTGCGATGATCTGACCGGCGATAGCCACCCAGCGCAACAGAATAAGCGTTCGCAGGCGAATCCAGCTGCTGCGCTCTTGTCCGCGCCAAAGGCTCATATTGGAATTCGGCATCGGTTGATTATGTCCTGTTGCAACGGCTGAATACCTTGATAGGTGTCTGCCGCAAGACGATCAACAACCCATACCTCAGGTACCGCTCCATGACCCGTTTTTATGCCATCATTGCCGCCGCTATTTTACTTGTCGTCCTGGGCGCCACTTGGGTTTTGACGCTTGGGCGCGGATCGGATGATCAATTTGCTCAGTGCCGCTCCAGCCAGATTGCCGGGGGTGCAGGTTCGATCGGCGGCCCGTTCGAACTGGTCAACGCCAAGGGCGAAACCGTGACCGATAAGGATGTGTTAACCGGACCGTCGCTTTTGTATTTCGGCTATACGTTTTGCCCGGACGTCTGCCCGCTTGATACCTCACGTAACGCCGAGGCTGTCGACATTCTTTCAGAGCGCGGCCAAATAGTGACGCCGGTCTTCATATCGATCGACCCGGACCGGGACACACCAGAGGTGGTCGGCGATTTTGCCCTGAATCTGCACGAGCGGATGATCGGCCTGACGGGTTCGCCGGAACAGGTCAAGGCAGCCAGTAAGGCTTACAAGACCTATTACAAGGCGCATGACAAGAGCGACGAATACTATCTCGTCGATCATTCGACCTTCTCTTACCTGGTTTTACCCGAGCACGGTTTTGTCGAGTTCTTCAAGCGCGATGAGACTCCTGAGCAGATGGCCGACAAGATCGGCTGTTTTCTGGGTAACATGTAAGTGCGATAGGGCGTTTGACCTTTGCCGAGGGGCTGGTAATACTCGCCGATAGGGCAAAGACCGAATAATCGCAGAAAGAAAGAGCATGGCCGACACTTCCCAGCTTGAAATCGGACCCGACAAGTCGCTTTTGCTGGTAGATGATGACGAACCGTTTCTGCGGCGTTTGGCCAAAGCAATGGAGAAGCGCGGGTTTGAAATTGAAACCGCGGCGTCGGTTGCGGCAGGCCGCGCCATCGCAACTGCTCGGCCGCCCGCATTTGCCGTCGTTGACCTGCGGCTGGAGGATGGCAATGGTCTGGATGTCGTTGAAGTGCTGAGAGAAAAGCGCCCGGATTGCCGGGTCGTGGTGCTGACCGGATACGGCGCCATCGCGACCGCCGTCGCGGCCGTCAAGATCGGTGCCACGGATTATCTGTCGAAACCGGCCGATGCGACCGACATCACCAACGCGCTGCTTGCCAAGGGCGACGAGTTGCCGCCGCCGCCGGAAAACCCAATGAGCGCGGACCGTGTGCGGTGGGAGCATATTCAGCGGGTTTACGAACTGTGCGACCGGAACGTCAGCGAAACCGCCCGCCGCCTGAACATGCACCGCCGGACGCTGCAGAGAATTTTGGCGAAGCGTAGCCCTCGGTGAGAGTTGAAACTTCCGCTTCTATTTACTGTGGTATTGGTCGGATCAGTTTTCCAAGTACGCGCGGCATGTATTGATGCGGGAAATCCAACCTTTGCTCAGTATCCGCGAACAGTTGGTCATTGCGTTGAAGGCGATTGCCAGACCGCCTTGCTGACGAGAGATTGCGGTAACGTCCGCTACTTGGCGCAAGAGTTTGAAACAGGCCAAAGCGAATGGCTTTTCCGAATAGTGTTCAATGAAATCGGTGACGAAGACGATGAGTTTTTTGTCATATGAGATGGAGTTGAGCTGTCAAAAGATGACTACTCGAGTTTGCCCTGCAATCCCATTTCCAATCGTGATGATTGTTCGCTTATTATCGACGTGCTTGGAAGTTCATCTAGGTAACTCAGGCAGCAGAATTATCCGCAAACGCTTTTCATAAACCAAGCGACTAGAGTTTTCCCAACAACTCCGCATGCCGATCGGTATACGCCTCCCGTACTTCAATCGGTGGTCTTAACTTGATTTCCAACCCTTCCATCACGGCTTTATCTGGTCGCCCAAAAAACTTCGTCGCCTCGGTCTCGGAAAAGCCGGCGATCTGGGTTGCCTCCATCCAGGCGCTGATTTTGTCGGCGCGTTTGATCTGTTTCTTGATCGTTGCGGGGATGACGGCGGGCAAGCCGAACCGGATGTGAATGGCTGCGGCGAGGCGATCGTCGAGATCACCATAATCCGGCCCAACGGCGGATTTAACAGGCGAGATCATGTCGCCGATCACGTATTCTGGGGCGTCGTGCAGCAGCGCGGCCAAGCGCCATTTGACCGGAGCCTTCGGTGCGATGCGGCCAAAAAGCTCCTCGACCAGCAGCGAATGTTCGGCCACGGAATAGGCGAAATCGCCATCCGTCTGACCATTCCAGCGTGCAACGAAGGCGAGGCCGTGGGCGATATCCTCGATCTCGATATCGACTGGCGTCGGGTCCAACAGATCCAGGCGGCGGCCCGACAGCATTCTTTGCCACGCTCTGGGTTGTGTTGCCATTCTGCCATGCCCCTTTTGCCTTGCCGTGGTGATGCCACAATTGCAGCGTAGCCTGTATTTCATCCTGATCACATGCTGCCAACACCTTCTTGAAGGGACGTGCTTTGAACCGGCGCGCGTGGATCACGATATCAAGTGCAGAGGGGGGCGTGCATTCCTCCCGGCGCGTCCTCCTCAGATCGAAACGTGTATCGAAAGGAGAACGTCATGTTCAAGCGCTTGTTGGGCCTTACCCTTGCATTCGGCATGGCAGCAACCGCGCCACCCGCCTTTGCCGCCAGTTGTGCGATGCGGGATACCATTGTTGCCAACCTGAAAGAAAAATTCGCTGAAGAATTGACATTTGGCGGATTGCAAAAGACCAGTGGTGCGCAATCCGTCATGGAAGTCTGGTCTTCGAAGGAAACAGGCACATATACCGTGCTTTTGACTCAGGCCAACGGGATTGCCTGTGTTGTCGCCGCAGGCACGGATTTCTTCGAAGCCATTCCAAAAATCGAGGCTCAGGGCACACCAAGCTGAATTGGATACAAGAACACTGTGGGATAGATCGGTTGTCAGGTTGACAAAGTTGCCATGCCCGCCGGTGGATGTTATGCGATGCGCGGATGAGCTTTGTCGGAATGGAGCAACCGATGCCCGCAGACTATATCGTTAAGGATATTTCGTTGGCCGAATATGGCCGCAAAGAACTGGATATCGCCGAAACAGAAATGCCGGGGCTGATGGCCTTGCGGGCAGAATACGGTGAAAGCCAGCCATTGAAAGGCGCCCGTATTGCCGGATCGCTACATATGACCATTCAGACTGCCGTTCTGATCGAGACGCTGGTTGCGCTGGGCGCGGATGTGCGCTGGGCATCATGCAACATTTTCTCGACACAAGACCATGCTGCTGCTGCGATCGCTGCAAGTGGAACGCCGGTGTTCGCCGTCAAGGGCGAAACGCTCGAGGAATACTGGGATTATGCCGACCAGATATTCCAGTTCCCCGAGGGCGGCGCAAACATGATCCTTGACGATGGCGGCGATGCGACGCTGTACATTCTGATGGGTGCACGGGTCGAGGAAGGTGAGACCGACCTGATCGAAAATCCGCAATCGGAAGAAGAAGTCGCGCTGTTCGCGCAGATCAAGAAGCGTTTGGCAGAAAGTCCGGGCTGGTTCGTCAAGCAACGCCATATGATCAAGGGCGTGTCCGAAGAGACCACTACCGGCGTGCATCGCCTGTACAAGATGATGGAAAAAGGCCATCTGCCGTTCCCGGCGATCAACGTTAATGACAGCGTGACCAAGTCGAAGTTCGACAACAAGTACGGCTGCAAGGAATCGCTGGTCGACGGTATCCGCCGCGCCACCGACACAATGATGGCGGGCAAGGTTGCCGTCGTCTGCGGGTATGGCGACGTTGGAAAAGGCTCTGCCGCCTCGCTGCGCGGAGCTGGTGCCCGGGTGAAAGTGACCGAGGTTGACCCGATCTGCGCGCTTCAAGCGGCGATGGACGGTTTCGAGGTGACTCTGCTGGAAGACGAAGTTGCATCTGCCGATATTTTCGTTACGACGACAGGCAATAAGGACGTGATCCGCATCGAGCATATGCGCGAGATGAAAGACATGGCCATCGTCGGAAACATTGGTCACTTCGACAACGAAATTCAGGTTGCGAACTTGAAAAACCACAAGTGGACCAACATCAAGGAACAGGTGGACATGATCGAGATGCCTTCGGGCAATCGCATCATCCTGCTGTCCGAAGGCCGCCTGCTGAACCTTGGAAACGCAACCGGCCATCCGTCGTTTGTGATGTCGGCCTCGTTCACTAACCAGGTTCTGGCCCAGATCGAGCTCTGGACCGGAGGCGAGGATTATAACAACCAGGTCTATATTCTGCCCAAGCACTTGGATGAGAAGGTTGCGCGTCTGCATCTGGATCGGATTGGTGTCAAGCTGACCCAACTGCGCGCCGATCAGGCGGACTATATCGGGGTCAAGCCGGAAGGCCCGTTCAAACCAGACCACTACCGCTATTGATCCGACAGAAATCGACTTTGAGTGCCGCCGGAGCATTTCGGCGGCGTTTCGCGTTTATTGGAGAATTTGGATTATATTTTAGATACTTAAGGTTTGCCCAAGTGGCACTGGATCGGCTATGAAGTGAACTAAGACCAGGACGGTCAGGACCAGAGTTTTCAAAACGCGTGTGGTGAAATGGGAGCACGCGGGGTGGGGAAGGTTCTGATGCGTCAGGACCTTCCCAAATTCTCGAGTAGCGCTGTTCGGGCGAAAATTAAGTTCGTGCTACCAGTCGATCCGTGCCATCAGCGAAGTGCGTCAATCCGGCATCGTCTGCCCTAACGCACAGACCCGTCGCCATTCCGCTTCGGTTACAGGTTGCACGGACAGTCGTGAGTTTTTTACCAGCATCATATCCGACAAAGCCTCATCTGCCTTGATCTGATCCAGCGTAACCGCGGCTTCAAACGGACGTACCGCCTTGATGTCGACGCATTCCCAGCGTGGATCGCCGGCCTTGCTATCCGGATGAACCTCGGCGCAAACCTCGACAATGCCGACCACCGCTTTTTCGGTTTGTGAGTGATAGAAGAAGCCCCGGTCGCCCAACTTCATCTCGCGCATGAAATTGCGGGCCTGATAGTTGCGCACGCCGTCCCATTCTTCGCCCGCCTCGCCCTTTGCGAATTGTTGATTCCAGCTCCAGGTCGAGGGTTCGGATTTGAACAACCAATAGGCCATCAGCCGATCACCTTTTTCCACGGTATCAATTCGACGGATTGGAACAGCCCGGCTTTGGCATAAGGATCGTTGTCGGCCCAGCTTTGGGCTTCGGCCAAATCTTCGACATCCAGAACGATCAGCGAACCGACCATTTGGTCACCGTTCAGCAAGGGACCGGCCTGCGACACCACACCGGTCTCTTCGATATAGGCCAGATGGGCGGCGCGATTGTCAAGCCGGGTTTGCAGGGAACCATCCTTGTCCCGGGCAATCAGGGCAATCAGCATGTCATTCCTCCTTGAGGGGTCGGTTGAGTAGATATCGAATGGCTTCGGCGACGCTGTATTCACCGCCGCTTAGTTCGGCTACGGCCGTGCTGATAGGCATGTCGAGGCCTTGTTCGCTTGCAAGCTGCGCCACGGCGCGGGCGGTTGCGACGCCTTCGACCGTTGTTGCGCTGTCGAATGTTTCGTGGCGGCCAAGGGCCAGGCCGAACCGATAGTTGCGGGATTGTTCCGAAGAGCAGGTCAGCACCAAATCGCCCAGACCGGACAACCCCATGAGAGTTTCGGGACGGGCGCCTTTCAGGCTGGCGAACCGCTGCATCTCGGCAAAGCCGCGTGTCAAAAGAGCTGCGCGCGCGCTTTCTCCCATGCCTTCTCCGATGCAGGCGCCGCAACCGATCGCCATAACGTTCTTTAATGCACCGCCGAGCTCCGCGCCGACCGTATCCGTCGTGCGATACAGCCGCAGATTCGAGGTTGTGAGTTCGGATTGCAGTGTTGCTCCCAAATCCGCATCCACACAGGCCAGTGTCAGCGCGGTTGGCAGGCCCTTTGCTATGTCACGGGCAAAGCTTGGGCCGGTCAACAGGGCGGGGCGGGCGTTGGGTAACGTCTGGGTAATGACCGAAAGCGGACCCACACCGGTGTTCAGTTCGATTCCCTTGCAGCACGCAACCAACAGGTGACTGGAAAGACATTCGGCATGGTCGGTCAGCGCCTGACGCAGTCTTTGCATGGGGATCGCCAACAACAGGGTTTTATTGGCCGCCGCTTCGGAAAGATCCGAGGTGATGTTCAGCGTGTCGGGTAACGACACCCCGGGAAGGCGGAGGGCGTTTTCGCGGGATTTTCGCATCAAATCCGCCTGTTCTTCCGAACGGGACCACAGGGTTACCCGACCATTACCGGAAAGCGATATCGCAAGCGCTGTTCCAAACGCCCCCGAACCCAGCACAGCAATACTCATGCCTTGGCCCCCTTTTTGCCGCTGCCCAGCAAGGCAGGGCTGGATTGATCCAAGGGCCATCGCGGGCGGGCGGTCAAACTAAGATCGTCGCACACACCTGCCCGAAATCGCTCCATCCCGGCATAAGCAATCATGGCGGCGTTGTCAGTGCAAAGATGCAGGGGTGGAGCGATAAAACGGGCACTATGCTCTAGGCAAACGGTCTCTAACGCAGCGCGAATCGCGCAGTTCGCTGCAACACCCCCTGCCACAGCGACAACGGGATCCGCCGGGCCTTCTTTCAGATACAGGGCCAAGGCACGTCGTGTCTTTTCGGCCAATGTGTCGACAACAGCATCTTGAAAACCCCGACACAGGTCGGCGCGGTCTTGCCGGGTCAACCCGCCTTTTTCTCCAACGATCTGATCGCGCATCCGCATCAGGGCAGTCTTGAGGCCGGAAAAGGACAGGTTGCAATCCGGGTGATCAAGCAGGGGGCGGGGAAAGCGGAAACGCTTGGGATCTCCCGTTTTAGCCTGGGCCTCGACCGAAGGCCCACCGGGTTGCGGCAGTCCCAGCAGACGGGCGGTTTTGTCAAAGGCCTCGCCCGGCGCGTCGTCGATCGTGCCACCCAGACGGGTGAACCTGTCCGGGTTGTGCGCGATCAGATATTGGCAATGTCCTCCGGACGCCAGAAGCATCAAATAAGGATAGTCCACTCCATTGGTCAGGCGCGGCGTAAGCGCATGTCCGGCCAAATGGTTTACTCCGATCAGCGGCAGGCCGGTAGCAGCGCTCAGGCCCTTGGCGCACATCACTCCTGACATGACGCCACCGATCAGCCCCGGTCCGGCAGTCACCGCGATTGCATCCATATCTGTTAGAAATAGACCAGCATCCTCCAGGGCTTGACGGACGCAAACATCCAGTTTCTCTGCATGTGCCCGAGCTGCAATTTCAGGCACAACGCCGCCAAAGGCGCTATGCAATTCGGTCTGGCCATAAACGACTGAAGACAGGATTTGCGCAGGTTCTCCCTCGGTGTGACGCACGACGGCCGCTGCAGTATCGTCGCAGCTGCTTTCCAGCCCAAGTATCGTTAAAGTTTGCGCCATCGACCCGAACCGTTGCATCATGATCGAAAGCCGGGGTATCACCCCGGGCGCATTCAAACAATCCCGTGACTGATCGCTTTGCCCATACGCCTGTTGATGACCCGCCCCCGCGCCGCCTCTGAAAAGTTTGCAGCGCAACTGCTTCCGGTTTTGTCGGCGGATGTAGACGTCATTATTTCTCCGCTTATCGATATCCAACCACATGGCCAGGATATTGACCTTGGCCGTTTCGCAGGTGTCATCTTCACATCTTCAAACGGTGTCGCCGCTACGGCGCGGTTGTCAGGTGACCGACAATGTCCGGCTTTCTGCGTGGGCCCGGCGACAACTGACGCCGCAAACAAAGAAGGGTGGCAGGCAATTATGGCCGGCGAAACGGCAGAAGAGTTGATCGCGGACCTGGTTTCCCGCCGACCCAAAGGACCACTGTTGCATTTGAGAGGCGAACACGGTCTCGGCGATGTCGCCGTAACTCTTTCCAATTCCGGATTGCCAACGGAGGAGCAGGTTGTTTACCGACAAATACAGCTTGGATTCTCTGATGCGGCACGCGCGGCGATGGTTGATGATCAACCCGTGCTGGCCCCGATCTTCTCCCCAAGAACCGCGCGACATTTTGCCGATCATTGGGAAGGCACGGCCCCGCTATGGGCGGCGGCAATAAGTGAAGCAGCCGCGAAGCCAATGGAATCGTTGAATATTCTGGGCCTGGTTATTAGCAAGAATCCAAACGCCGAAGGAATGCGCGCCGCGATTAAAAAACTTGTGAGTGATCGTATGCGGGTTGAGAGCGCTCGGAACGCGGATTAACCTGCATTGGTCTGTGGGTTTTAAGTATTTGAGAATCAAGGGGGAGCTGACGGTGGCCGGCAAAAAGAAGACTGATGAAGACCACGACGCGATCCCTGCAACAGATGACGCAACCGACGACCAGAGTTCGCACTTTTCGGCAGGTGCGACTGAAAACACCGTTGACGATGCTACAGCCTCGGAAGATTTGACCTTCGAAGCCGAAGCCGAAGCCGAAGCCGAAGCCGAAGCCGAAGCCGAAGCCGAAGCCGAAGCCGAAGCCGAAGCCGAAGCCGAAGCCGAAGCCGAAGCCGAAGCCGAAGCCGAAGCCGAAGCTAAGCCTTCGACTGTTTTTGCAGAAAGAACGCAATTTCCAGAGGAAAAAAGGCAAAATGGGTTCTGGCCTACGGCGCTTGGGGGCGCGGTTGCAGCAGCTATTGGTTTTTTTGTCGGCCAAACCGGATTGTTCAGCTCGACAGAGGGCGAAATCGATCAAACCATTTCGACAATTGAGGCGAAGGTCGAGCAACACGCCCAGTTGTTCGACTCGCTTGGAAAGCAGATGGACGGCAGCGAAGCGGCTGACCTGTCGACTCTTTCCGAACAGGTGTCCGGACTGTCTGGGCAAATAGCACCGGTGGTTTCGGAATTGGACGTCTTGAAAACTCAGATTGAATCTTTGAGTTCGGTACTTTCCCCGCTCGAATCCCGCATAGCTGATCTGGAAAAACGCCCAGTACAAAATGGAGATACGCGAGAGGTTCCAGATGCGTATCTGACAGAATTGGATAAGCTACGCGACTCCCTTTCAGTACAGCGGGCCGAGATCGAAAAGATGGTGAATCAGGCCAAAGCACTGGAGGTGAAAGCTTCGGCTGAGGCATTGGCGGCGGCCAACCGCGCGGCTGCATCAGGTCTACGCAGTCAGCTGGATTCTGGTGCCGCGTTTGAGATTCAAGTTTCCCAACTCAAGAACGGTGGCGTAGAGGTTCCTCAATCCTTGGTTGGCCCTGCGGCCGAAGGTGTTGCAACAATGGCAAGCTTACGGAATGGCTTTCCGTCGGCGGCTCGCAATGCATTGGCGGACATCCGTGAAACCGAAAAAGGTTCCGGGATTCTTGCATTTCTCGAACGACAGACTGGCGCCAGGTCTGTCACTCCTCGGGATGGCACTGATCCGGATGCTATCTTGTCACGCGCAGAAGCCGACTTGACAGCTGGTGACCTGGGCAAGGCATTGGAAGAGATCGGCACTCTGCCAGAGGCCGCGCAACCTGCAATGGCGGCGTGGGTTGAACGCGCGCGAACCCGCCAAGACGCCGTATCCGCCGCAGATGCGCTTGTGCAAAGCGTGAATTCGAACTGAAAGGCCCGCCATGTTTTGGTCATTGCTTAAGATACTGGTTTTTGTCGCCATCATCGGCCTTCTGGCGATGGGTGCCGCCTTTCTTATGGAGGCTAGCGGCGGTGTTCAGATCACCGTTGCGGGCACCGAATATACGTTGGGGCCGCTGCAGTCCGCTATAGGGCTTGTGATTTTGGTCGCGGCCGTTTGGCTGTTCTTCAAGCTGCTAAGCCTGTTGATCGCTACGCTGAAGTTCCTCAACGGAGATGAAACCGCCTTGTCGCGCTATTTTGACCGGGGCCGGGAACGGCGCGGTTATCAGGCCCTGTCAGAGGGACTGATGGCTTTGGCTTCAGGGGAAGGGCGTATTGCGATGTCCAAGGCCACAAAAGCAGAAAAGCTGTTGAAAAAGCCGGAACTGACAAATCTGTTAGTAGCCCAAGCCGCCGAGATGACCGGGGATACCAAAAGAGCTTCGGAAACGTACAAGAAGCTGGTGACAGAGCAATCGACCCGGTTTGTCGGTGTGCGCGGGATAATGAAGCAAAAGTTGGCTGAGGGCGATGATGATACCGCGCGCAAGCTTGCGGAAAAGGCGTTGGCCCTGAAACCGCGGCACGAGGAAACGCAGGATGTGCTGCTTAAGCTTCAGACCAAGGC
This sequence comes from Ruegeria sp. YKSE079, assembly GCF_059612845.1. Classification (NCBI taxonomy): domain Bacteria; kingdom Pseudomonadati; phylum Pseudomonadota; class Alphaproteobacteria; order Rhodobacterales; family Roseobacteraceae; genus Ruegeria; species Ruegeria sp. YKSE079. The sequence goes on along the minus strand of NZ_JBXWRJ010000001.1, from coordinate 119,529 downwards.
GCAGGACTGGGCCGGGGCGCGGTCGACCCTAACGGCAAAGCTGAAATCAGGAACGTTGCCGCGCGACGTCTACAAGAGAAGGGATGCTGTGCTGGCGCTGTCCGAAGCCAAAGGGCTGCTGGACGAGACTGCCGCTATCGAGCAACAGGAACGCGCGATCGAGGCAAATCGCTTGTCCCCCGATCTGGTGCCTGCGGCCGCGATGGCGGCGCGCGCGCACATCGCCAAAGGCAAGCCACGCAACGCGGCCAAGATCCTGAAGAAGGCGTGGGAGGTCCGGCCGCACCCGGATCTGGCCCACGCGTTTGCCGAAATCGAACCCGACGAATCTCCGACTGAACGGGTCAAGCGGTTTTCGGCACTGACTCGCATTCACCCGGATAACCCTGAGACCCGCCTGATTCAGGCGGAGCTTAACATTGTGGCCGAGGATTTTCCCGAAGCTCGCCGTGCGCTGGGCGATGTTGTGGAAAAACAAGCGGATGCACGGGCCTATACCCTGATGGCTGCGATCGAACGGGGTGAGGGAGCGTCGGACGCGATTGTGCAGGGTTGGCTCGCAAAGGCATTGAATGCGCCGCGTGGTCCTCACTGGGTTTGCGAGAACTGTCACGACATTCACGTGGAATGGAGACCTGTCTGCAAGAACTGCAACAGTTTCGATACGCTAAGCTGGCAAACGCCCGACACCCCTGAGATTGCCTCGGCGACAGGTGTACACATGCTGCCACTGATCATCGGAGCCCTGGAAGACCAGAGCGAAAAAGACGTCCATGAAGAGGAACTTGAGGAAAACTCGGGCGAACAGGCCACTCCGCCCCGGATCATCGATGCTGATGTTGAATTGATGGATACCAACGGCAAAACATGAGGTGTCGTCATTTGTGGACAGCCCCGGTTTTGCTAGAGTTCTTTTTTTTGGGTTTCTCGTGTTCGCGGCTTTAGGCCGCCTGAACCGAATGAGGTTCGGTCAGGATGGTATAGAGCTTGACCGGATCAGGATTTGACCGGAGTTTCGTGCAAACCGAAGCGTCTCTGAGCGTACGCGAGACCAGCGCCAGCGCTTTTAGGTGTTCAACACCGGCCTCTTCCGGCGCAAAGAGTGAAAAGGCAAGGTCGACCGGTTGTCTGTCGACTGCGCCAAAATCAATCGGCTTTTCAAGCATGACGAATACGCCTGCGACCTTTTCCAGGCCTTCCAGCCGAGCATGGGGTAGAGCAACACCATGCCCGACTCCGGTCGGCCCCAGGCTTTCCCTTTCGAGCAGAGATTCGACGACAGTCTGAGCGTCCAGCCCAAGTGCCAAAGCCGCTACGTCTCCTATTTCCTGAAACAGGCGCTTTTTGCTGGAAGCGGCTGACAGAACCCGGACCGCTTTGGGTGAAAGGATGCTCGAAAGCTCCATCGATTTTGCTCCATGGATGTGCCACCGGATATCCGATGGCACATCTCTGTTGTCTTGCCTATTACGGGTCGATCCAGCCGATATTGCCGTCATCACGGCGATACACGACGTTCAGTCCGTCCTTGTTTTCGTTCCGGAACACCAAAACCGGGGCCCCCGCGAGTTCCATCTGCATTACAGCCTCGCCTACACTCAACGACGGGATCTTGGTTTCCATTTCCGCCACAATTATCGGCTGAAGCGACTCCGGTTCCTCAGAATTGCCCGAGTCGTTCGACGCGAGGATATAGGATGATGCTCCAAAAAGTTCAACCGGCTCGGCGCGGTCGCGGTGGTGATCCTTTAGGCGGCGCTTGTAGCGGCGTAGCTGCGTTTCCATTTTATCGCAGCATCCTTCGAATGCCGCATAGATTTCGGTGGCGTGCGCCTTGGCCTGCGCCGTCAGCCCAGTTGATAGGTGTACAGTTGTCTCGCACACATATTCATGCGCTGAACGGGAAAAGACGACGTTGGCGTCTGTCGGTCTTTGGGCATACTTGCCCACGACTTCGCCCAGTTCGGTCTGCACGTGGGTCTGCAATGCCTCACCGATGTCGATCTGTTTACCGCTGATTTGATAACGCATGTGATCTCCTTCACAATTCGCACCCGTTCTGACGCCACACAAGTCGGCGTGCCTGTTTTTATCGGGTGTGGGGTAAAGACATTTCCAAGGATAGTCTACCATCATACCCTTCAGCGAAGGGACATCGAGATCCAGACTGGAACCGAAGAATTGTCATGAGTCAATTGAGGCAAGAGACGCGCGGAGAGTCAATCAAAACAGACGTGTTCTTTCAAGAAATCCGCCATGCGCCCAGCGACGAACAGTCGCCGGTCAGGAAATCCGGAAGTTTTCACCCAGATAGACCCGGCGAACATTCTCGTTTTCGACCACTTCGGTGGGTGTGCCGGACATCAGAACTTGACCGTCATGCAGGATATAGGCGCGATCCACGATTTCCAGCGTTTCTCGCACGTTGTGGTCGGTTATCAAAACGCCAATTCCCCGCTTTTTCAGGTCCGAAACAAGGTGGCGGATGTCGCCGACGCTGATCGGATCCACGCCAGCAAAGGGCTCGTCAAGGAGCAAGTACTTGGGGTCTGCGGCCAGGCAGCGCGCAATCTCGACGCGGCGACGTTCACCGCCTGAAAGCGCCAAGGCGGGGGCACGTCGCAAATGCTCTATCGAGAAATCCGAAAGCAATTCCTCAAGACGCTCCTTGCGCTTATGGCTGTGCTTGACGGTGATATCCAGAACCGCGGCTATGTTGTCCTCGACACTCATGCCACGAAAGATCGACATTTCCTGAGGAAGATACCCTATCCCCATCCGGGCCCGCCGGTACATTGGCAGCGTCGTCGCATTCTGACCGTCGATGGTCACTGTACCCCCTTCGGGAAAAACCAGGCCTGCCACAGCATAGAACGTTGTAGTCTTACCTGATCCGTTCGGGCCAAGCAGGGCAACAACTTCGGACCGATCAAGCGTCATCGAGACGTTTCGGATAACTGTCTTCTTGCGATAAGATTTCCGTAGCTTGTCGATCTTCAGCCCGGAAGAACCTTCGGCAACTGTAAGGTTTGGGCGATTCATCAATTGTTGCCTGTGTTCAGGATGGTTTTGACCCGGCCAACCATCTGAGCTGTTCCGGTCTTGAGGTTCACTGTCATCTTGCTGGATGTCAGCGCGTTTTCACCCTGTGTCAACAGCACGTCGCCACTCATCACGATGACTCCGGTATCGATGGAATAGTCAGCGCGCTGCGCCTGTGCTGCATCCGGACCGCTTACCAGAACCACATCACCTATAGCTTCAAGCCGCTCAATACCTGACTTTTCCTGATTGTATATCACAAGGACTTGCTGTGCGGACAGCCGCATCTCACCTTGCCTGATAAAGACATTACCCTTGAATTCCGCCGATCCGTCTTCCTGATTGACATCCAAGGTGTCTGAAGTGACTTCAACTGGCAGCGACGGGTCAGCCTTGACCGACCCGAATGCGACATTGGCCCCTTGCGCGAATACGGGAACTGCCCCAAAGATCAGAGCAAAACAAAGGGTCAGTGCACGAAAAACATTCACGGGTTATCTTTCCGGTTTTTGAGGGTCATATATCAGTTGGACCCCGTCTGTAAAAAGAATATGGAGGGGCGCTTCCTTTTTTTCAGCCCCGAAATTCATGGCGCCGGCGGTGAATTCCCCGATTGGTCCAGCGCCGGCGATTTCTGCCGGAGAGTTTCCACGGATCTCGTCCAATGATGTGTTCAGCTGTTCCGTAGAGACTCTAAGACCATCTGAAGTTGTGATAATTACGTTTCCGGAAAACGTGGCGCTGCCCTGATCTGGACGCAAAGTACCGAGTTCAGCGGTCAAAGTCAGTTCGTTTCCATTCACCAGCCGATATCGCGCGCGCAGATTTTGGGCTTCGGCAGGCTTGTCGTCAGAGCTAGGTCGAGCAGCGCTTGCCGACACAAGAATTTCTTCTCCCTTTTCAGTCACACCCGAAAAAAACGGGCGCGTGACCTGCTGACCGCTTAACCGTTCATCCATCTCGCGCCCGGAAAATGGGGTCGAAACATTGGTGTCGATACTGCGCGACAGCAGGAAAACGGTAGAAAGCAAAGCAATTGCCGCAAGCGGCAGCAGTACCTTGAAGAACTGCACCTTGCGGGAATAGCTGTCCACTTCTTTCTCCTATCCCAAACCCACGCGAAGACAGTCGTGAATATGAAGAAGACCCAGCGGTTTGGTCGGCCCCTCTTCCTCAACAACGAAGAGCGAGGTAATTTTGTGTTGATTCATAACTGCAACCGCCTCTTCGGCCATGGCTTGGGGCGCTATCGTCGTTGGGTTGGCAGTCATGACGTTTTGAGCGGTTTGGCTCAGCAATCCGTCCATGTGTCGGCGAAGATCGCCGTCGGTGATGATGCCAACCAGGTCCCCGCTGGTGTTTTGAACACCGGCCACGCCAAAAGCTTTCTGGCTGATCTCGATCAGCGCTTCGCTCATTGGGGTGTCCAGGGAAACCAATGGCAGGGCGCCTCCTGAGTGCATCAGGTCACAAACCTTGCTGAGACGGGCACCCAGCTTGCCGCCCGGATGGAAATCGCGGAAATTTTCCGGCTGGAAGTTTCGGTATTTCATAAGCGCGATGGCCAGCGCATCGCCCATGGCTAACGTCAGTGTAGTCGAGATCGAAGGCACCATGCCAAAACCGCAGGCCTCGCCCATCGACGGGATCAGCAGGTGCACATCGGCTTGTTTCATCAACGTGCTTTCGGGCTTGCTGGACAAACCGATCAATGGGATTCGGAATCGGCGTGTAAAGGCTAGCAAGTTGGCCAGTTCCGGTGCCTCGCCCGAGTTCGAGATTGCCAGAACGACATCGCCCTCGGACAGCATGCCTAGGTCGCCGTGGCTGGCTTCTGCCGGGTGCACAAAATAGGCGGGCGTTCCGGTGCTTGCGAGCGTCGCGGCGATCTTGTGGCCGATATGACCGGATTTTCCAATGCCGCTGACAATGATACGGCCGCGGGCATTGAGGATCAGTTCGACCGCCTCGACGAATTGGTCGTCAAAGCTGTCGGCCAGCACCTCTAGCGCCTTGGCTTCGTCGGTGACCACTTGTCGGGCAGTGCTCAGAAATGCGTCAGGGTTGGTCATGAGTGAGCAAATATATCCGTTTCGGGCCAACCCGCGAGATCCAGCTTGGCGCGCATGGGCAGAAAATCGAAACAGGCTTTGGCAATCTCAGATCGACCTTCGCGATGCAGGCGCTGGTTAAGTTCTTCACGCAAGCGGTGCAGGTACAGTACGTCGGAGGCTGCATATTCCAGTTGCGCGTCGGTCAGCGTTTCCGCGCCCCAATCGCTCATCTGCTGCTGTTTCGAAATATCTACGCCGATCAGTTCTTGGCACAAGTTCTTGAGGCCGTGGCGGTCAGTGTAGGTCCGGACTAGGCGGCTGGCAATCTTGGTGCAATAGACAGGTGCCGCCAACGTGCCAAAAGCGTGGTACATAGCGGCGATGTCGAAGCGGCCGAAGTGGAACAGTTTGAGAACATCGGGATCTTCCAGCATGGCGCAAAGGTTGGGTGCTTCGGTCTGACCCTTTTCAATCTGAACAATGTGGCTGTCGCCATCTCCACCGGACATCTGGATCACGCACAGCCGGTCGCGGTGTGGATTCAACCCCATGGTTTCGCAGTCGATGGCCACGATTGGGCCCAAATTCACACCATCTGGAAGATCGTTTTTGTAAAGGTGATTAGCCACGCGAAAGTCCTTTGTGCCGTACTGGACCCGAGATAGGCGGTTTGTCGAGCAAACTCAACTGGGGCAGCGCGGGAGTCTTCATGCGGAACAATCGACGCGACCAGAGAAGACACGCCAAAATCCCACCCGCGAATTGTGTTTTCGGAGCCATAATCTGGGACTAGGAATGGTGCAGAGGTTTTCTCGTCTGGAGGCAGGTGTGCTGAATATCCTGAAAAATCGAGTGTATCGTCACCTGTTTGCTGCTCAGATCGTGGCGCTGACCGGAACCGGTCTGGCCACCGTGGCGTTGGGATTGCTGGCGTATGACCTTGCCGGAAAAGCAGCTGGCCTGGTTCTGGGAACGGCGTTGACCATCAAAATGATTGCCTATGTCGTGGTTGCCCCGATTGCCGCGGCATTTGCTGAACGAGTCGATCGCCGACGCATGCTTGTGGCATTGGATCTGGTGCGCGCCGCCGTCGCGATCTGCCTGCCTTTCGTCACCGAAATCTGGCAGGTTTATGTCCTCATATTCGCTCTGCAATCCGCTTCGGCCGGATTCACACCGGCGTTTCAAGCCACTATTCCCGATGTGTTGACGGATGAGCGCGATTATACGCGCGCCCTGTCGTTGTCGCGGTTGGCGGTTGACATGGAAAGTCTGGTTAGCCCGATGCTAGCCGCCGTATTGCTGACGCTAGTGAGCTTCGACAATCTGTTCTGGGGGACGGGGATCGGCTTTGCCTCATCCGCCTTGCTGGTTGTATCGGTGGTTCTGCCGACGCCGAAGCCGACGGCGCGCCGCGGTATATTTGACCGGACAACGCGAGGTGTTCGGATTTATCTGAAAACCCCTAGGCTGCGGGGGTTGCTGGCTTTGAATTGGGTGGCTGCGTCGTTGAGTTCGATGGTAATCGTGAATACGGTTGTGATTGTCAGATCTGGCTTAGGAATGCCGGAAAATGCAGTCGCCCTTGCACTGGCGGGGTTTGGCGGCGGGTCTATGGTCGCAGCTCTGATTTTGCCCCGCGTTCTGGATCGCTTAGAGGACCGCGGCGTCATGCTGACGGGCGCAACCATTGCAACAGGGGCCATGGGAGTAACGTCTGTTTGGTCCATGCTGTCTCCGCTAAGCCTGCCTGTTCTTTCCTTGCTTTGGACATTTGTAGGGTTTGGGTATTCGGTGACCCTCACGCCATCAGGTCGTTTGCTCACACGCTCTGCTCATGCGGTGGACCGCCCCGCCGTCTTTGCGGCACAGTTTACTCTTTCTCATGCCTGTTGGCTGATCTTTTATCCGCTGTCAGGCTGGTTGATGACCGTTTATGGATTGAGCGTTGTCACTACGTTTTTGACTTTGGCATCTGTGGTTGGCGTGACAATGGCTTTTTCTCTTTGGCCACGCAACGGCATGGCGCCGATTCCGCATAACCATCCCGAGTTGCCACCGGATCATCCTCATCTGGCGAGCGGGACCCCGCACAGTCATGCTGTGATAATCGATGAATTTCATCCAAGATATCCTAAACAGCCTTGAGGCCAGGGATAGAGATTGTCTAACTCTGAACGACAAGACGCCGTGGGAGCCTGAATGGATCAGCTGGACCGCCGAATAATTTCTGCCCTGCAGTACAACGCGAGGGAATCGACTACCAAGATTGCGGCCAAACTGGGCGTTGCCCGAACGACCGTCCACGAGCGCATCTCTCGAATGGAAAAGAGGGGTGAGATCGCAGGATATTCCGTGGTTCTGCGCGAACCGCAGGACGAAAGCACGGTTCAGGTCGTGGTTCTGTTGGAGGTTCAGCAAAAAGAGACGTCCAGGATCATCAAACGGCTGGAGGCTTATCCTGAGGTTAAGTTGTGCCTGTCGATCAATGGTGAATTCGATCTGCTTCTGTCGGCCGAGGCTCCCAGGATCGAGGATCTGGATGTTCTGGTGGACGAGCTTGCGGAAATTCCGGGTGTCCTTCGCACCAATACAAGCGTCGTCTTCGGACGGCGAATTGACCGAGGCTGACATATCGTCAGAATCTACGTCATAACGACGAAAACATGAGTCGTTTCGTCAATCCGCACTCTACAGATCGGACAGCGAATAGGTCACACTTTCTGACAAAGAAGGAGATGTGCCATGCGCTGGAATATTTGCGTAGTCGGGGCCGGAAAGATCGGCCAGATGATCGCGACGTTACTCAAAACCTCGCCCAACTACACCGTCACCGTGGCTGATCACGATCTGGTTGCCTTGTCGGTGCTGAAAAAGATGGGCGTCGCCACAAAACAGATTGATGCCAGGGACGAGGTGGGTTTGGCCGAAGGCCTCAAGGGCTTTAACGCCGTCATCTCGGCAGCGCCATTTTTCCTGACGCAAGTGATTGCCAAGGCCGCAAAAAAGGCGGGCGCGCATTATTTCGATTTGACCGAAGATGTAGCGGCCACCAACGCCGTGCGGGAACTGGCCGTGGACAGTAAAACCGCGTTCATGCCGCAATGCGGATTGGCGCCCGGATTTGTTGGAATCGCCGGGGCGGCCCTGGCAGCTGAGTTCGATAGCATCGACACTCTGCATATGCGCGTCGGAGCCTTGCCTCTCTATCCGACCAATGCGCTCAAATACAATCTGACCTGGTCCACCGACGGGCTGATCAACGAGTACTGCAATCCCTGTGATGCCATTGTGAACGGAATGCGGGTCAAGACTGCGCCGCTGGAAGACTATGAACTGCTTGGTCTTGATGGTGTCGAATACGAGTGCTTCAACACGTCCGGAGGGCTTGGAACCTTGCCGGAAACGCTTGACGGTAAGGCGCGCTCCGTTTCCTATCGTTCGATCCGGTATCCGGGGCATCGTGACATCCTCAAATTGCTTCTAAACGATCTGGGGCTGGAGCGCAGGCGGGATCTGATGAAAGAAATTTTTGAGTCCGCTCTCCCACGTACTGATCAGGATGTGGTCCTGGTCTATTGTACCGCCAAGGGCACGATAGACGGACAGCTGCGCGAAAAGTCCTACATCAACAAGTCCTACTCGCGGATGATCGATGGCCAAATCTGGAGCGCAATTCAAGTCACCACCGCCTCGGGTGTGTTGGGAGTGGTTGACCTGATGCGCACCGGTGAGTTGCTCGGTCAGGGCTTTGTCCGGCAAGAACAAGTGCTGCTTTCCGACTTCATGAATACCGAATTTGGCCGCCTCTATCGGGCGGGGGACGCAACGCAACAGAACAAGGCAGCCTGAGAAATGAAAGACATTGTCATGACCGCAGAAACCATTCTTTCGAAACTGGGGCTAAGCACCGCCGAGCTCACCGGAGGAACGCTGAAAGTGACGTCTCCGATCGACAGCAGCCTTCTGGCTGAAGTGCACGAGATGCCGGCGGCGGAGATGGGTGCCGTGATCGGCAGGGCAAAAGCTGCGTTCAAAACGTGGCGAACCGTACCTGCGCCTCGCCGGGGTGAGTTGATTCGACTTTTGGGAGAAGAGCTGCGCGCCGCCAAGGAAGACCTGGGTGCGCTGGTCAGTTGGGAAGCAGGCAAGATCACGTCCGAAGGTCTGGGTGAAGTACAGGAGATGATCGACATCTGCGATTTTGCGGTAGGATTGTCGCGCCAATTGTATGGGCTGACAATTGCCAGCGAACGCCCTGGTCACCGGATGATGGAAACCTGGCATCCGGCGGGTCCCGTTGGTGTGATTTCGGCATTTAACTTTCCTGTCGCGGTCTGGTCGTGGAACGCGGCGTTGGCGATCGTATGTGGCAATCCGGTGATCTGGAAGCCGTCCGAGAAAACGCCGCTGACCGCGTTGGCCTGCCAGAAGATTTTCGAGCGAGCGGTGGCTCGGTTCGGAGACGCCCCAGAAGGATTGCTACAAACTCTGATCGGTGGGGTCGAACTTGGAAAAATACTGGTCGAATCGGAGGACGTACCAATCATTTCGGCGACCGGTTCTACTCGCATGGGTCGTGCTGTGGCGCCCATCGTGGCGGCCCGATTTGGCAAGTGTATTCTGGAATTGGGCGGCAACAACGCCATGATTGTCGGCCCATCGGCGGATCTTGAGATGGCGGTACGTGCGATCGTGTTCTCGGCCGTCGGGACCGCCGGGCAACGTTGCACCAGCTTGCGCCGCCTGATCGTGCATGATTCGATCAAAGAAGACTTGGTGGTTCGGTTGAAAAAAGCCTATGCTGGCTTGCCCATCGGCAATCCGTTGGACGAAGGTACTCTGGTCGGCCCACTTGTCGATGAGGCCTCAGCCAAGGCGATGGCCACGGCACTTGACGCGGCCAAGGCAGAAGGGGGTACCGTGTTCGGTGGATCCCGCGTGACCAAAGGTGTTCCCGCAGGCGGCGTCTATGTGGAACCGGCGATTGTCGAGATGCCGGGTCAGACCGAAACAGTCAAAACAGAGACCTTTGCGCCGATCCTTTATGTGCTGGGGTATGAAGATTTCGCAGAGGCGCTAGAGATCCAGAACGGCGTGCCCCAGGGCTTGTCATCTTGCGTATTCACTCTGAACATGCGCGAGGCGGAGCAATTTCTGTCGGCGGCGGGCTCTGATTGCGGTATCGCCAACGTCAATATAGGTCCTTCCGGTGCCGAGATCGGTGGCGCTTTCGGTGGCGAGAAAGAAACCGGCGGCGGTCGTGAAAGTGGCTCGGATGCTTGGAAATCCTACATGCGTCGACAGACCAACACGGTGAACTATTCCGCGGAGTTGCCGCTGGCACAGGGCGTTAAATTCGACATCTGATCATCGCCTAACTCGAAACGATCCGCCCCGACAAGCCGTCGGTGCGGATTTTCTTTTTTGTTCGTGATAACTGTCTGTCAACAGATAGTTGACTAGCCTTCCGGGGATCTTGAGAGTTCTTGGAATCGGCAGAATGCCATATGAAATCGCTTTACGTCCGCTTACGACTTTGTTGTTTGCCTCGGTTGGGATGATCTTCGGGGCGGCGTTCGGAAAGGCGGCAACCGATGAACGATTCACCGCAATCTGCGATTTGGCGGCGCAGCGAGCCGCGATGACAGAAGGTGTCCCGCTTGATGTGCTTCGTGCCATCACGCGGGTCGAAACCGGAAGAACGCGAAATGGCCGGCGGACGCCTTGGCCTTGGACTGTGAACCTTGAAGGTAGAGGGTTCTGGTTCGATACCGAAGCTGAAGCCAAAGCGTACGTTACCAAGGCGGTCAAAACCGGTGCGCGCAGTTTCGATGTCGGTTGTTTTCAGATCAATTATCGCTGGCACGGGCACGCGTTTCGATCAGCTGAAGCCATGTTCGATCCGCAGGAAAACGCCAGATATGCAGCTCGTTTCTTGAAGGACTTGCGTGCAGAGCTTGGTTCGTGGCGCGCGGCGGCCGGGGCATATCACTCGAGAACCGAATCGCTGGCTGCGGCCTATTCCAATCGCTTTGAAGCGACCTTGGCCGCCTTGGACGCCACCCCTGAGCCGGAGCCAACAAAAGTAGATGCCGACCCATTCACCCGCATGGCCATCCCGTTGTTCGTGATCCCCGGTTCGGGTGGTGGCGCGACCGCAATGGGGTCGTTGGTGCCGGTGTCAGACAGGCAAAAGGCCTTTATCCGAATTAACTAGGTTGCAAATGCAAAAACTCGACCCCCGTTCCCTTTTTTCCCCAACTGTATTGCTGGCGCTAGCGCTCATGGCTGTTATCGTCATGATGATCTTGCCAATGCCGGCTTGGGTGTTGGACTTGGGTCTGGCCGCTTCTTTCGCGCTGGCAATCCTGATTTTCACGCTCACACTGTTCATCGAGCGGCCGTTAGATTTTTCGTCCTTTCCGACCATTCTTCTTGCTTCGCTGATGTTGCGTCTGTCGCTGAATGTATCCTCGACCAAATTGATCATCGGGCAAGGGCATACGGGGCCAAATGCTGCTGGTGAGGTCATCGAGGGCTTTGCCCAATTCATCATGAGTGGCAGCATCTTTTTGGGTCTCGTCGTGTTTGGAGTTCTGTTGATCGTCAACTTTATGGTGATCACCAAAGGCGCCGCACGTATGGCTGAAGTTGGTGCCCGGTTTGCATTGGACGGGATGCCAGGAAAGCAGCTTGCCATCGACAGCGACATGTCAGCCGGTGCAATCGATCACAATCAGGCCAAGGAACGGCGCGAGACTGAACAACAGGAAACCACATTCTTCGGATCGCTCGACGGGGCATCAAAGTTCGTCAAGGGAGACGCTATTGCGGGCCTTCTAATAACACTCCTCAACCTCGTCATGGGATTGATAATGGGCGTCGCGGTACATGGTATGCCACTGTCCGCAGCTCTTGAAACCTATGCAATTTTGACAGTGGGCGATGGTCTCGTCTCGCAAATCCCGGCAGTGATCATTTCAATTGCATCCGCTCTGTTGTTGGCGCGTGGCGGTGCACAAGGGGCTACGGACAACGCCATCTTCTCGCAACTTGGCCGCCACCCCCCGGCACTGGCCACGGTTGGTGTTCTGATGGCCTTGTTCGCCCTGGTTCCGGGTCTACCTTTCGTGCCTTTCATGCTAGGGGCCGGGGTTCTAGGGTTTTTCGCCTTTTCGATTCAAAAAAAACGTCGGGCGGAAGCTGAGGACGCCAATCAAGTTGCCTCTTCGCAGCAGCAGCCCATGGCTCAAGCAATCGGCGATGTTCTGGAACTTGATGACGTACATCTTGAATTTGCACCCGATCTCGTTGCGATGGTTCTGGATCCTGGAACGGGGTTGGATGCCCGGATCGCCAATATGCGCATCCATGTCGCTACGGTTTTTGGTCTGATTCTGCCCGAAATCCGTCTAACCGATCAGAGCGAACTGCCGACCGGCACCTACGTCATTCGTGTACATGGGGTGGAACAGGCCCGTGGTGTTCTGAACCCGGATCTCGTTTTGGCGCTGGTGCAAGAGGGATCGGAGGTGTTGCCGGATGGCAAGGACGTAACCGAACCGGTATATGGCGCCCCCGCCCGTTGGTTGCGGCCGCAAGACCGCGAAGAAGCTGCCATGTCAGGGGCAACCATAGTGACGCCGCCAGAAATTCTTGCCACCCACTTGCTTGAAATCATAAAGAGGAATTTTGCCCGGCTACTGACCTTGAAATCTCTCCGGCGCACGCTGTTGGAAATGACGCGCCTCAGTGATCATGCCCGGGCGGAGGCTAACAGGAAGCTACTTGATGAGCTAATACCAGACAAAGTGCCGATCGACACCTTGCATGCAGTATTGCGGCTGTTGCTAGAGGAGCGTGTCTCAATCCGCAATATGCCACTAATCCTGGAAAGCATCGCCGAAGCGCGCTTGTTGACCACGCAAGCTGAATCGATCTGCGAGCATGTCCGCCAGCGGCTGGGGTTCCAATTGGTGGCAGAAATGAAGCGCGACGACGGGACGATCCCCCTGATTCAGCTTGCGCCAGATTGGGAGGACACGTTTTCCAGATATCAAATCGACGCAAACCCGTCCGGTCTGGATGTTGCCCTACCGCCGGAACTATTCAACAAACTCGCGGACGGTGTGGCTGACCGGATGATACGATCTTCGGAACAGGGCCTCTATCCGGCGTTGGTGACTTCCTCTCACCGAAGGAGATTGCTGCGGACCATCCTCCGGGCGCGGGGAGTTACCAACCCGGTACTTTCTTTCGAGGAAATCGGATTTGAAGCGCGGCCCGCATTGGTCGGTATGGTGGCTGCATGATTACGATGGTGCCGGGGATACTGCCTGAACTAGGGGATGAGATCTGGCATGTTTTCTCGGTTTTCCTGCGGGTATCTGCCGCCGTCTCGATGATGCCGGCATTTGGGGAACGAATGGTCCCTATGCGTGTCAAGTTGGGCATCGCTGTTGCTTTCTCGTTGATTGTGGCCCCTGCCGTTGAGGCCTCGTCGGGCCGATCAGATTTCGGCAGTTTGGTCGCTGTCATCTTGGTTGAGATTGCAATAGGCCTTGCTCTGGGAATTGTCCTGCGCCTGTTCGTGTTGACGCTTCAAACAGCAGGTTCAATTGCGGCGCAGGCGACATCGTTGTCACAGATCCTTGGCAACGCGGTCGCCGAGCCGGTTCCGGCAATGGGGTATCTACTAGTAATCGCAGGTCTCGCACTAGCTACAATCATGGGGCTTCACGTAAGGGCTGCCCTGTTTCTGATTGATAGCTATTCAGTGTTTCCTGTTGGGGTATTGCCCAAAGCTCCGGACCTTGCATCATGGGGAACACAACAGATATCGCAAAGCTTTTCGCGGGCACTTGGACTTGCTGCACCCTTTGTAATCACTTCGCTAACCTACAATCTGGCTTTGGGTGTCATTAACCGCGCCATGCCGCAGTTGATGGTCGCGTTCGTTGGCGCGCCTGCCCTCACTTTTGGCGGACTAATTCTTTTGTTTCTAAGCGCGCCACTAATTTTGACGGAATGGTCTGGGTCTTTGTTTGCGTTCCTATCGATACCGATTGGCAGCAATCCATGAGTGGTTCGGATGACGATACTGAAAAGTCTTTTGACCCAACGCCGCAAAAGCTTCTGAAGGCGCGTGAAAAGGGTGAAGTTGCAAAATCTACCGACATCTCGACCGTGGCAGGCTATGCTGGTCTGCTGCTTGCCCTGGCGGCTTTTGGCAAAGTATCGGTCGAACAGCTTGGCGTTCTGTTTGTGGTGCTCATTGATCAATCCGAGCTTTTGTCAGAATCGCTGGTATCTGGCTCCTTGCAGGCACCGATTGGGGGTATCCTGAGGCGTATTGCTTTGGCTGGTTCATTCTTGTTTCTGTTTCCGGCGTTGGCCGTTTTGCTGAGTATTGTCGCTCAACGGGCATTTGTTGTGGCGCCAAACAAAATCAAACCCAGGCTCTCGCGTGTCTCAGTAGTTTCCAATGCCAAAAACAAATTCGGTCGGAGTGGTTTGTTCGAGTTTATCAAGAGTTTTTTCAAATTACTTATCTACTCGGTCTGTCTGACGGTTTTCTTGCGGGTGAACTTTGTGGAAATCGTTGGGTCTAGCGTTGTTCCGGTTTGGGCCTCGTTGGTTCTAATGGCCGAGAAGCTAACGGAGTTCCTGTCCATTGTGGTGGCAGTGGCACTGCTCATTGGGGCGGTTGACTATCTTTGGCAACATGCCGAACACATCCGCAAGAACCGCATGTCTCGAAAAGAGATAATGGACGAAATGAAGGACGCCGAGGGCGATCCGCACATGAAGCAGCTGCGCCGGCAACGTGGGCAAGAGATTGCCATGAATCGGATGATGGCGGATGTTCCGACTGCAGATGTGGTGATCGTCAACCCAACTCATTTTGCGGTTGCGCTGAAGTGGTCACGTACACCCGGTTCTGCGCCAGTCTGCGTGGCGAAAGGTGTTGATGAAATTGCAGCATCGATCCGCGCCACGGCAAGTGAATCGGGTGTTCCAATCCATCCCGATCCTCCCACCGCGCGGGCCTTGCATGCTTCTGTTGAGATAGGGCAGGAGATCTCTGAGGAGCACTACAAACCGGTTGCCGCAGCTATTCGGTTTGCCGAGGCAATGCGCAAGAAGGCAAAAGGACGGGCATGAAGAAACTGCAACAGATGAAGAAGGCGGAAACTGCCAGCCACGCGCTGTATTTGCTTGAACTGGAAAAGATTCGGCCCGTGCTGGAAGAAGAACAGAAATCATTGCGCCAGTTAGAGCGCCTTGATGCGCAAAAGGCGGAAGTTAGAGAGACGCGGTTTCATATATCGGATTACCGTGCCATAGGTGCCGATCTGCTTTGGACAGGTTGGGAATCAAGGACGCGGCGAAAGTTGAATATGGACTTGGCGCGTACCAGGGCAAAAAAATTGGCCGCGTTGGATCAATTGCGCGACGCAATCGGGAAGAAAGAAGTTCTGGCAGAGCTCAACCAAAAAAAGGAACGAGAACTGAGGCAGTCTCGACAAACCAAGCAGTTTGAAGAGCTTGTCCAGTATGAGTTGATTAAGAGGAAAGCTTTGGAATAGGACACATTACTCAACGTTCAGCTATCCTGCCGGGCGATGCTCGTGATCAATACTCGGGATACATCATTGCCAAAATTCTTCTTGGCTGCGACCAGCAACGTGTTCTTGAGTTGGTCAAGATTTCTGGACTCCGTAAAGGTTCCGTCAAACCCGCCCTTGTTTGAGAAATCGAAAAGAATCTGCAGAAACCCGTCCCTCAGTTGGGGTTCTAGGGCATAGAGTTTTTCGCTGATACCAGGCCGGGCTTCAAGACTAAGAGAAATCGTAACCAAGGCAGAAATCCTGTCCCTCTCTACTACCGGAACGACGAACTGCTTGGTCAGCTTCAAGTATTCGGCTTCGCCAGCAACACTGTGTTCGTTTTTGAACGAAATCTTTTCTTGTGTGTGTTTTGAGCGATCAGACTCAGGAGCAGGATCGCGACTCGCACGAGTTGCCTCTTTTGGCGCGCCGCCATGAGTTGGGGAACCCAAGATCAAGCCGGCACCAGCGCCCGCACCAAGCCCTGCGAGGAGGAAAACGATAGGCAGAAATTTTTTGATCATTCGTTGCCTCAGAATGGAAGTAATGTGTCCAGGATTTGCTGACCATATCGCGGTTGCTGGACGTCGGTAATTTGTCCGCGACCTCCATAAGAAACCCGCGCTGATGCAATCTTGTCGTAAGTAATTTCGTTCTGGCGAGAGATGTCTTCGGGGCGGACAAAACCCGAGACCAGCAACTCGCGCATTTCAAAGTTCACTCGCAGCTCTTGGGAACCGGTTATTGACAGAACTCCGTTGGGAAGTACGTCGACAACTGTAGCCGCCACTCGCAAAGTCAGTTTCTCTTTCCGTTTGATCGACCCCTTTCCCTTGGTCGAACTTTCGGAGTCGACTGACACCGCCTCGTCGAAGGAAAAGCCGTCTGGTAACTTGTCTGTCGCTCTTTGCGGCAATCCTAAAAGCTGTGGAACAGCCAAGCTTTCGGACCCGGTTCGAGACCGGTTCGTGTCGTTGGAAATCTCGGCTTTTTCGTCGATTTCAATGACCACTGTAAGAATGTCTCCCTTTTTCATGGCACGCTGATCGCCAAGCAAAGAGCTTTGCCCCCCACTCCAAAGCGAAGACCGGTCGACCGACCTTTGGGGGTGACTATGTGTCGGTAGACCTGGCCACAACATCGCCACATGTTCAGGAGTTTCATTTGAGGACGTGAAGCTGGGTGGTTTGCCAAGGTGGTCCAATCGACCACAGGCCGAGACAGCCAGAGCGGAAAACAGAATGATTGTGCAAGAAGGGTGGATGCCCATTATTTTACCTCAATTCTTCCGTCTGGTCGAACCAGACCGCTTAACGTTGTTCGGGATGATAAATTCATGACGCGGATGACTTCGCCTGCGGCCCCGCGACCAAGCGCCCGCCCGTCAGCACTGATGGAAAGAGCTCCGCGATCGAAAACGATAGTTACCAGATCGTTGCGGTCAACGATGGCTGGCGGGCCGATATCGGCAATACGGATAGGACGGCCGGGATATAGGGCCACCCGCGCCTCTTTGCCGATCGCTTCGGAGGGGCTGGTGATCATTCCATCGACTTCACCAGGTCGTGTCGCGAGATCATCCATCTGGATGATCTGTTTGGCCCGGATCGTTCGTGTGGGAGCCACGGTGTCGGCCAAACCGATTTTGGCAAGGGAGAGCGCCAATAAAAGAATGAGGTTTCGCATCAGCGCACCTGGGTGGTCGCGCCCATCATCTGGTCGACTGCAGAGATTACCTTGGCATTCATCTCATATCCACGTTGCGCTTCGATCAGTTCTGTGACCTCTCGCACAGCGTCAACGGAACTATCCTCGAGATACCCCTGCCGCAACGTGCCTAGCCCATCCTCACCGGGCACGCCGATGACAGGTGCACCTGAGGCTTCGGTTTCTCGAAAAAGGTTGCTTCCGAGCGCTTCAAGTCCTTTGGCGTTTGAGAAACTGGCAAGCGTGAACTCTCCCAGTAGCTGAGCTTCGGTAGAGTCGTCGAAATAGGCATAGACTTGTCCGGAAGGATTGATGGAAATCGAACGGGCGTCGCTTGGAATTGTGATATCTGACGATATCGCGAACCCGTCGGATGTGACAATCAACCCTTCGGCAGATCGTTTCAAACTGCCATCCCGCGTATATGCTGATTGGCCGTTTGGCAGTGTCACCTCAAGATACCCGTTTCCGTCGATGGCAATGTCCAGATCGCTGCCTGTCGCGGACAATGTTCCTTGAGCCAGTTCAACCGTCACTGCGGCAGGCTTTACGCCGAGGCCAAGCTGGATGCCTGTCGGCAGAACCGTGCCATCCGCTGCATTCACGGTGCCGGCCCGTGCCATCTGCTGATAGTGAAGATCCGAAAACTCGGCCCGCCGCGCATTGTAGCCTGTGGTGTTCATATTGGCGAGGTTGTTAGAGATTGTCTCAACCCGCATTTGTTGTGCGGTCATGCCGGTGGCCGCGATTTTCAAGGCGCGCATAGAATTTTTCTCCTTGTAGGGTTCAACGCATCAGGGTTTTGATTGCGCCGCGAACGCGTTCGTCTTCGGTTTCGAGAAAACTCTGCCCTAGTTCATAGGCGCGCTGGACTTCTATCAGGCGGGTTATCTGCTCTATAGCATTGACGTTTGAACCTTCGAGAAATCCGTGGAGGATTCTTGACTCGTTAACGAGCTCCACTTCCCCTTCAACTTTGAATGTCACGCTCCCTTCGCGCGACATGGTGGCCGGACTCGTCGCCCGGTAAACTCCGATTTGTGCCAGAGGCTGTCCGTTGACACTGAGAGTTCCGTCATTTCCCACGCTGATCGAGGCTGCATCAGGAGGTATGAAAATCGGCGCGCCGTTGATATCTAAAACTCGACCACCGTTGATCGAAACAAGATCGCCCTCGGCGTTCGGAGAAAAACCTCCGGCGCGGGTCAGGCGTGTGCCCGATTGCGTCTCCACCATAAAGAATCCCTCGCCGTCGATTGCAAAGTCAAATTGCCCATCGGTTCTGGTCAGGACGCCCGGATTTGTTGCTGTGCTATGAGCCTGTGCACGAGCCATTGATGTTGACGGATAGCGACCGCCACTGTGAACGTACTCCGAAAACACGAGACCCTGCTGCCGGTACCCGGTAGTGTTCGCATTTGCGATGTTGTTTGCAACAATGCGGGTTTCATTCATCAAACCGGATTGCCGGGACAGGATGACATACGATGTGTCCATCAATAACCTCCCGAGATAAGGGGAACTAGGGTAGCTTGAAAAAACGACACGAGCGTTTGGGTCATGAACCCCATCGAGACCCAGAACACTGCCACAATAGCGATAAGCTTCGGGACAAAAGTCAGCGTCATTTCCTGAATGGAGGTCAACGCCTGAAACAGGCCAACAGTGAGGCCAGTAACCAGTGCGACTGCAAGAATGGGCACGGAAGTGATGACCGCTATCCAAAGTGCCTGACGCACGATGTCGAAAAACAACCCTTCGCTTAGCATGGATTAAACCGGCATGCGCAGAATTTCCTGATAGGCTTCGACAACCTTGTTGCGAACCGTTACTGCGGTTTCGACTGCCAGTTCAGTTTGCGCCAGCGCCTGAACTAGCGAATGCGGATCAACCTGTCCCACCATGGAGGATTGGACCAGCTCTTCACTATGTTTCAAAGCGGTGGCGAAATCCAAACCCGCCTTGTGCAGGTTTTGGGCGGCACTGTCTTGAGTCAAGTCGGGTCGTGTTGCTGGGCGGGCCGAGGCGTAGTTTTGTGCTGCTGTAGAGGTGAGGATATCCATTCTGGCTGTCCTTTATTTTCGTAACAAATCCATCAGGCTAGCCGACATCTGTCGGGCCTGGTCGAATAACTTGAGGTTGGCCTCATAGCTGCGTTGAGCTTCGCGGGCGTCGGCGACTTCAATCATCAGATCGACATTCGAACCCTCATAGTGGCCGGTTTCATCCGCCATAGGGTGGCCGGGATCGAAAACGCGACTGAGGTCGCGGCGATCAAGGCGAACGCGACCTGCTTGGACGAGGCTGCCTGCATCCGAATTTACTGTCTCAAACGGAATGGTCTTGCGGCGATATCCGGGTGTGTCGGCGTTCGAGATGTTCTCTGAAACGTGTCGCAACCGAGTTGCCTGTGCGCGCAATGCGCTGGCCGAAGTGGCGAGGGATTTTGAAAACTCACTCATTGTCCACCCCAGCCTCACGATTTTCCGAGGCTGATGCGCAACACGTTGAGAGAAGACCGATAAATGGCCAGAGCCCGGTCGTGTTGCCGCTTGATATCTACGGCCTTTAACATCTCTTCTTCGATCGAAACGTTGTTGCCGTTCAGTTCCTCTGGTCCGTTGGCCAGAGTCTCCGGCCAGGTGTAGTTGTCGGAGTCTTGACCATTCAAATGGAGCGCTCGACTCGCCCGCATCTCGACGCCTGAGGACGACTGTTCGAACACCTTTTCGAATGCTTGAATATCGCGGGCCTGGTATCCGGGCGTATCAGCATTCGCCATATTACGAGCAGTGACAGATTGCCGTTGCCCGGCATGCGTTGCCATTGCGTACGCTGTCTTAAAGACGTTCAGATCAGTGAACATCGGGGTTTCTCCCTCGATCAATTTCAATCAAGGCTTAACCCCGATTCCTTTAGAAACCGTTGTCGAGCACCAGAGGAGCAAATTTCGATGCATGCACCTGAACCAAGGATGTTGGACGCAGAGTTCAAGGAACTGAGCTATGTACGTCACGTGGGGCGGGTAATCAGTGTTGCACGCGGTGTCATCGACATTAAGAATATTGCGAACTCGGCAAGCGTTGGTGATCGGCTCTGTGTACAGCGCAAATCCGGGCCGCCCTTGACGGGGGAAGTCCTTTATGTCGGGCGTGATACGTGTCACATGTTGCCGGATGCCGCGCCTGAGGGGGTTAGCCTTGGCGATCGAGTTTCGCTGAAACCCGCCAAGTCATTTGCGCCGGGCCAGCACTGGATTGGCCGTGTTATTGACGCTTATGGAAAGCCATTGGACGGCAGGCCACTTTTGCGCGGCATTCAGGCTCGAAACTTGATACCGGCGCCGCCACCAGCTGTTGAGCGTAAGGCGTTGGGCGTACGCATGGCGACCGGCTTGGCGGTTCTGAATACGATTTTGCCGATAGTGCGTGGCCAACGGATCGGTTTGTTCGCGGGGTCTGGTGTTGGAAAATCCACGTTGCTGGCCACTCTGGCCAAATTCATGCAGGTCGATGTAGTGGTAGTCGCGCTGATTGGAGAACGCGGCCGCGAAGTCAATGAATTCGTAGAAAAGGCGCTCGGGGTTCAAGGTATGGCTCGCACCGTTGTCGTTGCGGCTACGTCAGATCAACCGGCTTTGGCGCGCAGGCGTTGTGCTTGGGCGGCTATGTC
Source organism: Ruegeria sp. YKSE079 (assembly GCF_059612845.1). Lineage (NCBI taxonomy): Bacteria > Pseudomonadati > Pseudomonadota > Alphaproteobacteria > Rhodobacterales > Roseobacteraceae > Ruegeria > Ruegeria sp. YKSE079. The sequence goes on along the minus strand of NZ_JBXWRJ010000001.1, from coordinate 98,441 downwards.
GGTTGCCGAATTTTTCAGAGATCAGGGGCTGAGTGTTCTGTTCCTTGCCGATTCGGTGACCCGGTTCGCCGAAGCACACCGTGAGGTCGCAACAGCAAGCGGAGAAGTTCCCGCGCTGAGGGGTTATCCCCCATCGGTAACTTCATTAATTGCGGGGTTATGCGAACGTGCAGGGCCGGGGACATCTGAGCAAGGGGATATCACCGCCGTTTTCAGCGTGCTTGTTGCGGGATCGGATATGGATGAACCCATTGCTGATATCCTACGGGGCACTCTAGATGGCCATGTTGTGCTCAGTCGCGATATCGCGGAACGCGGACGCTTCCCAGCCATTGACGTCTCTCGTTCAATCTCCCGCAGCCTGCCCGAGGCAGCCAGCCCTGAAGAGAACGAAATCATTGCCGAAGTACGCAAACTGCTTGGTCGTTACGAGCAATCCGAAGTCTTGGTCAAGGCGGGCCTTTATAACGAAGGTTCCGACCTTCAACTGGATCAAGCCATTCGAGTTCATGGCGAGCTTGATGCTTTTTTTGCCAAGGCCGACGCCAACGATCCCAATGATAGCTTCGAGCGGCTTTCGCTGATTTTGAGGCGCTCCAGATCCGGCCAGGCAAGGTAGATCCGTCCAAACAGTTTACTGACATTTTTAAATATTATGATGGCATTAATGTTCGCGCTGCTATCCCTTCCGTTGGGTGATACAAGGTGGTGGAGATGGGTGCGCGATCAAATACGGCGCCAATCATCATCAAGAAGAAGCGCAGCGTAGGTGGCGAAGGTCACCACGGAGGCGCGTGGAAAGTCGCATACGCGGATTTCGTGACGGCTATGATGGCCTTCTTCATGTTGATGTGGCTGTTGAATGCAACAACTGAAAAACAACGAAAAGGTCTGGCGGACTATTTTTCGCCAACCATCCAGGTAAACCCCATATCGGGCGGAGGTGATGGCGCTTTTGGTGGCGAAAGCATGTTTTCAGAGAAGACCCTTGTCATGGATGGGTCGGGCGCAACACGCCGCAATCCGGCGGACGCAATGCGCGCGCGCGGTTCGAGCGGCGTGAACCGGATGGGCGCCGACCCGAAGAACACCGAAGATTTCGCCACGCTTCAAGCCAGGTTGATGGGAAGAAGCGGTGAAAGCCTTTTATCCAAGAAACAGTTGGAACATATCGTGACGAAAGTCACTGACGAGGGGCTGGTCGTCGAGTTGTTCGCCACGGAAAGCGCTCCGTTGTTTGATGGAGATACGGATGAGCCGACCCAGTTGATGCGAGATCTGATCCGAGCGGTGGCAAGATCGTCTGACGTAGTAACCAATGAGATTGCCGTTGGCAGCCACGTTCGGGCCTATCCTGTGACCCTCGCTAACAATCCGACTTGGGATTTGTCCTCGACGCGCGCCAGTCAGACACGACTAATTCTGGGACGGTTCGGCGTTAAACCTGAGCGCATTCAGAGAGTCATCGGGCATGCTGACAGAAAACCGGTGGAAGAAAACCCGATGGCTGCACGCAACAATAGGATCGAAATCATATTCCTACGACACTGATAGCTCGGGATAGCACGCATTTTTCCTATTAGCGCGTTGTTAAGTTCCCGTGCGCTAAACGTTGCATCACAGTCCAACAAACGGAAGCAGAAAGGCGCCCTGATGACCATTTCCTCTTCACTGAATGCTGGTGTCGCGGCGCTGAAAGCCAACGCCAATAAGCTGGCCACCATTTCCGACAACATTGCGAATTCTTCGACCTTTGGATACAAAAGGGTCGAAACAGATTTCCACTCCATGGTTACTTCGAGTTCCGGTGGCGCTTATTCTGCTGGTGGTGTTCGCACGACGAGCCAACGGTTGATCGATCAGCGAGGTTCACTGGTCACAACCAACAATTCCACGGACTTGGCAGTGCGTGGGCGCGGTATGTTGCCCGTCGCACCAAGTTCGCAGATTTCGTCGGACGCGACTGAAATGTTGCTGGCAACAACGGGTTCGTTCCGAACTAATGAGGAAGGGTATCTGGTCACGGAATCGGGGCTTGTATTGTTGGGCTGGCCCGCTGCCCCAGATGGGTCGATTCCGAACCTTCCACGGGACACCCCTGCTGGCTTGCGACCCGTGCAATTGAGTGTAAACCAGCTTTCAGGCTCTCCGACGACGCAGATGACACTTAGAATGAATTTGCCCGCAACTGGAACCGAGGCGGGCTCTTCAGGCGACACGCAGCCGCTGTCAGTGGAGTATTACGATAACCTTGGTAAATCGGAAAACGTCAACATCGAGCTGATTCCAACCATTCCCGCATCGGGTGTCAGCAACGAGTGGACTATGTTCCTGCGCGATTCTGGGTCGGGTGGGGCGTTGATCGGAGAATACACGCTGACGTTCGATGATAGTCGCACGACTGGTGGGACGCTTGCCAGTGTTACCACAGTGTCGGGCGGTGCGTACGACCCGTCGACAGGCAGTGTTTTGGTAAATGTTGCCGGCGGGCCGATGGAGATCAACATCGGACAGTTGGGAGATTCGAATGGGATCACCCAACTGTCCGATACGTTCGCACCTGTTTCGATTACTCGTGACGGATCCGCCGTAGGCACGATGACCAGCGTGGAGGTAGATGAAAACGGATTTGTCTATGCCTTCTATGACACTGGCGTCAGCCGCCGCGTCTTTCAGATCCCGCTCGTTGACGTACCAAATCCAAACGGGTTGAACGCATTAGACAGTCAGACCTATTCTCCGTCTCGCGAGAGCGGCACGTACTTTCTTTGGAATGCAGGTGAAGGCCCCACTGGAGACCTCATTTCCTTTGCGCGTGAAGAATCGACCACCGATGTGGCGACTGAGCTGACCGCCATGATCCAGACGCAACGAGCCTATTCATCCAGCGCCAAAGTCATTCAAACGGTCGACGAAATGTTGCAGGAGACGACGAATATCAAGCGTTGAAGCCCGTGAGCATGAAGGAACTTAGAAATGAATCTTTCCACGGCATTTCAGAGCGCGCTTAGTGGCCTAACCGCCGCCAGTCGCGGGGCTGCAGTTGTCTCGGACAATATTTCGAACGCCCTGACTCCTGGGTACTCTCGACAATCAGTAGAGCTGGAGAGCAGTTCAATATCTGGTAATGGGGTTAAGATTGTTGGCATTACGCGGCACAGCGATCCAGTCTTGACGGCAAATCGAAGAATGGCTGACGCCAGCCATGCCAGTTCATCCATTCTTGGTGGATTCTTCAGCTCCTTCGAGAAACTTGTTGGAACGGGGGATGATTCTTACTCTATTGCGAACCGGCTAGCGAATCTGGAAAGCAGCCTTATCGCGGCGGCCAGTGATCCCGGTTCCGCGACCCGTCTTGATCAGGTTGTGATAAACGCTCGTAATCTGAGCGATGGCATAAATCGCGCTGCTGCCGGAATACAGGCTCTTCGATCGGATGCAGACCGGCGTATAGGGCAACAGGTTGACAGATTAAATTCGGCGCTCAAGGGGATCGAAGCGCTCAACGCGCGAATCCCCGCAATACTGAACTCCGGAGGACGCATTTCGGGTCTTCTCGATCAGCGGCAGACATTAGTTGACACGGTCAACGAAATAATTCCTGTCAGGGTCATCAATAGGGAAAACGAGCAGGTTTCTCTCTATTCGAATGGGGGGGCAATTCTTTTGGAAGGTCATGCAGCTGAGTTTTCCTTTTCAGTTACAGGGGCGACTCTTTCACATATGACAATCGAGAATGATTTGCTGTCGGGATTAGAGATCAATGGCACTCAGGCTCGGATATCGGGGGAGAACTCCTCGATTCCCGGCGGCAGCCTTGCGGCATTGTTCGAAATTCGTGACGATATCGCCATCGAGGCGCAGGCGGATCTGGATATTTTGGCTCGCGACCTGATTGAGCGGTTCGAGGCACCAGGGCTGGATTCGACACTTGGCGTAACCGATCCGGGGCTGTTCACCGACAATGGCAGCAGGTTCGACGCCGCAATTGAAACCGGTTTGGCCGGTCGAATTCAATTGAACCCCGTCGTTGACCCCGTCATTGGCGGCCACAGCTGGAAGCTGCGAGATGGCCTCTATGCCGCAGTACCAGGAGAGCAAGGCGATGCCAGGCTTTTGCACAGATTTTCGGATGCACTGAGCAGCCCTCGGGTCCTTCCATCTTCCCGGTTCGGCACTGGCGAAATGTCCGCCGCCGAGATCAGCGCAGCCTTGTTGTCAAAAACCGGACAAAGCGTCCATACAACTGGCGCTCGAGCTGCATATTTTGCGGCCTCGAAACTCGAGATGCAACGCATTGAGAGTGAGCAAGGCGTGGACACCGATGCGGAACTGCAGAATCTGATGAGGATCGAGCAATCCTATTCGGCCAATGCGAGGATGATCCAGGTTTTGGATGAATTAATGGAAACTCTTTTGAGGTTGTAAGGCATGGTTATGAACACGATTGGTGATCTTGCCCGAGGGTTGTCGCTGCAATCCCGCAGCACCGTGATAAAGCAGCAGATTGAAACGCTCTCCTACGAGTTGTCATCGGGCCGGGTATCGGATCTGTCCGCAAAGCTAAGGGGTGACTATTCGCAGATCGTGGACCTCGACCGCATGCTGGAGCGACTTGATGGCTTTCGAGTTGTCACATCTGAAGCTGGACTGCTTGCCGCCGGAATGCAGGGAAGCCTGACGGTCATCAATGATAGTGTATCTAGGTTATCTGCGTCACTCCTTTCTTTTGGTTCTTCCAATCAAGCTGTCACTTACGAACAGGCAAGTGTTCAGGCGCGGAATGATCTGGAAACTGTGATATCGACACTTAATACGCAGGCCGGTGGGCGTTCTCTTTTTTCGGGAATGGCGACGGACACGGTACCGCTTGAAGCGACCGAAACACTTCTGTCAGCGCTGCGCGCCGAAGTCTCCGGATCGGCGACTGCTCATGAAGTCCAGCAGGCCGCGAGCGATTGGTTTGATGACCCTGCCGGTTTTCGGGCCGTTATGTATCGTGGATCTGAAAACAGCTTGGCACCGATGCGCGTATCGGAAACCGATCAGATAAGTCTTTCCTCAACGGCGGATGACAAGGTGTTTCGGGGTGTATTGCGCGCGATGGCTTTAGCCGCATTGGCGTCCGACTCAGCTTTGGGGTTGCCGAAGGGTCAGCAAGCCGAGCTTCTCAAGTCCATGGGAGAAGACTTGACCAACACGAATGATGCCGTCCTGAACACGCGAGCAGAGATCGGAACAGCCGAGGCACGCGTGGAACAAGCTGTGATCAGAAACTCCGTTACTCAAGCCAGCTTAGAATACACGAAGGGCAATTTGATTGGTGCGGATCCATATGAAACTGCAACACGACTTCGAGAAGCACAGTTTCAGCTTGAGGCTTTGTATTCGGTCACGGTTCGAAATTCCAATCTTTCACTGGTGAATTTTCTGAGATGAGGCTTCTTCTATTTCTTATAGTTTTGCTGATGCCAGATCTTTCTGGGGCGAATTCGATCCGGCTCAAGGATCTGGTTGATTTCGATGGAGTTCGAGGAAACGATTTGATCGGATACGGACTGGTGGTTGGACTGAATGGCACAGGTGACGGGTTGCGGAACTCGCCCTTTACCGAAGAAATCATGTCGAACATTCTCGAGCGTCTGGGTGTCAATGTAACCGGTGAGCAATTTCGCCCGAAAAACGTGGCGGCAGTTTTGGTAACAGCAAGCCTGCCCCCATTTTCGCGGGTCGGCAGCCAGATCGACGTGACAGTTTCAGCTATTGGAGATTCCAAAAGTCTGTTGGGTGGCACATTAATCATGACGCCGCTGAATGCCGCAGATGGTCAGATATATGCAGTCGCCCAGGGTACTGTTCTAGCTGGTGGGGCGGCTGTAGAAGGAGAGGCGGCCTCCATTGTTCAGGGTGTGCCCACTTCTGGTGTTATTCCCGCTGGCGCGCGGGTCGAGCGAGAGATTGAGTTTGATCTGAACACTCTGACGCAGCTTCGATTGGCGTTACGCGAACCTGATTTTACCACCGCGGGACGGATTGAGGTAGCTATCAACCGCGAATTCAACAACAGAGTTGCGATCATGCGCGATTCCGGCACAGTGCAACTTGATATTTCCGCAACGCGGACTTTATCCACAGCCCATGCCATAGGTCGGATAGAAAACATCCTTGTGGAACCGGAGCGTAAGGCACGTGTCGTGGTCGATCAGAGGTCCGGAACAATCGTCTTGGGTGATGACGTTCGGATTTCGCGTGTCGCGGTGTCTCAGGGAAATCTGACACTTCGCGTCGAGGAATCGCCGATTGTCGTGCAACCAAACCCTTTTGCGGACGGCCAAACCGTAATCGTGCCGCGTACGACGGCCGACATCGAAGAGGATGAAGGTACGCGGCTAGCTGAAGTTCCTGACACTACTTCGCTAACGGATGTGATTACAGGATTAAATGCATTGGGTGTCTCGCCGCGGGACATGATTGATATCTTGAAAACCATTAAGGCAGCGGGCGCGTTGCATGCGGAATTCGTGGTTCGCTGAAGTTGCCGACATTCGCGTGGCTCAATAGGCGAAAACGGCGACCGTCGTCTCCTGCTGTGGCCCCAATGACCCAAAAGTGACATCTTGCGGTCAATCTGCCAGCGAAACCCATAAAACACGGGCATCCTCTTTGCTGGTCGACACGCAGCCGTGTCCCATGCCGCTGTCATAGTAAACGGAATCCCCGGCTTTCATTTGAAGAGGGCGATAGTGTTCAGTGTAGAGCGTCACCTCGCCGCTGAGAACGAACATAAACTCCTCACCGCGATGGCGCACCCAGTTGTCGAATTCCGTCACGTCTCGGGCTTTGATCGTACTGATATAGGGCAGCATTCGTTTGCTGGTCAGCTCCGTGCACAGCAACTCGTGGTCGTAGGTTCGGGTTTCCTGATGCTCCCCGCCTCTAGAGCGAGTGAAATCGCGCCGGCCCGAGATATCGCTTTGGGCGGATTGAACAAAGAGCTGAGGTGTTTCTAACTCCAGTGTCTGCATCAGCCGTCGGATGATTTCAAAACTCGGGCGTGTTTGGTTGTTTTCGATCTTCGACAGAGTAGATCGCCCGATCGCAGCCGCCTTAGCCGCCTCTTCCAGAGTCAGCCCTTTTTCTTTTCGGGCATCGCGAATCATTTTCCCAAGTGTTTCGCCATCTGGCGCTTCAATTGCTTCGGTTACGATGCCGGTTTCTTCGGTTTGAACGGGTTCCATTGTCAAAATCCCCTTTTCTCACCATCACTTTAGCTTTGATGTATGCGCCAGTCAAAATTTCCTGATGAAATCAAATGTTGATTTCAAGAAAAAAGTTTCCTATAGGAGACATGCCATCGCATACAGTGATGAAATCCCTAATTCAGACCTTGTTTTCGGAGGGAAAACAATGAGCACTTACGATCTAGTGGTCATCGGCGGCGGACCCGGCGGGTATGTGGCGGCAATTCGTGCCGCACAGTTGGGAATGAAGGTCGCCTGCGTTGAAGGTCGGGGCGCATTGGGCGGCACTTGCCTTAACGTTGGATGTATTCCCTCCAAAGCGTTGCTGACCTCTTCGGCCAAATATGCCGAACTCTCGCATATCTCCTCCCACGGTATTGCGGTCGAGGAGGTCAGTATTGATTTGCGGGTGCTTATGGGGCGCAAAGATAAGATTGTTGACGATCTAACCAAGGGGATCGCTTTTCTTTTCAAGAAGAACGGAGTCGACCTGATTGAGGGGTGGGCCTCGATTCCGGCGCCGGGACAGGTATCCGTCGGAGGAAACATCTTCCACGCAGATAGAATTCTAATAGCAACCGGATCAGAGCCGACGCCGTTGCCGGGAATCGAAATCGACGAGCAGGATATTCTCAGTTCGACCGGGGCGTTAGCGCTCGAAGAAATTCCAGATCACCTAGTCGTTGTCGGGGCGGGTGTCATTGGGTTGGAGTTGGGGCAGGTCTGGGCGCGTCTGGGTGCCAAAGTCACTGTTGTCGAATACCTGGATCGGGTTTTGCCAGGTGTCGATAGTGAAATTGCAAAGTTGGCACAAAGAGCGTTAAGCAAGCGCGGCCTTAAGTTTCAACTGGGTCGTGCTTTGAAGTCGGTTAAGAAGACTGGCGATTGTTTGACTTTGACCCTAGAGAGGGTTGGTAAGGACAAGCAGGAAGAGCTGGTAGCAGACAAGGTTCTGATCGCGGTTGGCCGCCGTCCCGTAACGCGCGGATTGGGGCTGGAGGAGCTAGGCGTTGTAACAAACGCGCGTGGCTACATTGAGGTCAACAATGCGTTTGAAGCCTCGGTTCCTGGACTTTATGCCATTGGCGATTGTGTGCCTGGACCGATGCTGGCCCATAAGGCGGAAGAAGACGGCGTTGCTTGCGTTGAAATGATGGCGCGGCAGGAAGCGCATGTGGACTACAATAAGGTTCCCGGAGTGGTTTATACCGATCCCGAAGTCGCATCCGTTGGCCAGACCGAAGAAGCACTGAAAGAAGCTGGTACAGAATACAGTGTTGGCAAATTCGTATTCATGGCCAATTCTCGCGCGCGTTCAACGGGTGAAACGGACGGAGCAGTCAAGATCTTGGCCGGACCGGATGGCAGAATTCTGGGTGCCCATATCTGTGGTGCGCACGGAGGCGACCTGATTGCCGAGCTCGTTCTAGCGATGACTAAGGGCGTGACGGTGGCCGAAGTGGCGGCAACCTGCCACGCTCATCCGGCGATGGGTGAGGCAGTTAAGGAAGCATGCCTTGACGCCATGGGCCGCGCCATCCACGCGTGAGGACCTGATCGATGAATGTTCCCCGTTTGCGCCATCCCGAGAAAGCCAGAAAGGTTGACAGCGCGATTCCGCGCAAACCGGAGTGGATTCGCAAGAAAAAGATCGAAGGCAGCGAGTACTATAAAACCCGCCGCCTGATGCGGGATCATGAACTGGCAACAGTTTGCGAAGAGGCTGCTTGCCCCAATATCGGCGAATGCTGGTCCAAACGGCACGCAACTATGATGATTATGGGCGAGGTCTGCACACGCGGATGTTCGTTCTGCAACGTATCTACTGGCCGTCCCGACGCGCTGGACGCCTTTGAACCCGGTCGTGTTGCGGCGGCGGTCAAGAAGCTGGGCCTGCGCCACGTCGTCATCACTTCGGTCGATCGCGACGATCTGGCCGATGGTGGGGCCGAGCATATTGCCCAGACCATTCGGGCGGTACGCCACCAGAACCCGGGCACCACAGTCGAAGTTCTGACCCCCGATTTTCTGGGCAAGGGCGACGCCGCCAAGGCAGTTTTTGACGCCGCGCCGGACGTGTTCAACCATAATCTGGAAACCGTGCCGCACCTATATCCGACCGTCCGTCCCGGCGCGCGGTATTACACGTCGCTGCGGTTGCTGGATGACGCCAAGCGTGCCAAACCCGAAATATTCACTAAATCCGGCCTGATGGTGGGCTTGGGAGAAACGCTCGCGGATGTGCGTCAGGTCATGGATGACCTGCGGGTTGCGCAGGTCGATTTCCTGACCATTGGTCAATATCTGCAACCAACTCCGAAACACCATCCAATTGACCGGTTCTGGACACCGGACGAGTTCGCCCAACTGGAACAGATTGCCCGGTCCAAGGGCTTTTTGCACGTGTCAGCAACTCCACTGACCCGGTCGTCGTTCCACGCGGACGAAGATTTCGCTGCTCTCCGGCAGGCCCGTCAGCGGGCCATCGCCAAAGGGGCATAAACCAAACGCAAATGGGAGGGAAACCATGGAAGCGTTAAATTCAATCGTAGGGGCCATCAATGGCGTCGTGTGGGGGCCGCTGATGCTGGTTCTCATCCTTGGCGTCGGCTTCTTCTTGCAGGTCGGTCTGAAGTTCATGCCGATCCTGCGCATTGGCACGGGCTTCAGCCTGCTGTTCAAAGGCCGTGAAGGGCAGGGCGAAGGCCAGATCAGCCCCTTCAACGCGCTGATGACGTCGCTGTCGGCAACCATCGGTACCGGTAACATCGCCGGTGTGGCCACTGCTGTCTTCCTGGGCGGTCCGGGCGCCTTGTTCTGGATGTGGATGACCGCCCTGGTGGGCATGGCCACCAAATATGCCGAGGCTGTCTGCGCGGTGAAATACCGCGAGAAAGACGAACTGGGCAACTATGTTGGCGGCCCGATGTACTACATCAAAAACGGTCTTGGCGCGAAATGGGCCTGGCTGGGCGTTGCATTTGCCCTGTTCGGCGCGATTGCTGCCTTCGGCATCGGCAACGGCGTGCAGGCAAACGGTGTGGCTCAGGTTCTGGAATCGAACTTTGGCCTGAACACCTCGGTCACGGGTGTTGTTCTGATGGTTCTGACCGCAGCTGTTATCCTGGGCGGCATCACCCGCATCGGCGCGGTTGCCGGTAAACTGGTTCCGTTCATGGCAATTGCCTACATCGCTGCCGGCCTGCTGGTTCTGCTGATCAACATCGGCAACATCGGTTCCGCCCTGTCGCTGGTCTTTACCTACGCCTTCACCCCGTCGGCCGCCGAAGGCGGATTTGCCGGTGCGGCTGTGTGGATGGCAATTCGCTTTGGCGTGGCACGTGGTGTGTTCTCGAACGAAGCCGGTCTGGGTTCGGCACCGATTGCACACGCGGCAGCCGAGACCAAAGGCCCGGTCAATCAGGGTCTGATTGCGATGCTGGGTACGTTCATCGACACGATCATCGTGTGCTCGATTACCGGTCTGGCGATCATCTCGTCTGGTGCGTGGACATCGGGTGAATCCGGTGCGGCGCTGACCTCGCTAGCGTTTGAGTCCACATTGCCGGGTATCGGTGGTTCGATCATCGCCATCGCTCTGTCGATCTTTGCCTTCACCACCATCCTTGGCTGGTCTTTCTACGGCGAGAAATGCGTTGAGTTCCTGCTGGGCGTGAAATCCCTGCTTCCCTACCGCATCCTTTGGATCATTGCGATCTACTTCGGCGCAACTGCGGATCTGGGCTTCATCTGGCTGCTGGCCGATACGCTGAACGCCATGATGGCCATTCCGAACCTGATCGCCCTGGCCCTGCTGAGCCCGATCGTCTTCAAGTTGACGAAAGAGTTCTTTGCCAGCGGCGGCAAATCGGAAGAACCCGGCGGAACACCTGCCGAATAACTGTCGGCAGGGGGCCGTGGTGGCCCCCTGCCTCCTTAAAGCGAATTCCTACTATCGAGGAGATGACCGATGGCCACAAAGATACTGCTGCCGATTGATCACACCGATGAACGGTCGTGGAAAAAGGCACTGCCGCTAGCCCTGGAACAGGCGAAATTTTATGGTGCCGAACTGCATGCTGTTTCGGTCGTTCCCGAGATTATCAAGTTGCCTAACCTTCCGGAAAATTATGGTCACGGCGCTAAAGAGCACGTGAGAAAAGCTGTGCAGGCCGTACTGGCTAGTGGTAGCGCTGTCGACGTGACAGTTCATATTGAGGAAGGCAGCGTGTATCGTGAAATCCTCAAGCTTGCCCACAAGGGTGCGTTTGATCTTATCGTGATGGCTTCGGCAGAGGGTGATTTTCCAAACTTCGAGATCGGGCCAAACCTTGCCCGCGTTGTTCGAAACGCTCATTGTTCGGTCATGGTCGTTCGCGGCTGAACCGGATCAGATATTGAAAGGCTTTTGTTATGACCGACGCGCCCAAACGCACCCCGCTTTACGATCTGCACGTGGAACTAGGCGGCAAGATGGTCGACTTTGCCGGCTGGGAAATGCCGGTCCAATATCCCATGGGAATTATGGGTGAGCACAAGCAATGCCGAGAAAAGGCAGCAGTTTTTGACGTTTCTCACATGGGTCAAGTGATCCTTAGGGGCGAAAATGTGGGCGAAAAGCTCGAAACATTGTGCCCTCAGGCTTTTGCGACACTGAAAGAAGGCAAGGCACGTTACGGTTTTTTTACCACCCAGGATGGCGGCATCATGGACGACTTGATCGTGTCGAACGCAGGTGATCACTACTTTGTCGTTGTGAACGCCGCGTTGCGCCACCAAGATATCCCGCATATGGCGGCAAATCTGGAAGGTGTAGAAGTAACCGAACTATTCGACCGTGCGCTAGTCGCAGTGCAAGGTCCGAAGGCCGAAGATGTGGTGGGTGCACTCTGCTCCGCTGCCCGTGACCTGAAGTTCATGGAGACAACGCTCGGAGAGATCAACGGCGTCGAATGCCGCATTTCTCGTTTGGGGTACACCGGTGAAGATGGCTATGAAATCTCGATCCCCGAAGACAAGGCCATCGAAATCACCAAAGCTTTTCTTGCACATGAAGATTGCGAACCGGCTGGCCTTGGAGCACGAGATAGCCTTCGACTAGAAGCCGGGCTTTGTCTTTACGGCAACGATATCGACCAATCGACCTCGCCGATTGAAGCGTCGCTGAGCTGGGCAATCCAGAAACGTCGCAAGGAAGAGGGTGGCTTTCCGGGAGCTGCGCGCATTCAAAAGGAACTGGCCGAAGGCGCCACGCGCAAGCTGGTCGGGATCAAACCGGAAGGGCGAGCGCCAGCACGCCAGGGCGTGGAAATCCAATGTGCCGAGGGCAACCCCATCGGACAGATCACCTCGGGCGGATTTGGCCCAACTGTGGGCGGCCCGGTCGCAATGGGTTATGTCTCGGCGGGTCATGGTGAACCAGGTGAGAAAGTGAACCTCATCATTCGTGGCAAAGCGCAAACTGCGGAAATCGTGGCATTGCCTTTCGTCACACAGAACTACAAGCGTTAAGCCAGGAGAGAAAGCAATGGCAACCTATTACTCGGAAGAGCATGAATGGATCACGGTCGAGGGCGACGTCGCCACTCTGGGCATTACACAACACGCCGCGGATCAATTGGGAGAAGTAGTTTTCGTTGAACAGCGTGACGTTGGAGAAGAGTTCGAGAAGGGCGGCGAAATCGGCGTAATCGAGTCCGTCAAAGCCGCATCGGAGCTCTACGCTCCGGTAGATGGTGAAATCGTAGAGGTAAATGAAGTATTTGCCGACAATCCCGGCGCGCTCAACGAAAGCCCCGAAGCCGACGCGTGGATCTACAAGATCAAGGTAACAGATGCTTCACAGCTCGAAGACCTGATGGATATTGACGCATATAAAGCGTTGATCGGTTGATCGCCGCGACATTTCCAAGATTTCCCGGCGGCTGGATCTGCCGGGTTCAAGTTTCGCAACAGGAGTGCTGAAATGGCCTTCAAACTGACCGATTACGAAGCATATGACTTTGCCAATCGCCGTCATATCGGACCATCCCCACGTGAGATGGCCGACATGCTCAAGGTGATTGGCTTCAAGACGCTGGATCAACTGATCGACGCCACGGTGCCCCCGGCAATTCGCATGAAAGAGCCGCTGGATTGGGGTCCGGCAATGACCGAGCGCGATGCACTGTTTCACATGCGCGAAGTAGCGTCCAAGAATAAGGTTCTGACGTCTTTGATCGGGCAAGGCTACTATGGCACCACGACACCGGCGCCGATCCTGCGAAATATTCTGGAAAACCCGGCGTGGTATACGTCCTACTCGCCCTATCAGGCAGAAATCTCGCAAGGTCGTCTTGAGGCGTTGCTGAACTACCAAACCATGGTCAGCGACTTGACTGGGTTGGATATCGCGAATGCATCCCTGCTGGACGAGGCGACCGCCGCAGCCGAGGCTATGACGATGGCCAAGCGAGGTGGGCGATCCAAGGCCAACAATGCGGCGTTCTTTGTTGACAAGAATTGCCACCCGCAGACCATCGCGGTAATCAAGACTCGCGCGCAACCGTTGGGCATCGACGTCCAGGTGGCTGATCCCGATGATCTGGATCCGGGTGCCGTATTTGGAGCGATCTTCCAGTATCCCGGTACCTATGGTCACGTGCGTGATTTCACGAAGGAAATCGCTGCCCTGCATGAGCACAAGGCGATTGCCATTGTTGCCGCAGACATCTTGGCTTTGGCCCTTCTGAAGTCGCCCGGCGAAATGGGGGCGGATATTGCAGTGGGATCGACCCAGCGTTTTGGCGTTCCGATGGGTTATGGCGGGCCGCACGCGGCTTACATGGCGACGTCCGACGCTCTCAAGCGTTCGATGCCAGGTCGTATCATTGGCGTTTCGGTCGATGCTCGCGGCAACAAGGCCTACCGTCTTGCACTTCAGGCCCGCGAGCAGCATATTCGCCGCGAAAAAGCAAACTCCAACGTATGCACCGCTCAGGCCCTGCTTGCCGTCATCGCTTCGATGTATGCGGTCTATCATGGCCCGGATGGCATCAAGGCGATTGCCCAATCGGTGCACCGCAAGACGTCGCGTTTGGCCGCCGGGTTGGAAGAGCATGGCTTTCAAGTCGAACCGGAGGTATTCTTCGACACCATCACTGTCGAGGTTGGTCACCTGCAGAAGGTTGTTATGGAGTCTGCAGTTGCCCGTGGCATCAACTTGCGCAAGGTCGGCGAAACCAAGGTTGGCATATCGCTTGACGAGCAAACGCGCCCGGAAACCATCGAAGCCGTCTGGGGTGCATTCGGCATCGACAAGAAAGACGATAGCCAAAAGAACCGCATGTACCGCTTGCCCGACTATGCGCTGCGGGAAAGCGAGTACCTGACCCACCCGATCTTCCACCTAAACCGTGCCGAAGCGGAGATCACGCGTTATATGCGCCGTCTCGCTGACCGCGACTTGGCATTGGACCGTGCAATGATCCCGCTTGGATCGTGCACGATGAAGCTGAACGCGACCATCGAGATGATCCCGGTGACCTGGCCGGAATTTGGAAACCTGCACCCGTTCTGCCCAGAGGATCAGGCACAGGGCTATCACGAGATGATAGCGGATCTGAACGACAAACTGTGTCAGATCACCGGCTACGACGCCATCTCCATGCAGCCCAACTCGGGCGCGCAGGGGGAGTATGCCGGTTTGCTGACCATCCGGAACTACCACGCGGCCAAGGGACAAGGGCATCGCAACATCTGCCTGATCCCTACCTCGGCGCATGGCACTAACCCGGCGACCGCCAATATGGTCGGCTATCAAGTGGTACCGGTGAAGTCAGATGACCACGGCAACATCGACATTGCCGATTTCAAGGCAAAAGCCGAGAAACACTCCGATCATTTGGCTGCTTGCATGATCACCTATCCTTCGACGCACGGTGTGTTTGAAGAGACAGTGCAGGCGGTTTGCCAGATCGTTCACGATCATGGGGGTCAGGTCTATATCGACGGCGCGAACATGAACGCGATGGTCGGTCTGGCCCAGCCGGGTAAGATCGGCGGGGATGTAAGCCACTTGAACTTACACAAAACTTTTTGCATCCCGCACGGCGGAGGAGGCCCCGGCATGGGACCGATTGGCGTTCGGTCGCATCTGGAACCCTATCTGCCGGGACATCCTGAGTTGAACCAGGCCATTGGTCCTGTCTCGGCCGCGCCGTTCGGGTCACCGTCGATCCTGCCGGTCAGCTGGGCGTACCTGTTGCTGATGGGCGGCGAGGGTCTAACGCAAGCGACCAAGGTGGCAATCCTGAACGCTAACTACATCGCTGCCAGGCTCAAGGACGCATACAAGGTTCTCTACACTTCAGAATCGGGGCGTGTGGCGCATGAATGCATCCTCGACACACGACCGCTTGCAGAAGATGGAAACGTGACTGTGGACGACATCGCCAAGAGACTTATCGACAGCGGTTTCCACGCGCCGACAATGTCCTGGCCGGTTGCCGGAACTCTGATGGTGGAGCCGACCGAATCCGAGCCAATGGCAGAACTGGATCGTTTCTGTGATGCAATGCTGTCAATTCGACAAGAAGCGCAGGACATTATTGACGGAAAAATAGATCCCGAAAACAACCCACTAAAAAACGCGCCGCATACGGTGCGAGATCTGGTAGGCGAATGGGATCGTCCGTACACGCGGGAACAGGCATGCTTCCCAGCCGGCAGTTTTGTCGTCGACAAGTACTGGTCGCCGGTGAACAGGGTCGACAATGTCTTTGGTGACCGCCATCTGGTGTGCACCTGCCCGCCGATGTCGGATTATGAAGAAGACGCAGCTTAATCTGCTGCGCAGGCGTCCCGTCTAAGTTGCTAGGCGGGACGCATCAATAACCTGCAATGAACCGGCAAACCCGCCGCGCAACTTCCGCTAAATGGAGGGCAATGTGTTCTATTGTGCATCAAATCCCCAAACTTCGGCTCCGGTACGCGGACTCGTGGTGTCGAGTTCTCGAATGACTGCAATTGACGTTATTGTGCCAACTAGCGCGACAGAGGCTTCTGCTCAGATTGTCGTTGACCTTTTTGGAGCTGCGAACGAACTGGTAAAAGGCGCGCCATACGAGATTTCCGTGAGAAAGCTTTCGGCACAACCTGCGGAGGATGCCCGTTACTGGGCCAATCGCACAGTTATTTTTCTCGGGGATATTCATGATCGCTGGCATCTGACTTCGGACGAACGAAATCGAATACATCAGATTCTACGACTCGCAAACAGGTCAGTTTTGATTGGCGGTGCGATCTTTTTGTTATGCGACACCGGATTGCAGGAACGATATTCCGTTGCCATTCACCCCAATTTCGCCGCGGCTGCGGCTGAAGAGCAATTGGTGGAGCGTGTTCCCGGTGCACATTCTGCAACGTCCGGGTCTGTCTGTACTGCCGTTAGCAGTTTTGCTGCCCTGCGGCTGCTACTCGAGTTTGTCGGCGAGGACCACGGCCAATTCACCGCCAGCGCCTTGAGTGACTATCTGGGCTTGAGCGCTGACCCGCGCCAGCAACAAAGCAAGGTCTCGTTGTCGTTGGTGCAACGTGCGCAGGGGGATCGATTGATCGCAGGTTGTCTGGACATTATGCGTCAGCATTTGGAAGAGCCACTGAAGATAGGCGAGTTAGCGGAACAATTGGGCGTCTCCACTCGAAAACTGCAGCGGCGTTTTCTGGATCTGACAGGTTCGGGGCCGCTTACGGCCTATCGCGCCTTGCGAATCGAACGTGCCCGGCAATTGTTGGAGCACACAAGCCTCCCGCTTACAGAAATCGTTGTCGCCACCGGCTTTGGGACATGTTCCAATCTGGCACGCTGGTTTCGCCGGGAATATGGTGAAACACCTCAATCTGTGCGCCGGCGATCATTTCGGGGCAGGCGCGCTTCAAATCACTGATTGGTGTTACCGTGCAACGGTTGATTTTGCGCGGCTCGATATGCCTGAACATAACCGCGAGCGACAGCTCTGACAGCACGACCGATTTTCGCATAAGCCTCGTCCGGAAGATTGGCAAACGATACGCGCGCTGACCAGTTTGGTGCATCAAATCCACCGCCATTCAGCAATACGATAGCGTGATCTTCGGCCAGCTTGAACGCGATATCCAGCGGGTGAACATTCTGCTTGATCCACTGAACTACGTCTTCGCCGACGTACTGACGTAACCAGTACTCGAAGTCGATGATGCCGTAGTAGGCGTCATAGTTATTGCCGAAGGATACATCTATACCGAGCGACTCAGTCAGTAAGTTGAAGCGCCTATGGACGATTTCCATGCAGGCGGCCTGATAAGTCTTTTTGGTATCGACCAGTTCGCAAAGAGAAAACAGGCACATCATCACCTGCTGAGGTAATGACAACCCCGCCGTATGGTTAAGCGCCACATCTCGGCTGTCCGCCACAATACGGTCAATGAAGCGGATTTCTCTCGGATTGAGGCTGAGCGTTCTATAACGTTTGTCCAGTTTTAGTTTCGTTTCTTCCGGCAGCGCAGCCAGTTTTTCGTCCAGGATGTTGTCCTGAGCGACAGCAATCAGGCCCAAGCGCCAGCCGGTACAGCCGAAGTATTTGGAATAGGAGTAAACGCCGATTGTATTGCGGGGCAGGTGCGCGAGAACTGATTGAAAGTCATGAACAAACGTACCGTAAACATCATCTGTCAGGACGATCAGGTCCGGTCGGGTGTTGGTTACCAGATCATCCAGTTTGGCAAGAGTTTTCGAATTCATTGCAACCGAAGATGGGTTGCCTGGGTTGACCAGAAAGAAGGCCTTGATTTTTGGGTCTTTCAGCTTGTCGAGTTCGGCGTCGGAATACTGGAAGCCGTCTTCTTCGCGGGCGGATACGTGAATAGTCACAAGGTTATAGTCTTCAAGCTCCGGCATTTCGAGATAGGGTGTGAAAATCGGCGTTCCCAGAGCAATCGTGTCGCCCGGGTTCAACAGCCGGTTGTTCTTGAGCGCCTTAAAAATATAGCACATTGCGGCCGTGCCGCCTTCGACCGCAAACAAGTCGAACTTTTCGTCTGGGCGGTGGCCGGCGCACATAGACCACATCAGGTATTCATGTGCGACGACGGCGTTATGATGCAATATCCGGTCGGGAACTGGATAGTTGTCACCGATGATCGAATCCGTCAATTCGTGAACAAATGAATCCGGATCGAATCCAAAGGCAGATATTGCATGCGCAACCACCTCTGCCAGTGTGTCCGCGCCCGGCATGCTTGCATTCTCTACCAGCCATTCGCGCAGGCGGTCTGCGCATCCCTGCTGAGCAGGCATGCCGCCAATCCCTGCAGGATCATCCATCACCCGCTTCGCTTCGGTAATTGCGAATTGACCCAAAAGAAAAAAAGCCTCGCGCGGGTGCGTGGCGATCCAGTTAGGATTACCTCGACCTGCGTTCAGGAAGGCATGGCTAGAACGGCGCGAATCCTCGCTGGCCAGTTTTATTAACTCATCCTTGATTTCGAACGGGCTGAGAGCTTCAAAATCGTGCAGATTCAATTGGTCCATTGTTAAATACCTTTTAGAAACGCGCCATCGCGATGACGACGATCATACCGAAAATGGTCAAGAGCGTGTTGCCGATGGCGTAGGGCATACCATAACCCAGTGCAGGGATCCGGCTTTGGGCAGCTTCCTGAATCATGCCCAATGCAGCGGTCGTGGTTCGAACACCAGCACAGGCTCCGAACAGGATCGCCGGATGAAACCTGAAGACATAGTAACCGATATAGACGGAAAAAATCATCGGTACTGATGTAGCAACCACGCCCCAAAGCAAAAGTGCGATGCCTGCCTGACGCAGGCCATCGGCAAAGCCGGGTCCTGCCGAAATTCCCACAACGGCGATGAAAACATTCAGCCCCATGGTGTTCATCAGCCAAAGTGCAGGCGATGGAATGCGCCCGAATGTCGGATGAATAGTGCGCAGCCATCCAAGCAGCAATCCCGCCAACAACGCTCCGCCAGTTGTCGACAGGCTGATGGGCAAACCGTCAAAGACGTAGGTTAGAGTCCCGACCAGACCGCCAAGGAATATCCCCCATCCTACAAAGGCGAGATCCGTTGTTTCCACAGGTCTGTCCGCGTATCCAAGCGCCTTAACCGCAGCCTCCACGTGCCGCTTACTGCCGGTTATTGTCAGGATGTCCCCTCGATGTAACTCTGTCTTGGGCAGAATTGGCAATTCGACCATGTTCCGCGTAATCTTGGTTAGATAGACACCCCGAGCCAACGAGGATTTTCCGAGTGCTTCAAGCTTCTTACCGTGAGCGCGTCGGTTTGTTACCAGAACATCCAGCTTTTCGATCTCGAAGCGCAGCAACTCAGGTACATCTGCTTCCTGCATCGTGTTTTCCAGGTGTTTGACCAATTCAGCGCGGTGACCCGAAAAAACCACAATGTCCCCGGCCTTGAGTTCGGAAGCGGAATCTGCCTCGATAACTTTTCCATCCCTGCGCAAGCGTTCCACAAATATGCGGGTATCGGGCAGCAAGTCGTCCAAGGGCCTGCCTACAAGCGGGCTGCCTTCGGGCATCACGAACGCACGGGCCTCAATCGCGTGATAGGCGAAATGGTCACCCATGTCTTCGCTATCTTCCTGCGCACCGCCCCCCATCTGCTGCTCGTATTCCTTGCAGGCGGCGACAAGGTCGATCTTGAGCAGGCGAGGCCCCAACTTGGCAAGGATCAACGCGGAACCAATGGTTCCATAGATATAGGTCACAGCGTAAGCGATAGGAATCTGGTTGTTGTATTTGGACACATCCTCGCTCGGTAATCCCATTTGAGTGAGTTGTTCGGACGCAACACCAATAGCGGCCGAGATTGTCTGGCTACCTGCGTAGAACCCGGCGGCATAACCGATATCCAGTCCTGCGATTAGTGCTGCCAGAAGTGGAACCAGCAGGCATACGATCAACACGCTTAGGGCAAAAAGGATCTGTCTGAATCCATCGGATTTGAAACCGCGCATGAATTGCGGTCCGACACCATATCCAACCGCAAAAATGAATAGAATGAAGAAGGTCGATTTCAACTCAGGGGCCAACTCGATGCGTGCCTGGCCAATCACAACGGCTGCTAAGAGTGTGGCCGTTACGGTGCCGAGGCTGAAGCCCTTGATGCTTTTTGGACCAATCAGGAACCCGATCCCGATTGACAGAAAAACCGACAACTCAGGATGATCCCGAAGCGTATCCAGAAGCCATTGCATCTTGTTTTCCTCCAAAATTGGAGGCGGTCAGCTTTCCGCCTCCTGTCCTGCTGTCGGCCGGTCCGGCTTGCCATGCACTTTTTCCCGGAACCATTGCGCGATTACGTAGAGAGAGGGGATAATGAAAATTCCGACGAGCGATGCAGCGATCATACCGCCGAAAACCGGCGTCCCGACGCCCCGTCGGGCTAATTCGGAGGCGCCTTCGGCGACGACCAACGGATAGAGGCCCGCAATAAAGGCGAAGCTGGTCATCATGACTGCTCGGAAACGCGCCCTTGCGCCGTCAATGGCAGCCTCGACGATACTCATGCCGTGCTCATAACGCTCCATAGCAAACTCGACGATCAAGATCGCGTTCTTTGCCGCCAAAGCGATCAGAACGACCAGACCGATCTGTGCATATAGGTTGTTTTCCAGCTCAAGCAGCAACAGCGCTCCCATCGCCCCACACATGGCGAAGGTCACCGACAACAGCACTGCTAGTGGGATTGTCCAGCTTTCATAGAGCGCGACGAGGAACAGATAGGCAAACAATACGGCCAGGCCCAAAACAATCTGGGTTTTGCCCGCCGCCTCGATCTGTTGTTGTGCGGTGCCGGTCCATTGATAACTATAACCCTGCGGAAGCGTCTGATTTGCCAGCTGATCCATGGCGGCAATCGCCTCGCCCATCGAATGCCCGGGTGTCGGCCCCCCGGCTATCGTAACCGAGCGGAAGTTGTTATAGCGTACCAAAAATTGTGGCCCCAGGACCAAGTCAGATGTCGCCACAGCTCGGATCGGCACCATATCGCCGTCCTTGTTACGAACGTGGATGCGAGCAATGTCATCTACATGATCACGGAATTGCTGTTCTGCTTGCAGATTGACCTGCCAAGTGCGCCCAAACAGGTTCATGTCATTCACATGATAGCCACCCAGAGTGACCTGCATTGCACGAAATACGGCATCCACGTCCACTCCGAGAGTCTGAAGTTTTTTCCGGTCAAGGTCGAGATGCAGCTGCGGAGTTTGAGCCGAGAATGTTGTATAGACACCGGTCAGGCGCGGGTTTTCGTTGGCGGCGGTGATTAGTCCTTTGGTTGTCGCGCCAAGGTCCAGAACATCGCTGCCTTGTAGATCAAGCAACTGGAACTCGAACCCTGCGCCTGTTCCAAGACCGATGATCGGGGGCAGGTTGAACGGTACAGCAATCCCATCCTCCAGCCCTGCGAACCGGGCACGTACATATCTCAATGATGAACGAACAGATAGCGAAGGGTCGGTTCGTTCTTCGAATGGTTTCATGATGGCAATCGCAAAGCCGCCATTGGATTTGTTCAGCCCGTCGACAAAACTGTATCCTGTTACGGTCATCACGTCCTGTACGCCGGGTGCGCTTTTGAGGATGCTATAAACCTGGTTCATCACCTCGTTCGTGCGATTGACTGAGGCACCTTCAGGCAGAACAACTTCGGTGAAATACGCGCCTTGGTCTTCAACTGGCAGAAAACCGGACGGAGTGATTTTGAACAAAGCCCCGGTACCAAAGATCGCCAAACCGAGAAACAGGATCGCAAGTCCTGCGCGTCGGGCCAGGCGCGTCACGACGAAAGCATACCCATCCCTCGCGTTGTCGATGCGACGGGACAGCCACGCCAACGGACCGCGGCCGGACCCGGAATGGCGTTTCAGCAGCAACGTGCACAAGGCCGGGCTAAGTGTCAGGGCGTTTAGAGCCGAGATCAGCATTGAGAACGAGACCGCGACAGCGAATTGCTGAAACATCGACCCCGTGATGCCCGGAACGAAGGCAACGGGAACAAATACCGAAAGTAATACAAACGTAATGGCGAGGATCGGCGCGGTGATCTGGTTCATCGCTTCACCGGTTGCTTCGGACACCGAAAGATCGGGGCGTTCGGCCATCACCTTTTCAACGTTTTCGATCACGACAATCGCGTCGTCTACAACGATTCCGATCGCCAATACCAGTGCCAGCAAAGACACGGTGTTCAGGCTGAACCCCAGCGCCAGCATGAAGCTAAGCGCACCAATCAGGGATACTGGTACCGCGATCAATGGGATCAGTGCCATTCGGAAACTGCCAAGGAACAGGAATACGACGATGACCACAAGTACAAAGGCTTCGAGAAGTGTTTTGATCACTTCTTCGATGCTGGCTTTGACGAAACTCACCGAACTATACGGTGCGCTCCACTTCACACCTTCGGGAAAGGCATTTGACAAGCTTTTCAGCGCCGCCTCGACCGCTTCAGAGGTGTTCAACGCGTTTGCTCCCGGCGCGAGATAGACGCCGATCATCGCTGTCGGACCCCCATCGAAATGGGCTACCGAATCCTGCGATTGCGCGCCTAGTTGCACGCGCGCGATGTCACCAATCAGGATAAACGATCCATCCGTTTGGGAGCGTACGACTATTTCTTCAAACTCTTCGGCAGACGTTAAACGGCCCTGCGTTTGGATATTGAGCTGAAATACCGGATCATCGGTCATCGGTTGTGCGCCTACACGCCCTACGGCGGCCTGCGTATTCTGCGCCTGTACCGCATTGATCACATCATCGACAGTCAATTGCAGACTCGTCATCTTGTCGACGTCCAGCCAAATGCGCATAGAATAGTTCTGCGCACCAAAGATCACCGCGTCGCCGACCCCGGTTGAACGCTTGATGCTGTCCAGAACGTTGATTGTAGCGAAGTTCGACAAAAATAGAGCATCGTGCTCTGGGTTGTCCGACGTAATCGCGATCACTTCCAGAAGCGCGGTCGATTTTTTCTTGGTGCTGACCCCGGCCCGTGTAACCTCTTCGGGCAAGGACGACAAGGCCAGGCTCACGCGGTTCTGCACGTTGACCGCATTGATGTCGGGGTCGGTGCCCGGCTCAAACGTCACCTGTAGGCTATAGCTTCCATCCGAGCCACTGGTGGACTTCATGTAAAGCATGTCGCTAACGCCCACGACCTGCTCTTCGATGATTTGCGCGACCGTGGCTTCAACCACGTCGGCCCCTGCGCCGGGATAGACCGTCGACACCTGCACTTGTGGCGGCACGATGTCGGGCAACTGTTCAACCGGCAACTGCGTGAGGGAAATCAGACCGGCCAGCGTAATGATAACGGAAATGACGAGGGCGAAGCGCGGCCTGTGAATAAAAAGCTGCGAGATCATCGTCTCAATCCTTGCCGTTGCCCACATCTTCGGATTGAACGACTTCAACCTCGAGACCCGGACGGGCACGTTGAAGCCCCACAGTGATTACCTGATCGCCTGCTTTCAAGCCCTTGGAAATCACCGCGCTGGTACCGGTGACGCGGTCGAGTTCTACGTTTTGCCGAACTACTTTGTTGTCGCTTCCGACCGTCAGAACAAAATACCCGGATTGGTCCTTTTGCAGCGCCGTAGCGGGAATTACGAGTGACTTTTCTTGGGAATGATCCACAACAGTCACAAGCACCAATTGGTTGTCGATCAACTGCCCGTCGGGATTCGGAAACTCCGCCCGGATCATAACGGTATCTGTGCCGGTTTGGACCTGTGTGTCGACGACTTTGATTTTACCGGTTTCCTTGAAAACGTCCCCACTTGCCAACGTGACTTTCACCGTCAAAGGTCGCGTATTGTTTTCTTGGGCGCGTTGTTTTCTGAAATCGATCAGCGCGGCTTCAGAGACAGGAAACTCGACATAAATAGGATCAATACTGGACAGCGACACCAACGTTCCACTTTCGGGTGCAACATAGGCGCCAACCGAAATGTCCGTCAGGCCGACGCGGCCGTCAAATGGAGCTGTGATCTTGGTGTAAGAAAAGTTGAGTTGTGCCGCCTGCAAGCTGCCCTTTAGTTGTAGTAGCTGTCCATCCACCTTGCCTTGGTCCGCTTGGGCCTTTTGTACGATGTTTTCGGCCACGTCTCCTTTGTCGAGCAGTTTTTGCTGCCGGTCCAGTTCAATATCAGCCAGCGTTTTCTCCGCCTCGGCTGATTTTATCTGGCCTTGAATTTGCGTGATCTGGGCCTGGTATTCGTCCGGTTCAATTTGAACCAGAACCTCTCCTTTGGCGACCCTGCTGCCATCCTTAAAGTCTATCGATTGAATGAATCCAGGTACCCGTGAGATGAGGTTGACATGGTTAATGGCCTGCACACGACCGGTAAACGACTTTGTGCTGGCGACCGCTTCCAATACGGCCTGGGTTACCGTCACTTTCGGCGTAACTTCAGTCTGCGTCTGCGTTTGTGCCAAAGCGATCGTGGCTGCAGCGGCAGAGTAGAGGAGACCTGTGAATGTTCGTCGGATCAGTCGCATCGTCACCATCTTTTGCCAAAAAGGATCAGAAAATCAGTGAATTGCTGAACGATATACAACGAAGACATTTTGTCTAGGAAAAGCTGAGCTGGTTTCAGGCAGACTGGCGCACCTAGCGGCTGATGCTGGCTCTTCGCGTTGTCGGCATTCCAACACCTGCAGGATGTCGCTGCCTTATCGCCCAGTTTCCAGGAAGAGTATGAACCGAGCTTCAACGTGGATGAAGTAATCTTCAAGCTCCATTGCTTTAAAGACAAGAGGGTCTTGTTTGCCATTCGTTTCCGCAAATTTTCTGGCTGCTATGGCGAGATCTTCCATCTTGCCACACAGTCCAATAAGTTGCCTGAGTGCTGCGATGTTCGACGCGCCAGACAAAAGCACACTATCCAGGTTTTCAGCAATATCTTGCTTGGCTCCTGACAGGGTTCGCATGATTTGTGCCAACTCGGGGCTCGTTGCTCCGTCAGCACCCCGAGTCGTTGTCGAAACGACTTTCAATTTGTCCAACAAGTTACTGTTTGGCATCAAGCGCTTACTTAGATCTAAAAAGAACCGGCGCCCTAGGCGCCGGAAGTCCGTCAGGGAGAACCTGAATGCAAACCTGCGTCTATATTGCGTGTTTGTCTGTGAACTTGATCACTCATCATTCTTAATTGTCTAACTGATCAGGTTTGAACGGCCGTGAATGGCATGAAGAAATGCTTATCGGCATTCAGACGGTAAACCGATGCGTCGAAGCAACGCTCAGACCCGCATGAGTTTTTGGAATCGAAAACGAGCGCGCAAATGCCAGAAACGGCTTACGCGCGTCAATTTCTGCAAGCTTCGTTGTGCGGAATTTGCTTGAAAGTTCGAAAACGTTTTATCTGGCCCCGGTATAGATTGGGCCGTCATCTTCCATTTGAAAAAGCGATCTTGCAGACGCGATCGCGCTTTTGATGCTGTCGCGAAAGTACTCAGCGCGCTTGCATTGAGCATCAGCAAGAATTTCGCGAATTTCGGCTTCGGACGGGCTGTTGTAGTCAAATTCACTCATGGGTGTGCCTGTTTCTGTCGCTCGGCCTGTTGGCCGCATGCTCGTGTGCATAGATCTTTTGCTGCGTGGTGATAATGGATATTCCGGGAAATCCGGTATGAAGTTAACGCATGGCTGTTGGGCTGAGTTGGCAAGCGATGGATGGGCACTAGACCAATTGCTGCGACAGAACAAAGGTGCAGCATTCATCGGTCAGTTCCTTAAAACGCGTTCTCTCTCTCTGATAAAGGTAGACATGGCGTTTTTCGGCCAGGTCCGAAATGGGCCGAAAAGCGATGGTTTCTGGAACAAATCGCGCGACTGTTTCCGGAAGCACGGTTACCCATTTCCCTGTTCGAACCATGGTGATCAGTGAATGGGTGTTCTGAATGGTGACGTCCGCCGTTTCAACGACATCTAAAAATCGTGGTGTTTGGATAAGTTCGCACAAAGCGTTTCGAATGAATCCTGCGGCGATGACATCGTAGATTGTGGGCACTTCGGCCCGAGTAATCAGTGGGTGGTTCGACGCGCAGACAAGCCCGAAGCGGTCCTGGAATAGCGGTGTGGCCCGAACCCCGTTGAGTGGGTGATGGCCTGAGGCGATGCCAATATCTGCCTTGCCCTCAGTCAACGCATCCAGAACTTGTTGAGTATCGGTGTCCCGCAGCTCGATTTTGAGGCCGGGGAACAGATGGGTCATATGATCAAGAACCGAAGGGAACAGCAGCGCGGCCACTGAGGGCACCGAAACTATGCGGATCAATCCGTGAACGGCGCCCGCAGCGGCCTCGATATTTTGCACCGCCTGATCGAATTGACGCACTTGTTTCAAAGCCAAATCAAAAACCTGCTCTCCCAATGGCGACAATTGGTTCTTTCTTTCACCTTCGAACAGGCGCTTGCCGAGGTGATCCTCCAACTGTTTCAGTGTCATCGAGACAGCGGATTGGGTTCTACCCAAACGATCCGCCGCCTCGACCAAATTTCCGGTTTGCGCGACCGTGCAGAAACAGCGCAGCATTTCGATTTTGAGCGACATTCTTCAAATATTCTGAAGTTTGTTAAAGTTAATTGAGTTTGACTGATATCCGGTCGTAAGTCCACACTGTTCCAAATCTGACTTTTTGAGAATTTGAGGCATGACGTGACCAAGCTGAACTTGATTGCCGGCGAATGGCTGGCAGGCGAAAGCGAAATTGACAACCGCAACCCTTCGGATCTGAGCGATTTGGTTGGCATGTTCGCGCAGGCCAGCAACGATCAGCTTGAAGCAACACTAGATCAGGCGCGCGTCGCGCAGACCGAATGGGCCGCCTATGGACTGGAGCGCAAACAGGCCGTCCTGAACGCCATAGGCAACGAGTTGATGGCCCAAGCCGAAGAGCTGGGTACATTGCTGAGCCGCGAAGAAGGCAAGCCGCTGGCCGAAGGCAAGGGCGAGGTTTACCGCGCCGGTCAGTTCTTTACGTATTACGCCGCCGAGTGTCTGCGCCAGATCGGTGAAAACGCCGATTCCGTGCGCCCCGATATCGAAGTGGATGTGCGCCGCGAAGCTGTTGGCGTAGTTGCGATCATCAGCCCGTGGAACTTCCCCACTGCAACCGCCTCGTGGAAGATTGCCCCGGCGCTGTGTTATGGCAACGCGGTGGTGTGGAAACCCGCCAACATCACCCCCGCCTCGGCCGTGGCCTTGACTGAAATCATCGAACGGCAGGATATTCCGAAAGGTCTGTTCAGCCTTGTGATGGGCTCGGGCCGTTCAGTCGGGCAACGTCTGGTGGAAAGCCCCAAGGTCAATGCGATTTCCTTCACCGGGTCGGTGCCGGTGGGCAAAGGCATCGCCGCCGCAGCAATCCAGAACCTGACCAAAGTGCAGATGGAAATGGGATCCAAAAACGCGCTGGCTGTGATGGACGACGCCGATCTGGATCTGGCGGTGACGCTGGCACTGGGTGGGGCCTTTGGCGGCACTGGTCAGAAATGCACCGCCTCGTCACGTCTGGTTGTTCACGCGGGCATCCACGATGCCTTTGTCGAAAAGCTGGTCGCTGGTGCAAAGGCGATGAAGGTGGGTCACGCGCTGGAAGCAGGCGTGCAGATGGGCCCCGTCGTCAGCCAGCAGCAGCTGAACGAAAACCTCGCCTATGTCGACCTGGGCAAATCCGAAGGGGCCGAGCTGGCCTGTGGCGGTCAGCGCCTGGAGATGCCTCATGACGGGTTCTACATGTCGCCGGGCGTGTTCCTGAACACCACCAACGACATGCGCATCAACCGCGAAGAGATGTTTGCGCCCCTGACATCCGTCATCAAGGTCAGCAGCTATGACGAAGGGCTGAGTGTGGTCAACGACACCAATTTCGGCCTGACCTCGGGCATCGTGACCAAATCGCTGGCCCGCGCCACTCATTTCCGTCGCAACGCGCGCACCGGCGTTGTGACGGTCAACCTGCCCACCGCTGGCACCGATTACCACGTGCCTTTCGGTGGCCGGGGCGACAGCTCGTACGGTCCGCGCGAACAGGGCAAGGCTGCGGCGGAGTTCTACACCACTGTCAAAACCGCCTATGTCAGCGCAGGCCCTGTCTGATGCGGATCGATGGCCTGCAATATGCCAACTGGTCAGAAAAGATCTTCCGCCAGCTACGCGAAGGCGGCGTGGACGCGATCCACGTTACCATCTCCTATCATGAGAATTTCCGCGAAACGGTTTTGAATTTCGAGAAATGGAATCGTTGGTTCGAGCAATATCCGGACCTGATCATGAAAGGCCGCTGGGCCAGCGACATCGACATCGCGCGCGAAACGGGCCGGACTGCCGTGTTTTTCGGATTTCAGAACCCGTCGCCCATCGAAGACGATATCGGGCTGGTCGAAATCCTGCACGATCTGGGCGCTCGGTTCATGCAACTGACCTATAACAACCAATCCCTGCTGGCGACGGGTTGTTATGAGGCCGAAGACACCGGCATCACCCGAATGGGCAAGCAGGTGATCAAAGAGATGAACCGCGTGGGCCTTGTGGTGGACATGAGCCATTCGGCGGACCGGTCCACAATCGAGGCGGCTGAACTCTCAGACCGACCCATCGCAATCACACATGCCAATCCGCACGAATGGTCCCCGGCCCTGCGCAACAAGCGCGACACGGTGATCCGCGCTGTAACCGAAAACGGTGGGATGTTTGGATTTTCTGTTTACCCGCATCACCTAAAGAACAAATCCGGCTGCACGTTGGAGAGTTTTTGCGAGATGATCGCCAATGCCGCGGACAAGTACGGGGTGGAACACCTTGGGATCGGAACCGATCTTTGTCAGGACCAGCCTGACAGCGTGGTCGAGTGGATGCGTGTTGGTCGGTGGACCAAGAATATCGACTATGGCGAGGGTTCGGCCAGCAACCCCGGTTTCCCTCCAATGCCAACCTGGTTCCGGGACAATCGAGATTTCGGAACTATTGAACAAGGGTTACGCGCGACCGGTTTGAGCGAAGACGAAGTGGCCGGAATCATGGGCGGGAACTGGTATCGGTTCTTTGCCGACAACTTCGTCCCAAAAGGGTAACCAAATGGAAACACCGGCGAAGACACATATCAGCAGACGAGACCCTGCGATCGTCATGCGGCTTTCGCGACTTGGGTCACTACATCAATGCCGCCTGAGCTTCATGCGGCAGCTGACTCGTCGCATGGCAGCAGAAAACTGGTCATTTTCGCGACCAGTATTCGACATTGATGCCAATGGTGTCGGGTGCGCTGTTTATACTGCGCAAGGGCCGGAAAGGGCGTATTCACTTGTCGCCTTTGCTCACGATCTGCCGCCAGAAATGCGTTCGGACCGGGTTATCGCAACAGCCTGGGATGCCACGTTCACGCTTTTTGACGGCATCCCCAGCGCCGAGGACATCGACCGATTGTCTCGCAATATTCCCTTGCAGGAAGCGGGGCGGGTTACAGAAAGCGAACTGTCGGTTTCGCGCGCCAACCGGTCAGTTCGGTTGTGGGAGCATTTCGTAACTGCGCTGGCATCCGGGAGGCAGCCCGATCCTGAAAAGACTTATGCCGTCGGATATCTGATGCGTACGACCGCGGTATATGGCTCGGGAAAACTGGGCGCTGCTGATCGCGAAAAGATCGCCAACCGACCGGAAATGCAGGCTCCGTTTCAGGCTGAAATGCTCTCAGTATATCTGACGCGCGTCTTTGTTCGGGATCTTGTCCAGCATATGGCGCGTTCGAGAGGAGGCGATCAGGCAGCCGATCTTGATCCGGCCATCGCCCAATGGTTGGGGATTGGTAACTCCACGGGATTGGGTATGGCGCCCTATCTGATTAACCATCCGGTCCTGTTCAACAATTGGATTTTGGCACGTGAAGAGGCGATCGTCCGCGTCCGTACGGTAGAAACGGCAACTGCGGAAGAGGCCTCGGCCTTTCGAGAAATCTTCGAACGAAGTAAATTGTTGATTTCCTGGTGGCGTTCAGAGCATCCAATTCAGATCGAAAAGCTGTCCGCATTGTCTGGCGATCTTGCGGCGATAACTGACTATCTTTCTCAGGACGGCCTGATCAAGCAGTACCCGTGGGATCGGATGGTCAAGTGGTCGGAAGGCGTTCTCAGTCAAGAAGGGCAAGAGCTGATCGCGTCGCTGATCTTGGAGCCTTATGGGCAGCTAGTCGACGGCCTAGCTGATTGTATGGCCGATAGCAATCCAGACGCCTTCCGGATCGATGGGTCAATGACGGTAGAGCGGCTGCGCGCACTGTTGGAAGAACAGTTCAACTGGGCGCTGGCCGTGAATTGGGAGGTGCCTGAGAACCGTGCCCGCGCATGGTATGTGTCCGAGGAAAAGCTGGAACCGAGGCTTGGCGAAAGATTCGAGGAACCGATTGAGGAGTATGAGCAACCTCTGGCCCCCGCCCGGGATGCTGCGGCTGCTTTCAAGGCGTTGATAGAATGGGACGGCAAAAAGCCGGTGGCAGAATTTCTGTTAGAGCACCCCGAACACCGCCATACCGTCCGTCGTATTCAAATCCGTCAGATCGCGCCTTACGGCGAGATTCAGGACAACACCATTGGCGCCGATCTGTTGCCCATCGACATGCTTCGGGCAAAGCTATCCTTCTTTGGAGCTACACATTTCGACCCGCGCTCTGATCGCTGGGTGCGGATCAGCATGTACGCGGGAGCGCCCTATCCCGAAGACCTGAGTACTGAAAACGCCGACCTGTGGGTTTATCCGGAGGCGCAGAAATGAGTTTCGCCTTGAACGAAATCGAAGCCACCGCCAAACGCGCCACTCGCGGTGCGGGGTATACTTGGGGGCAAGCTGAAGAAGCATCGAAAGCGACCCGTTGGCTCTGTGAAAAAGGATCTGATGGCGCTGGCGTATTGGCTCGGCTGTTGGAACAGGATCTGGCGTCGGATCCAATCTTGCACAGCCCTCGGCAGATAGAAGCTTCATGGCAGGGTAGTGAGGATCTTTGTCCATTGGTAGCCGGGCCGTTTTTGTCCGATTGTGCGCATCTGCTGAAATCTGGTTCGATCAAGATGCGAGACGTTGCGCTCCCTGAACTGCTGTTGCCATTTGCCGCTGCTGCTGCGCGCACTTTGGGTTGCTCGCTGATAGTTGACTGCGACGGTCTTCAAGTGGTGACGGACGGTGTGAATTTGGCCTCACCAGATGCCATCCCTGCTCGGGCTCGGTCAGTCACAGTTTCAAAAGGTGATGCACCGGTCCCGTACCGACAACAATGCACACGCGTGGAACCGGATCCGGAGGACTGGGCAACTTTGACCGGTTTCGCTCATCGCACTTTTGCTCCCGCATCCGATGAATCCCGCCTGCTGGGCGCAGGGGCCGGGCTATCCGACAACGACTGAAGAGGTATTGAGATGATAAAAACCAGGGCTCTTACTATCGCCGAAATCGAGGAACTATCATTTCGCGCCCTCGTGGGTGCCGGAACGTCGGAAGAGAACGCGCGTCCGCTCGCTATTGCAACGGCCGCGACCGAAGCGGATGGCGTTGCCAGCCACGGGCTTGCCTATATACCGATCTATTGTGAACACGTGCAGTGCGGAAAAGTAGACGGTCAGGCAAAACCTGTCTTGGCGCGACCAAGGTCGGGTGTGATTACAGTCGATGCAGCGACAGGTTTTGCCCACCCCGCAATTGATCTTGGTTTCGAAGCACTGATCCCGGCCGCCCGAGAGCAGGGGATTGCGGCTCTGGCGATCAGGAACAGCTATAACTGTGGGGTTTTGGGTTATCACACCTATCGGTTGGCGCAGGCGGGTCTTGTTGGTCTTGGGTTCACCAATGCACCGGCTTCAATCGCCCCGTCAGGTGGCGCAAAACCAGTTGTTGGTACAAACCCGTTTTCCATTGCCGCGCCCGGCACCGACGGTCAACCCGCTTTGCTTATCGATCAGAGCGCAAGCACCATTGCCAAAAGCGAAGTCATGAAACATGCCCGTGAAGGCAAGGCGATTCCGGTTGGCTGGGCGCTGGATCCCCAAGGAAACCCAACCACCGATCCCAATATCGGCCTCAAGGGCTCGATGGCCCCTTCGGGCGGCTACAAGGGTGTGGGAGTCGCGTTGCTGACCGAAATCATGGCGGCGGCGCTGACCGGGGCTACATTGGGAATACACGCTTCACCCTTCTCTGGAACTGCGGGCGGACCACCCAAAACCGGCCAGTTCTTTATTGCCATTGACGCAAACATAACCTCCGGTGACGCTTTTGCGGCAGGTATTGCCGGTCTTGTGGAAGCGATAAGGTATCAAGACGGAGCACATTTGCCCGGAGATGGCCGACGCGCAAAGCGCGTGGCTGCGCGAAAAGAGGGTGTGGCGGTAAGTATGGCAACCCTGGAAAAAATTGAGGCCCTGATGACCTAGGCCGCGCGGCATGCTCCTTGGATGGACGCCGCCCAAAGGAACGATCCTACAATAAAACTATCAAATACGTGCGAACAGGGAGGAGCACATGTCATCCAAACCACCTTTCACCGACTTGCAGATAAAAAGGGCCGCAAGCGGTTTTTATGAAGGGCACAGCGTCGAAATCGCTTTGCTGAGTAAGGCTATCATGGTCGGCCTTGTAATCTGGGCACTCGTCTGGCCCGCGAACGCCAACGGCGTTCTGGGCAGCCTGAACTGGCGTTTGCTTGAAGATTTCAATGCATTCTACATTGTCATCGTCGGCTTCTTCTCTTTCTTCCTGCTTGTGGTTGCACTGCTGCCTCAAACGGGTCGACGGATCATGGGGCCTGTGGGCGAGAAACCAGAATTCTCCAATTTCTCATGGTTCTCGATGATGTTCGGCGCCGGTCTGGGCGTCGGCCTCATGGTTTTCGCCACCGCTGAACCGATGGGACTTTGGGGATCGAACCCGGTTGTTCTGGCGGGTCAGGTAGAAGCCAATACCGAAGCCGCAATCCAATCTGGTTTCCGGTATACGTTCCTGCACTATGGCTTCCACGCTTGGTCAATTTATGTGGCGACTGGTCTATCGCTGGCCTACTACGCCTATACCCGGAACATGCCACTGACCATCCGTTCCGCGCTGACACCACTGTTCGGCAAGATGTTGAATGGCATCCTTGGACATGTCGTTGACGTTCTTGGTGTCGTTGCCACCATTTTGGGTGTGTCGGTTACCATCGGATTTGGTGTTTCGCAGTTCATCGACGGTATGTATGCCATTACCGGAATGGAATGGATGATGGACATGACCGGTGAAGCGCCGGCTCCTGGCACCGTTGGTTTGATTTCCGGACTGTTGGTCATCATGGGGCTGTCGATCATCTCGGCTGTTTCTGGCGTGGGTCGGGGCGTGAAATATCTGTCGAACCTCAACCTAGTCCTGTCGATTTTGCTGCTGCTGACCTTTGTCGTATTCGGTTCGTTCCTGTTTGCGATGACGACTTATGCAACTGCTTTTGTCGATTATCTGATGCATTACGTCTCGCTCAGTTTCGGTGCGTTTGGTCCGCAATCTTCTGCAGATTTTGCGGCAGCACTTCCGGCAGAGGCGGCACCATACGCTGACGCGCTGCGTGGCGGAGCAACCAACGCTTGGGGCTCGTTCGACGGCTTCAAATCCGGCCTTGAAGGCGACGCCGCTGCATTGCCCGAAGAGGTTCTGGCTGCTACCTACGCCGCCGGTGAGCCAGGTCGTCAATTCGGCTGGCAAGCGGGTTGGACTACGTTCTACTGGGCCTGGTGGATTGCGTTCTCGCCGTTTGTTGGTCTGTTCCTTGCGCGCATCTCCAAGGGTCGCTCCGTGCGTGAATTCATCGTGGGCTGCGTGTTCGCACCAGCGATGGTCTGCTTTGCGTGGATGACCGTTCTGGGCGGCACTGCAATCGATATGGAAGTTACGGGTGTCGCCGAAGGCGCAATCATCGGTGCGTCAAACACCGCGAAACTGTTCGTGACACTGGAACAGATCATTTCGGGCGGCTTGTTGTCCGGCGTTACCGTGATGTGCGTGGTGTTGATTATGACCTTCCTCGTCACTTCGGCTGACTCGGGCATTCTGGTTATGAACACCATCATGTCTGGTGGCGACCAGAACATTGGCAACAAGCACAAGATCGTATGGGGTGTCATCCTGACCCTGGTGATCGGCACATTGCTGATAGCTGGCAAAACCAATGGTGGCGCGGACCCCATGGAAGCACTTAAGAGCGCAATGATCATCGGCGCATTGCCGTTCACGATGGTCATGGGGTTGATGTGCGTCGCTCTCGCCAAGGCACTGTTCCGCGATAGCCAACGAGACCGTATTGCAACGGCAGCAGCCGAGTAATCAACAATTGCGGACAGCCACATCGTGGCTGTCCGCACCTTAAGGCAGCGCAACCTTTTAATTTGATTTGTCTCGCCCGAAGTTCTTAGGCTTGGTTTTGCAAATTTCGAGGTCGCCGTCTCAACTTCGTTCTTCACAGTGATCAACGATTGTCGCGGGTATCCAGCGCGGCGGACCTAGTGCCTGGTTACTAAAGCACGGGATTCAAACTTGTTGCCGGTTTTTGATACCGAACTCCTGTACATGTATGACGGGGTACCGTTTGGATGCTCAGGTCAATTTGAACATCCGATTGCCTCACCAAGTCACGCACTCGTTCATCAGACATTCCACCCGCATGTAGATCAGTGGTTTTGATCTTCTGATTGTGTTCTCAGTTGCTATTGGCGCGAATGGCTTCAAGCCGCTCTAAGTTTACTATGGTCGAGAGCATAAGGCGGTCGTGACTCCAATCTTCGGAGGGCTTTAGGGACGCGGTGCCGATCGCCAGAATTATGGCAAAAAGGAATGTCATGGACAAAACCGCGTTGTGACCGCTTGAAACAGAGCTAGGTACATGATGAAGTGCTAGAACCCGTTGGCGTAACGCGTTTTTTGCTTTGCTGCCATTTACCAAGGCCACATTCATTACCTTAGGTCCATCTTGAGATATGCTGCGCGAGCAGATGTTCAGCAGACAACGGGAATAGTCCCTCGCGTCCAGATCGCGCCGGACGATCACTGATTGATCGCATGCCAGTTCACGCAGTCTTTCGAACTGATGTTTGAATACCAAGAAAGCTGGGTTCCAAAAAAAGACGGGACGCAGGATTTCAAAGGCAAGTTCCCACTCCACATCGCCTTCGCGCAAATGCTGGAACTCGTGCGCAAGCGCGAATTTCAACTCCTTTGGATTTGAAAGCAAATCGCTCGGCAGTACGACGTGGCGACGTAGTATGCCGCGAACGGCGTATGGAATTGTGACGCGATCCGAAACGCGCACGTCAACGCGTGCGGTCCGACGCCACAAGAAACTATCCCGGATTGTTTGGTGGATACAAGTCGCCGAACGAACTGCACGGGCTGCCATGAGCATTGCCCCTAGCGCCAAGGTTGTCAGAAACAGTGACGCAGCGACAAAACCGCCCGAAGTCAAGCCTTCGATCCAACGATTGCGAGTGTTTAACAATGCTTCGAAATCTGTTGCCGGTATTGCAATTTCACCGCGTAGATAGGCTGCTACAGCTAGATCGCTTACGGCCAAAGAACCGCCAGACCAAAAGTTGCCCGCTATCATTTCCGTAGCGATTGCCAGAAACGGGCTGAGTAGCACACAGATGAACAACGCTTTGAGGATTCCAAGCTGCGCCGGATACGCAAATCGTAGGGGTTTGAGTTTGAACACCAGCTTGGCAAAGCCCCAAATCATGGACGCAAGAAAAAGAGTGATATTCAAGTCGATATAGACGTCGAGAACCGGTCTAACCGCTGTCATTTTGCAGTCTCCTCTCCACCAATGCCCGAATTTCCTCAAGATCGGTCTCTGTCAGGCCTGCATCGTCGACCAGCCGCGCAACAAGCGTCGCGGGTGTGTTGTCGAACAGTGTCCTTGACAAGTTCTGAAGTGACCGAGCCTGATATCTGTCTTTATCCAAAAGCGGTTTGTAAATGAGGGACTTCCCTTCTTTGCGGCTGGCCACAAAACCCTTCTCATCCAGAATCCGCAGGATTGTCGCACCGGAAGTGTATGCGAGATCACGCTCCGGTGGCAGCCGGTCCAACACATCTCGAACAGAGCCTTCGCCCAGACCCCAGAGTTCATTCATAAACTCCAGTTCGACTTCGGTAAGAAGGTTTCCGCTTTTTCTTTTTCTCATGGATCGGTGTTTATTCGCCAATTGTTGCTCGTCCTTTCAGAAAAGCACCGTTTCCTTCGGTAAAAAAGCTTAAACTTTCCAAAACACGAAGATACCCCAGCAAATCGCAATGAAAAGCGGGATCCAGATAGGCTGTCCAAACAGGCCAAGCCAAGACAGGAATATATAGGACGACCCCAATAGAGAAATGAACAACCGAT
Organism: Ruegeria sp. YKSE079; assembly: GCF_059612845.1. NCBI lineage: Bacteria > Pseudomonadati > Pseudomonadota > Alphaproteobacteria > Rhodobacterales > Roseobacteraceae > Ruegeria > Ruegeria sp. YKSE079. The sequence goes on along the minus strand of NZ_JBXWRJ010000001.1, from coordinate 61,746 downwards.
CTCCAAGCGTTGTGGTCAGTCCCAGCACACCGCGCCGTTCAACACCGTCGGGATAGCGGGTGACTTCAAGGATACCAATCAAGGCGATCGCGCTGAAAATACCAATGAAGACGGCGAGTGTTGCTGGGGTCCAAGCCATCCAGAAGTCCGGCCAAAGCGGGTCCGTCCAGGAGAACCCTTTTTCTTCCTGTTGCCCGACATTCCCCCATCCGGCCTTGGCTTGCGCACGAGCAAAATCGGGTGCGAGAAAGAAGAGAAAAACGGCAAGTTTTTTCATTGTGTCCCTCATACTCGTCCCAACGCGAAACCGCGCGCGATGTAGTTTCGGACGAACCAGATGACGATTGCGCCTGGAATGATCGTCAAAGTTCCGGCTGCAGCCAAAAGACCAAGTTCGTATCCAGCGCTTGAGGCCGTGCGTGTCATGACGGCCGCAATGGGTTTGGCCTCAACCGCGGTCAGGGTTTTCGCCAGCAGCATTTCGACCCAGGAAAACATGAAACAGAAGAACGCGGCGACACCGACGCCCGCCTTGATGTTGGGCAGAAATATCTTCAGGAAGAAATGTGGAAAGGAATATCCGTCGACATAAGCCGTTTCGTCCAGCTCCTTCGGGATGCCGCGCATGAAACCTTCGAGGATCCAGACCGCCAGCGGGACGTTGAAAAGTGTATGTGCCAGAGCCACGGCCAAATGTGTGTCGAACAGGCGCAGGGACGAATACAGCTGAAAGAACGGCAAAGCAAAGACCGCAGCCGGTGCCATACGGTTGGTTAGCAGCCAAAAAAACAACTGCTTGTCGCCCAGGAACCTGTAGCGCGAAAAGGCATAGGCCGCTGGCAGGGCGACGCTTACCGAAAGGATCGTATTCAGCGAGACATAAAGGATGGAATTGATATAGCCCCAATACCACGTCGGATCTGTGAAGATCGTCTTGTAGTTGTCCAGCGTGAACGTTTGCGGGAAGAGCGAAAACCCCGACAGGATTTCGTTTGTTGTCTTGAAACTCATCGCCACCAGCCAATAGATCGGCAGCATCAGGAAGGCGATATAGAGTATCGGGACAATGGACCGCTTTCTCATTGGGCATCATCCTTTGTCATCAGAGTGTAGAAGATCCAGCTGACAAGCAACGTGATTGCGAAATAAATCAGGCTCATCGCCGCCGCAGGACCAAGATCGAACTGTCCCAGAGCAATCTTCACAAGGTCGATTGACAAAAGGGTGGTCGAATTGCCGGGGCCGCCGCCGGTCAGCACAAAGGGTTCGGTATAAATGTTGAAACTGTCCATAAACCGCAGCAAGACGGCGATAGTCAGAACCGTCTTCATCTTGGGCAATTGGATGTAACGGAACACCTTCCATGGCGATGCACCGTCAATTTTGGAGGCCTGGTAATAGGCGTCGGGGATCGACACAAGGCCTGCATAACACAGTAGCACGACCAGCGAGGTCCAGTGCCAGACGTCCATGACGATGACGGTGATCCAGGCTGAAAGCGGTTGTTGCGTCATGTCATAGTTGATACCCAGGACGTCATTCAGGAAGTATCCCAGAAGACCGATTTTGGGCAGGGTGAAGATGTTCCACATCGAGCCGACCACGTTCCATGGAATCAGCATCGGCAGGGCCATCAGCACCAGACAGACTGGCACCCAAAATCCTTTTCGGGGCATGGATAGCGCGACGATTATCCCAAGCGGCACCTCGATTGAAAGGATCAGCGCAGTGAATAGGAATTGCCGCCCTAGCGCAGCCTGAAACCTGTCGGACCGCAGAATCTGTTCGAACCAACCCAGTCCCTCCCAGAAGAACTGATTGTTACCAAAGGTCTCCTGCACCGAATAGTTGACTACTGTCATCATCGGCACCAGTGCGTTAAAGGCCACCAGCAATAGAACCGGCAGGACAAAGAACCAGGCCTTTTGGTTTTCCGTTCTCATGATGCGCGCTCCGTAGTGGCGATCCAGCCATCGCGATAGATGCGGGTCTTCTCTGGGAGGAATTGAAGGTGAATAACGGAGCCGGGTTCCGGGGCAGAACGATCACTCACGGCTTTCAACGTAGAGCCTCCGACGATGGCATCGACGACAAAGTGACGACCCACATCCGCAACTTTTGTCACTTGCGCCGGGATTCCTGTGCCTCCTATCGACACGTATTCCGGTCGAATGCCGAGTTTGACATCGCCACTGCCGCCGATAACTGGACCTTCGAGTTCGACCGGATGCCCCTCGAATATGGCTTTGTTCCCGGTGATTTCACACGGCAAGACATTCATGCCGGGCGAGCCGATGAAGTGTCCGACAAATGTATGTTGGGGCCGCTCGAACAGTTCAACCGGCGTGCCGATCTGAACAACCTCTCCGTCTTTCATAACAACAACCTCGTCAGCAAAGGTTAGCGCCTCGGTTTGGTCGTGGGTGACATAGATCATCGTCGCCCGGACTCTTTGATGCAGTTCCTTGAGCTTGGAGCGCAGCTTCCATTTCAGATGCGGGTCGATCACCGTCAGAGGTTCGTCAAACATGACGACATTTACATCTTGCCTGACGAGGCCACGTCCCATCGAAATCTTCTGTTTGTTGTCCGGGCTGAGATTGGCGGCACGAGTGTTCAGCAAATGCGTGACTTCCAGCATTTCAGAGATCTCACCGACCCGGCGTTCGATCGTTGCAGCATCAACTCCTCTGTTTTTCAGTGGAAAGGCCAGGTTTTCGCGGACGGTCATGGTGTCGTAGATCACCGGAAACTGAAACACCTGTGCAATGTTCCTCTGATCCGGTTGAAGCATGGTTACGTCTTGATCATCGAACAGAACCTGACCTTCGGATGGGGTCAAAAGACCTGAAATGATGTTGAGTAGAGTGGTTTTCCCACAACCCGACGGGCCCAGCAATGCATAGGCGCCGCCGTCGCGCCATGTCACGTCGATTTCCTTCAGCGCATAGTCTTGAGGCCCTGAGGGGTTTGGGAAGTAGCTGTGTTTCAGGTTAGATAGCTTGATCTGTGCCATGTCAGGCCACCCGCCTCCCGTCCTGGCCGAAATACCTGCAATGGGACGGGTTCATAAAGAATGTGTGATCTTCACCGACGCGATAAGGGTGAACACCGGGGGCCAGCGAGACCCAAGACTGATCGCTCAGTTGAAAATGAGCGCTGGAATCCGAACCCGACAATTCTGTCACGATGATCCGTCCCTTCAATTCAACGTCGCTCGCATTCGAACGGTTCGGCGTTACACGATGGGGACGTATGGCAACCGTGTAGTCTCCATCAGGCAGTTCCGCAGCCGCTCCTGCCAAAGTCCAGCGCGCCCCGCCATCGAGAATTGCCTCCAAGCCAAGTTTGGATATGTGGGCTGAGTTGATCGGTGGATCAGAGAAGACCTGTGCGGCGGCCAGATTTTCCGGATTTCGGTAAATCTCGGAAGTTGGACCGAACTGCGTGATGCAACCGTTCGCCATAAGCGCCGTCTGCCCGCCAAGCAACAGCGCCTCTTCCGGTTCTGAGGTTGCATACACAACCACCGCACCGCGGCCAGCAAACAACTCTGGCAGTTGTTCCCGCAGTTCTTCACGCAGTTTGTAGTCAAGGTTGGCAAGCGGTTCGTCCAGAAATACGGCGCGAGATTCTTTTGCAATTGCACGTGCCAAGGCTGTTCTTTGCTGTTGGCCCCCGGACAGTTCCTGAGGACGACGGCCAAGCATCGGGAGTAGCTGCAACAGGTTGGCGGCCTCTTCCACGCGCGCGTCAATTTCGCTTTTTGCCATCCCTGCGACGCGTAGCGGCGAGGCAATATTTTCAAACACTGTCAAATGCGGATAGTTAACAAAGAACTGGTGGACGAGACTGATGTTGCGCTTTTGCGTGTTAAGTCGAGTTACGTCCAGCCCATCCATCACGATGCGCCCGCCAGCCAGTGGGTCGAGGCCTGCCATCATTTTGATCAGAGAAGTTTTGCCCGAACCTGTGGCGCCCAGCAAGACATTGAAGTGTCCGGATTGTAATTTGAGTGTTGTAGGTTTGATATGCGTCACCTGACCCACACGCTTGGAGACGTCGTGAAGTTCAATCATTTCCGTGATTTCCAGTCCCGATTCCCCAACGCTTCGCATCAAGTCGTTGGGCTTGTCTTGTTTGGTTGGGATCGCCAGACGACTGGCGACCCCTGTTTCGCGTTATTGGGACTGCCAGCGCGCCACCAGATCGTCATAGTTCACGGTCTGACCTTGCGGCTTTTCGTTTTCCAGTTTCGCTTTCGGAGAACCGGGCTTTTCCAGCCAGAATGCATCGTCCTGCGGTTCGTTCAGACGTGGTCCGCAACCGCCGTAGACACCAGCGCTTTCGTCGGCTGCCTGCATCCGGGCCATTGTGATGTCCATCTCTTCGGCCAGACGATCCATCGCCTCTTGCGGGGTGAAAGCACCAGAGTTCACGTCACCGATCTGCTGCCACCAGATCTGGGCCAGCTTCGGATAGTCCGGGACGTTGATGCCAGTCGGCGACCAGGCCACGCGGTCAGGCGAGCGATAAAACTCTACGAGACCACCCAGCTTCGGTGCGCGTTCGGTAAAGCTTTCATGCCGGACGGAAGAGTCACGAATGAAAGTCAGACCGACATGGCTTTTCTTGACGTCAACAGTCTTGGAAGTGACGAACTGTGCATAGAGCCAAGCTGCTTGCGCCCGGTCAGGCGGTGTGGATTTGAGAAAGGTCCATGACCCCACATCCTGATATCCGACCTTTTGGCCTTCTTCCCAGTATGGACCATGCGGGCTGGGTGCCATCCGCCACAGTGGAGTACCGTCATCATCTACAGTGTTGTTGCCTTCAGACTTCGGCTTGACCATGTCTGCAGTGAATGCGGTGTACCAGAAGATCTGCTGAGCGACATTGCCCTGAGACAACGCCGGCAGCGATTGGTAAAAGTCATACGACGCGGCGCCCGGAGGCGCATAATTTCGCAGCCATTCATCCCATTTGCGGATCGCATAGACTGCGGCCGGGCCGTTGGCTGCACCACCGCGCGACACGCTAGCGCCAACAGGATTGCAGGTACCCGCTTCCATTCGGATGCCCCATTCGTCGACCGGAATGCCGTTGGGCTCGCCTTTGTCCCCAGCGCCCGCCATTGACAGCCACGCATCGGTCATGCGCCAACCGAGGTCAGGTGCACGCTTGCCGTAATCCATGTGGCCATAGATCGTGACACCATCAACCTCCTTCACGTCATTGGTGAAGAATTCAGCAATGTCCTCGTAGGCCGACCAGTTGACCGGAACGCCCAAGTCATAGCCATACTTTTCTTTGAAAGCAGCCTTCAGGTCTTCGCGGTCGAACCAGTCTTTGCGGAACCAATACAGGTTCGCGAACTGTTGGTCAGGCAACTGATACAAATTGCCATCCGGGCCGGTGGTAAACTGGATTCCCATAAAGTCATCCAGATCCAGCGTCGGCGATGTCGTTGCGGCCCAATCGCCGCCCATCATTTCGGTAAGATTGTAGGCCAGTTGCAGGCGCGAGTGGGTGCCGATCAAGTCACTGTCGTTGACATAGCCGTCATAAAGGTTCCTGCCGGTCTGCATTTGGGTCTGAACAGCCTGAACGACTTCGCCTTCACCAAGAATCTGGTGATTGACCTTGATGCCGGTAATCTCTTCGAACGCCTTGGTCAGCACTTCCGCTTCATATGAATGGGTTGGAATGCCCTCGGAAAGGACGTTGATTTCCATCCCGGAATAGGGGCCTGAGGCGTCGATGAACCACTTCATCTCGGCCATTTGTTCATCTTTTGACAAGGTCGATGGTTGGAACTCGTCGTCGATCCAGCGTGTTGCCGCGGCTTCGTCAGCCATAGCATAGCCGTGTCCCGCAATGACGGCGGCAACCGCCACTGCGGAAAGCAGATGTTTCCTCATCTGTCTCCTCCCAGTGTTATGTTTTTTCCAGCCGAGGCCGGATGACTAGTAGCATTTGCGATTGCCCTGCATTTTGTCAAACTAATTTTTTAGTAAGTGATGTTGAATAGCCTCCTCTGACTGGCCAAGTTATTGTTTGGTGCATCCCTGACCGTTGATCCGTCGGCATGATGGTTTCGGTATTGTTTACGCAGCCAATGGCTTGCCGAAATGCGAGGATTCCATGGGGTCGATTGGACCGTTGAGTTCCGCCATAGTCACTCCTCGCGCAATTCCGCCTCATTTCCGACGTCAAAAATTCTCAATCACGCCAAACAAACACCGTGTTGAGCGCGATGCTCGTAGTTAGGAGTAAACGAGTCTGTCCTTCCATTCGGGGCAAATGTGCCAGTATCCACTCCACTCCTTAGTAAAGGGTATCTGTCGTGAGCGAGCAGTTGAACCGTATGGCCGCAGAGGAAGAGGCAGTTTTCCTGGCGCGTGAAAGTTTCATCTCGGAATTGAAGGCATTGAACAGACGGTATCCAAGAACGGGATTTGGTATATCGCTTTGCACCCATTCAGGTGAAAAATACTTGCTGGCAAACTCCAGTATGCCGTTGCCCGGAAAAAAATCCCAAGGCTTCCCGACGGGCCAACGTGTTGCTAGTCTTGAAAACGGGTCACGCTTCCGCTCGATCGAAGTGCTGGCCGATTCTGAAGCAGTGGCAACATTCAACCCGAAGACCGAAGCCGATATGTTAAGTGATGTGTTAGACCTGATTGCACGGATCGAAGCGCCGGCCAACCTTTTTGCTGGGCGTATTGGCGCGCAGAAAGACTCGGGGAATGTAGTGAGGGGAATTGGAGGGTAAAAATGGCGCGCAACGACCATCTGCTATCTGTCGGCAATGAGGCGTTAACGCCGATGAAATCGGCAATGACAGCTCTGACGACGCAGATAGACCAGTTGACCGAGGTAGCTGATGCGCGCTCGTCGGCCCGGTTGGCTACGCTCAAAGGTCGGATGGAAAACTTTGTAGCAAGTGTCACATTTGTCGGTCAGGTAAAAGCGGGTAAGTCGACTGTCGTTAACATCTTGACGGGACGGCCCGGTTTGCTGCCCTCGGATGTGAACCCCTGGACATCGGTCGTCACGACGCTGAATATCAACACCATGCCCCCGGGCAGCACCAAGGCGAAATTCACTTTCTTCGATCAGGAAGAGTGGGACAATCTTATGGTTGGCGGTGGCCGATTGGGTGAGTTGGCCAACCGTGCCGGTGCAGATGACGAAATGGAAGACATCCGCCGCCAGATCGCTGAAATGAAGGCCAAGTCCGAAGAACGGTTGGGCAAACATTTCGACCTGATTCTGGGTCAGCACCACCAATATGACTATTTCGACGAGGAATTGGTTCAGCGCTATGTATGCCTTGGTGACGAGGACGATCCGGATATCAACCCAAACACTGGCCGTTTCGCGGACGTAACCAAAGCAGCAGAGTTGTACCTTGATCTGCCACAATATCCGATATCTCTAAAGTTATGCGATACGCCCGGCGTTAACGATACGTTCATGGTACGCGAACAGATTACGCTGCGCAGTCTGCGCGGCTCTGAGGTGTGTGTTGTGGTATTGGCTGCCAGCCAGGCGCTGACAACGATGGATGTGGCATTGATGCGGATCATCTCGCAATTCGAGAACCGCCAGATCATCCTGTTTATCAACCGGATTGATGAACTGGCCGACCCTGTTAATCAGGTTCCCGAAATCCGCGAGCGTATCAACCAGACACTTAAACAGAACAATATCAGCGAAGAAACCAGCGTCGTGTTCGGCAGCGCTATTTGGGCCGAGGCGGCGTTGACCGGAAATGCTGACCTGTTGACGGAAGAGTCCCACAGATCGCTGAACACGCTGTATTTGGCCGCCGGATTCGATCCGGCCAGTGCATCACTGGACAAAATCTGGGCGCTGTCGGGTCTTCCAGACTTACTACTGGCCATCAACGAACGGATCGCCGAAGGAGCGGGTGCGCGCCTTATTGATCGGGTGCGCCATCGTGCTCGCAATATTGCCAGTCAGATTCGTGCAACATCCGTTGCTAAGAACATGTCGGGCGCCGAAGAGGGCATCGTTCGCGATCTGGATGGGTTGTCGCCGGATGAAGCTGTTTCCAAGGTTCTTTCCGAATACGAAGAAAAGGCTTCTGTACTGACAGCTGGGATGCGCCAGAAGGTAATGCAACGCCTCGCCGCGGCGGAAGAGAATTTTGTCAAACGCGCCACCGACTCGTTGATTGCTCATCTGGAAGAGAATGGCGAACAGGGTACATGGCAATATGACCCAGCAGGTTTGCGTACCTTGCAAAAAGCTGCCTATTTCAGCTTTGCCCGCAACATGCGCAAAGAAGTTGGTGCGCTTTATGGTGACGCGGCCAAGGATTTCGAGGCGGTCTATCACAAGCTGTTGGGAAACCATTTGGGTGAGTTCAGCATTGAGGCTCCGATTGTTCCTCGCGTTCCACCCCCGCTTGCTATTGGGCGCACGATTGCGCTTGATCTGCAAAGCACGTGGTGGCGCCGTTGGTGGCAACGGCGCAAAGGGTTCGAAGCGTACGCAGCGGACTATACGCGCCTGATCGCTGCCGAAGCCCAATCGATTACCAAGGATATCGAAGAAAACCAGATTGCTTCGGTGTTGGAAAATGTCCGCGCGAACTTGGACGAGTTTATGCGCGAGCAAAAAGAAACCCTTTTGGACATCTCGCAGTCTGGGGACCAGAATCCTGATCGGCGAGCCGCATTGGCCGCTGGTTTCCAACCGGAGAGATCCCGGGATGAGATCCTAGGAGATATCCTGAAAGATCTAAGCAACGAAGCAGCGTAAGAAGAAATATGGCTAAAGAAAACAATATCCGCTTCGTCACGCCCCTAAAGCGGAAACGTATCGAGCGATGGGCCCGCCGCAAGCCGGTGTTTGCCTTGATGGGCGAATTCAGCGCTGGGAAATCGACGCTGTTAAATTTTCTCGTACGAAAGAACACATTGCCGACGCAAGTTACGGCCACTCAGTTGCCTCCGGTTTGGTTTTCTTGGGGAAACAAACCTGCATATGTCGTTTGTCACGACGGCAGCAAATACGAGATTGAGCTTGATCAACTGGATCAGGTTGGCATGGATGATGCGCAATTTATCCGGATCTTTCTGAAGGCGGACATTCTCGAGGCCGTCGATCTGATCGATACACCGGGCATTTCTGACCCCAAGATCTCGGCAGACGTGTGGGAACGTGCCGTAGGGCAAGCGAATGGTGTGATCTGGTGCACTCATTCCACCCAAGCCTGGCGTGAAACCGAACGTGCTACCTGGGTTTCTTTGCCAGAGCGTTTGCATCACAATTCGCTTTTGCTGGTCACGCGGGCGGATGCTTTGGATGCAAAAGATCGTCAAAAGGTTTTGCGCCGGGTAAATCGCGAAGCCGGACACCTTTTCAATCGTACGATTCTGTTTTCTGCCAAGGACGCGATCATTGCTCGCGATCACACAGGCGATTCCGATCTTTGGGTCCGAAGTGGCGGCGGAAAAATGATCGACAGTTTTCTGGAGATCACCGAGAGCATTATGAACACCCGGGCGGAGATATTGACAAGGTATCAGGTGAATCGGAGCCTAGTAAGCACGACAGAGCCTAAGCACAACTCATTCGCGCAGGTGATGCCTGTCCGTCCGGCGCGCATACAGCGACGCGTTGACGACGACCAGCCAGAAACGAGTCGCTCGCGGATCGGTGCTGAAGAAGCCGACAGAATGCGCGAACAGGTTGCGACCCGCGAAATCACAGCCGGTTCCGAATCCGTGCCACCAGAGGATGAACTGCGCTCGGTATTCCGGTTGCAAACAAGTACGTTGTTGAACACCAGCAATGGGCCGAGTCCCGACGAGTCTGAGCGGCATCCGTTCAGACTTCTGAAAGAAAATGCGGTGTCGAACGATTACATCGAAAGCGGTATCGCGGATACCGACGATGCGATCGAATTGGAAACCTCGGTTGAGTTCGCTTTGGCGGATGAAAGTCGCGAAGACACACTTGGCGTCGAAGATGACGCTTTTGTAGTATTCAAGATCGACGGTTCAGATGAGGCGCCATCGGATTATCAAACACAACATGAGTTCGAGGCGCAAGCCACTGAACAACCTCGACCGAGCGGTGCCGAACTGGACAATGCCAGCGCCAAGGAAATTGATAGACCCGGGTCAGATGTCGTTTCATCGATTACCGCATTGATGGCAACGAGCGAGCGCGAGGAAGAGTATGAAGCTCCCTTGGGCGACACTGACCTGTTGGGCGAAGAGCAGCAGGCGAACATATTCGCGTTGTCGGATGCCTCTTCGGCGCCTGATTTCAAAGAAGATGAAGCCGAAGGATCTCCACAGGAAACGGCATTCGAAGTCCCGGAGGGCGTACCTCTAAACGCTGCAAGCATGTGGCGCGAAATCGTCGAATCTGAAGAACTGCCGGAGGATGCTGAAGAACTGTTGGGTGTATTTCAATCGTTCCTGGCAGAGTTTGACCAAATTGCCGCCGAGCATAGTGCCCGCCAGGTTGAGGACGCACTACACGCCATTCCAGGCGTTCGAAAGAAGCAGGGGTCGGAATGGCTCGTTCTGTGACGCCGATTGATTGGAAAAAGCATGTCGCTTGACGCCGCACTCCAATCTGCAATGGAAACGATACCCGAGTGTTTTGCAGCCGGGTACTTTGACATGGCAACCGGAATGTTGCTTGCCCTGAAAGCGGAAGCTGCGGACGGCGAGGAAATTATGGAAACACTTGCACTTGCAGTTGCTAGCCTGTTTCAAGGGAAAGGCATACAAGCATTCGGCGAAATCATTCGGGCGGCGGAAGCTGATGAAGAGGGTGGATGTGGTTTCGGAGAGATTGCCGTCTTTTCAGAGGATCGCTTGCATGTATTTATGCGCACTAAGGAGTATCCTGAACAGGTTGTGTGTTACATCTGCGGAGGCAGTGCCAACGTTGGGTTGGCACTTACCAAATCACACATGAGTCTTGGCGCAGTGGCGGAGGCCGTTTAGAGCAGGGCTTGGGGGGAACAACCGTGATCGACACGGAAATTATCGATATGCTCGGCAAATTGGGCCGCAACGCAAAACCGCGATTGTCGCCTGTCACACAAATAGTTGGGGCATCTGCGGAAGATCGCCGAACAGCACTTCTGCGGGCGATTCGCGCAACAGTTTTGCCCCGTCGCCTGGAAGTAACTGCAGGCGATGGAAGTCATCTAGTGATCGAAGTCAGCAGTTCCCGAGTCACGGACGTTCTGGACGCAAACGTGGGTGATTTGCCGGATTTCGATAATGATCCGCGCGGGGGTGTAACCGACAAGGTAGCACGACTGATCACGGCGATCAGTGCTTCGTCTGGCCCACTAAATCTGATTTCGTTGAACCCCGACAAGACTCCAGACGCTGACGATGTCGGGATCACGATGTCTGAGATTGAGAAAGCCTGTGCAAATCTCGGTCCATCAATCGATAAAGCCTCGCTGGAAACGGTGCCTGTGGAAACGACCAAAAGTGAAAGCGTTTCTGATAAAATCTCATACGACGGGGCACTGGCCGAAAAATTCTTTGAAAAGTCAGAGCAGTTTTCGTTCGGGCAGTTGTTGATTGGGGATGGTGATCTTTCCATGTCCTTTGCCGCCGGTGAGTGCGCGCAGGGCGGATCAATGTGTCCGGACGAAAAAACGCTAAAGAGGCTTTCGGATGATTTGACGGCGTGGGATGCAGATAGTGGTTTCGCAAATTCAGGCCCACAGCTCATCGTGTTGCGCCCGACAGGCGGCAAGGGGAATGGTATTGCTGTCTTACGCGATGGTTCGTCTACGGTGGTTTCGGTTCACGAAGCTCGTAAGCTTGGATCTGTAGTAAACCTCTGGAAGTCTCTAATGCGGGAACGCGAGTAAATTCTGTTCCGGTCGTAACTTCTTGTTTTTTGTTGCTTATCGGTGTGAAAGTTACCCCCATGAGTTCGTAGGGTATTGAAATGAGTGAGACCAGTCGCCGGGAGTTGATCCGGATCGCTGAAGAAATGAACGAAACGGCGAATGACGAAACCCGTCTGTTCATTTCCCGGATCATACGCGATTTGACCGAGCTGAAGCCCGGAGTTGCCTTTGTCGGTCAGATAAAGGCCGGTAAGTCTCGTCTTATCAACGGTTTCACTGGCCACGCAGAGTTTTTACCGTCGGACGTGAATCCATGGACGACTGTGATAACCGATATGCATTTTGGTCACCCATCGGGTCGCGTAAAGGGGGCAGAGTTTCACTTTTTCGACAACCATCAATGGAACGCTTTGATCGCCGAAGGCGAAGAACTGCGCAACATGTTCCCGGACGAGGAGGACAGCTACAAGCGCGAAATGATCGAAGAGCAGGTCGAGGCGATGAAAAATCGCGCACGGCTCAGGCTTGGCGATAGCTTTGAAAAGCTGATGGGTCAGACCCATGATCTGGAGGCGTTAGATTCGACCGACCTTGCCCGGTATGTTTGTGCCGGCGACGACCCCACGGACACCGAAAGAAGCGAACCGAGATCGGATCGTGGGCTTTATAGCGATATAACCCGTAAGGCAGAAGTTTTTTTCGAACTTGGCCATTTTCCTTTTCCGCTGACCGTGACCGACACGCCAGGAGTCAATGACCCGCTTCTGATCCGCGAGGAAATCTCGCGTCAATACCTTAAGGAAGCTGATTTTTTTGTGGTGGTTCTGTCTGCGCATCAAGCGTTGTCCAGGGCAGACCTGAAACTGTTTCGTCTGATGCAGGCCTTGGAGCTTGGCCAGATCGTTGTTTTCATTAATCGTGTGGACGAGTTGAACGGTGGTGCTGACGATGCCGCCAAAGTGCGCTTAGATGTCGAGGAAGGGCTGGAAAGGGCGCTGGGCAATTCGAACATCGACGTTTTGATGGGAAGCGCGCAATGGGCGCATTTCGCCTTGACCGGGGATGAAACAAGCATCAACCACGATAAGGTTCTTGCGTGGCTGCGGGCGCATCCCAAGCAGATGCAAAAGTACCTTGATGGCGTCAGGGACATGAAACAAGGCGCTGGCCCTGTCAGCCGCGAAGCGGTGTTGCGTTTGGCCGCTATGATTGCATCGGGCCTGCCGGATTTGCGCAAGCATGTCACAAAATCTTTGGCCGATGGGCCTTGCGGCGAGCAGCTTCAGATGTCGTGGCAACATCTCAATGGGTTCGCGAAAGGTGATCTGGAGAGAAGCGCAGCCCGAATTCGGGCGTCACAGAATGAGGTTGAGCCAGACGAAATTTGGCACGAGGCGAACAAAGACATCCTTGGTTCCCTTCGCGAGACGGTGGCACAGAAAACAGCCGAAATCGCCCGCGACATGGATGATGTGTTCTCAAATCTGCGGGGTGTCATGGATGACACGGTCGCCGAGATGGTGGCCTCGGTCGTTCGTGGCCCGAACGGTTCATCACCTCTTCTTGCCAAAGGAGGTGCGACGGAACTGGATTTCTCTGGCCTCCGCGAGCGGATGAGGGAACTGGTGCAGAACGCAACTCAAGTCGTTCGCCAGCGCATGTTGAGCGAGCTTTATACAATCGACATGCAAAGCAACGCGGCGCTCAGAGGTCTTCCTGGCTGGAAAGACGGCTCGGAAAGCCGGATGAATACAAGCGCTGTTCGGTGGTTCCGCCCCAATACCACGGCCTTGACGCGAGGCATTACTGTCGAATTACGTGTCAGCTGGTTGTCGCGTTTGATTTCCAAAAACAGTGTCGTGTCTCGTGCGGAAAAAATGATTACGCAGGAATTTGAACTCATCGGTGATGATCTGATTGATACTGCACGTATCGACTTGTTGGAGCGCCTGGACACTGTCCTGACACACCATCTTGCGTTGCTGGCCGGACACCTTGAAAATAGGGATGCCACCGGTGAGGCCAGTGCGAAAGTGAATGCTCAAACCGCATTTGACCAGGCGCGCCGAATTGCGGATGAACTGGATGCGGTGTTTGCCCCGACGCGGGCTGATAGACGAAAGGCGGAGGCAGCAGAGTGATCGAATTTCCCGGAACCGAACAAATTGTCCGGCAACTGGAACGTTTCTTGTCAGCGACCAGAAACGAGCCGCCAACGCCCCATTTGCAAAAGTTGCGCGAGCGCGCAGCGGCTCATGTGGAGCGGCTGTCAAACGCGGTCGCGATTGGATTCGCCGGAGAATTCGGTGCGGGCAAATCCAGCCTTGCGAACATGCTTGCCGGCGCTGATATTCTGCCAACCGGGCCGCACCACCTGCAACTACCTCTGGTCATCGTGGCTTACGCCGATGAACCTGAAACGACGGTCGGCTGGTGGGACAAGCCGCATAAAACCTATGCAGGGATTGCTCTTGAAAAAGCGGCAGCCGACAAGCCCGACTTCATCTCGGTCGGATTGAATTCGCCGGCCATGCGCGAAATATCCTTGTTCGACTTGCCTGGTTCAGGCGCCTTGGATGAAAGCTATAAACAGACCCTCGATCTGCTGAAATTTGTCGACTGCGCAATCTGGTGCAGCAACGGTGCAAATGCATGGCGCGAAACCGAGCGGCATCTGTGGTCGCAGGTTCCCAAGGAGCTTAGGGACAACAGTTTGCTGGCGGTGACACATTCGGATCTGCAACCTGTCCAAGATGCACTCGACCGGGTCCTCGGGCGCTTGCGGAAGGAAACCGCTGGACTATTCCAGAGTGTCGTTCCGATCGGTACTCCCGTAGCAGTCAAGGCGATGTCAAAGGAGCCCGAACCCGATTTCGCACTGTGGGAAGCGTGCGGCGGACAAGCCTTGGCCGAAGCCATTCTAGGGATCGCGTCGGTGCGCCGTCAGAAAGATATTGATGTGGCGAGCGCCGATCTTCAAGACGTGTTTTTACCGGAACTGGAAAAAAGCGTGGTCAAAGCCGAAGGTAAAATCTCGGACATTTTACCCGATGGTTCGTCCGGAGAGGCGTTGCAGGATTACCTGACCGCGGCACTTCCAACGCTATCGAACACCATTCTTGAAGAGTGGCTGGCCGCGATTACCTTGATCTATGAAGATCTGCAGGAAAGCTCTGATATGGATCCGGCGACATTCCTTCAAAGCTGTCAGGAACTGGTAGAGGATTTTGCAGAACGGCTGGAAGGCGGAGGCGAGCTTGATCCGACGGCCGATTGGGTGCCCGCCGAATTCGAGCGGGCGATGGATCTGCTGTTGCTATTACAATTTGAAAGTGGGAAAGCGCCCTTGCGAGACGCGGTGAACATTCTGGCACAGCTGGGCGACAACTTGGCATGGGCAGGCAGTTCAGTTTCCGATGCCTCGAAAAAAACAGGTACCTAATCTGAGTAATCACCGGTTGCGCGGACGGTGGTTGATTCGCTTTGGGCTCGTTGAGCCTTCAGTGCGAAGATTTACTGTTTTATCCGACGATTTTTTCCGTATTATCGACTCTTTTTAGCGCTGCAGGCTTCAGTATTTCGCCGTATTATGTTTAGCATCCACTACGGCTTGATGTATTGCGGTTTCGCTTCATACGTAGGTCATCGCGCGGCCCAATTTTAGTCGTATTTGAAAAGTTTAACCATTTTAGGCCCTGTGGCTGTTTCTGGTGATGAGTTTGGCGGCCTTTGAGCCCTGTTTAATAAGTAATGTTGCGCCGCAGAATCGGAAAGCACGGGCAGGAAGAAATGAGCCAGAATCAGGCAGTCGGACACGATCACGACGATGACACACATATCGAGGTGCTACGACCGGGGGCCCGCCTTCTTCGTGGCCAGTACGAGATTCTCAGCTTTCTCAACAATGGCGGATTCGGGATCACCTATCTGGCACGTGACAGCCTGGAACGGGATGTTGTTATCAAAGAGTGCTTTCCTGGTGCCTTGTGCCGTCGCAACGGCGACAAGGTCGAGGCCGCTGATCCGTCCTATCGCGAGGATCTTCATGCAATCATCGACCTATTCATTCAGGAGGCGCGGAATCACGCGCGACTGGTGCACCCAAATATCGTGAATGTGCATCAGGTCTTCGAGGATAACCAGACCGCCTATATCGCGATGGATTTGATCAAGGGTGGTGATCTGCTGGAATACATGCAGGATCACAAGAACAATGCTACCCCAGATTTTGTGGTGCAGGTCACCGAAAAAATGCTGTCGGCTGTGTCGTTCATCCATGAAAGCGGTATGCTGCACCGCGATATCTCTCCAGATAATATTCTGATCGACCAGAACGAACAGCCTGTTCTGATCGACTTTGGCGCGGCTCGGGAACGGGCGGCAAACCAGAATGCCGCGCTGCTGGCGCTGCGTGTCGTCAAGGATGGTTACTCGCCGCACGAATTCTATGTTCGCGGCTCCGAGCAAGGCCCAAGCAGCGATCTCTATGTGCTTGCGGCCACGTTGTATCACGCGATTAGCGGCGAACGTCCGATTGATGGGCAGACGCGTCTGAATGCATTCAACAACAGCCAACCTGATCCCTATGTACCTCTCGCCAGTCGGTTCGAGGGTTATCCCGATGGTTTTTTGGAAGCCATTGACAAGGCAATGGAAATCCATGCAGCTGATCGAGTCCAAACCGCTTTGGAATGGCTCCGGATGTTCCGTGGGCCGGACGTTGCATTCGGCAACTTCACCTATCGCCCGGTGTCCATGATCGTTGCAGTTGATCGAGACGAAAAAGAACCTCTGAGCGAAGCCGAGAAGGAACGCATTCGCGCAGAGACCGAAAATGCAGAGGCGGTCGTGACGGCATTGCTGGCTGGAAACTCTGACATTGCGATCGGAGGAAATCCGGATGGCGCTAAACTACCAACCGAGCTTAAGCCGCAGGAAGAGACACAAGTCGCCGTTGACAAGGTAATTCGAAACGACTCGGGTAGTGGTGGCAAGGTACTAGGCCTTGTTGCTCTGGTGACCGTCGCGGTGGCTGCGGGGGGGTATTTCGCTCTTTCCGGAAGTAAAACAGAATTGGCCTCGCCCGCAACTTCAGAAGGTTCTCCGTCAATCGAAGCTGTTGCCGAACCGCAGGATGAGACAGTGGTGGGTACACAGGATATAGCCCAGACCGATGCAGCGTCAGAGGCTCATGATGAAGCGTTTTCCCAAGCTTTCGCGACTTCCGTTGGAAAGGGCAATGAATCAAGTGCGGTCACTGCGGACGCGTCGGATCCAGAGGCTTCACCGGAACCTGAAAACGCCGAAACTTCTATTGTTGCACCGGTACAAGACGAAGTTATTGAACCAAATACTCCACCGGCGGCAGCGGTTGATGAAGCCGAGTTGGCCGAAGCATCAGTTTCCGAAGAAGCGACCGCCGACCAATTGGCCTCCGAAGCGACGGCAACAGAGGCCGCAAATGCTGACGAGATTATCTCGGCGAGAACGCCGGTCGTCGAACCCGAGCGTGCGGAAGAAACAACGCAACCCGAGACAGCCGCGTCACCGCCTGGGTCTGTGTCGGAGCAGACCAATTTGTTGGACAACCAAGTCGCCTTCTCACATTGGGACGTGGAAATCCCGTTCGAGACCAGTATTCGCCGGGCTTCGAATGGAAATGTCATCGCCGTTACTGGACTTGATCCAAGCACCGACATGACGGTCATTGGTGACTGGGTCACACAGGGCACAGTCATATTCACGATCAATGGAGAACAGATCCCCGATGGTCGCTCGTTTGCCTCTCAAGTTCTCGACGATCTCAATGTGGATTCTGACGGATATATTCGAGTCGTCGCCCGCTATCGTGAATTGGGCAGGACGCGGGCCAACAATGGACTGCTTGCCCTGCCCGCGCTGCGTGTGCTCGGCTTGGCCAATGGTTTGGGCCTTGTGGTGCGAGCCGACGGAAATGAAGGGTGGCAGACAATCGTTACCGCAGATAGCGCCGAAGCGGCGCCAGATTTGAAGGTAGGCGACGTGATCGTTCGCGAAGCGATCACCGGTGAGGTTATCGGCGATTTGGAGAGTCTGGATAATGCCCTGGAGCTTCTCGTGGCGGATGATCAGTTCGAAGCTCGTCTGATCGTTCTCAGAGACGGAGCTGAAAAAGAGGTTGTGATGCAACTCGCCAGAGAGTGATCGGTCAGTGTGAATCTGTTCTGCCAGAGCGTTTTCGTGGGATTGTTTGTGCGCTTCTCGATCGAACCTGGCCCTGATGCAGATAGTAATAAGTTGAATTAGTTAGAAAAACTTGGCTGCTTGGGTCTTGGGCTCAGGTGGAATGTGAAACCCAAATGGAACTTCGGTTCTGATGTCAGAAATGCGGAAGGTCGTCGCCATGTTCAAATACAAAAGCCCCCTGAGTCGGCTTCTCGAAGGTGCCGGCAAGTCGAAAGAAAGCATTGAAAGTGCGACGGAGGATACCGAAACACCAGAGCCGATAGCAGACTTAAACGCGCTGCGTCGGGCGCTTGCTGGAAACACAACACGCGAGGAGCCTTACGAAGAGACTGAGGAGCTGATACCCGAAGAAAAAATGCCGGAATTCGAAGCGGACGCGGACGGGGAGCACGGCAACCATGACACAGAAGAGCTTGTTGAATCGTCCAATGAGATCCCAGAATCCGATGAATTCACATTTCAGCCCGAAGAGGATGAGACCGAAGAGCAGGTTGTTACACTCCGGCTGACTCCGGCAGAAGAGGCACCTTCGACGATTGAAGAATCTGGACAATCTGAAACTGCCTCTCGGGCGCCGGTAGCTGAGCAAGAAGCAGCCGTCGAGAACGAAGTATCTGCGACACAGATCGAGGAAGAGTTGCAAGCGGCCCAAACCGCCCCTGAATCCACTCAGAATCGGCGCGAGCGGGTCAAGACGACGTTCCTGGGTTTCGAGCGCCCTGATACACATGTGCAGGATTTGATGGAGGCCAGACCTGTCGAAGTAACTCCTTCAAAGCAGGCAGAGTTCCCGGTCGGATGGCTGGTGATCACTACGGGACCCGGGCGGGGAACCAGCATCGCACTAACTGAAGGCTTGATGCAGATTGGACGGAACGATGATCAAGCGATTCAACTGGATTTCGGCGATCATGGTATTTCGCGTAGCAATCACGCCGTGATTGCCTATGATCCGGAAGACCGCAAATGCTATTTGGGACATGGCGGCAAGGCGAATCTGGTCCGGCTCAATGGTGGCCCAGTGCTGAGCACCGTACCACTGTCCAGTGGTGATACGATCAGGATCAGCGAAACCAGTATACGTTTCGTTGCGTTCTGCGGCGGCGATTTCGATTGGCGGGACAACTGACGAATGCTGGTGTCTCCAGTATATGACATCGCTTTGTTGACGGACAAAGGGCAGCGCGAAACGCAAGAAGACGCGATTGCCGCTCGTTTCTTCGATACAATGAATGCCGCTTACGTCGTTGTTGCTGACGGGATGGGTGGACATGACGCAGGCGATGTCGCGTCCGAGCTTGTGATTTCGGCATGGCGGGATGTTCTAGACGGGCATCTTGAACACGATAAAACAACTGAATCGATGTTGCTGGACGCATTGCCAATGGCGGCGATGCAAGCCAATGCTGCGGTATCGGGGCATGTGGAAGAGCATGACAACTCCTTTGTCATGGGTTCAACCCTCTTGGGCGCGCTCATGCTTGACAGCCGCTTGTTCTGGATCTCGATTGGGGATAGCCCGTTGTTTCTTTTCCGGGATGGCAGCCTGTTGCAAATTAACGAAGACCATTCGTTAGCGCCAATTATCGATTCCAAGGTCGAAGACGGCTTGATGACCAAGGAAGAGGCGCGTGCTCATCCGGATCGGAACCAGTTGACTTCCGTGATTATGGGGGCCCCGATTCCAAAGGTAGATTGCCCTGAAAGGCCCGTCGAACTGATGAAAGGGGATATCCTCATAGCGGCCAGTGACGGATTACAGTTTCTCGAAAACAACGCCATCCGCAACATTTTGATTTCTCAGAGTGACGCTCCTTCTCAGGAGATTGCCGATACGCTCTTGCAGGCTTTGCGCGCGCTAGGTGATCCTGATCAGGACAATATATCGATTGCAGTGGTGAAACCCGTAAACGTCTGAAACCAACAGAGCACAGAAATGAATACAGGGACCATGAAAAAGTATCTGATTGCATCCAGCCTTGCGTTATCCGCCGCAGCGGGGTCCGCCGCTGCACAAGAGGCCTGCTCGGTCTATTCCGTTCAGCGCGGCGACAGCCTGCGCGAGATCTCCATGCGGGCTTTCGGCACCTACGACTACCGGGACATCTATGATGCTAACCGGGAAGAGATCGGGAACAATCCGAACATAATTCAAGTTGGCGCCGTTTTAAGAATTCCTTGCGTTTCCGCCCAGGCAGCGCAACAGCCCGCAGAACCAGAAACGGAAGCAGAACGGTTGGCGGCAGAAATGGCGGCGGAACTGGTTCGTGCTGCGGAAAGCCGCGCGGAAAAGGCCATAGCCGAGGCCGAAGCTCGTGTTACTGCAGCCAAGGCGGAGGCGAAGAAGGCAAGCGAAAAGGCTGTGAAAGAAGCCAAGGCGGCCGCGAAGCGCGAAATTGAAGCTGCTCGTTCCGAAGGGGCCGCATTGATTAGAAATGCATCTTCGGATGAGCGCCCTGCGATCCGCGACCGTCAGTTGCTGTTGATTACCGGCGGCGACTACGCGCCGTTTACCGATGAAAACCTGCCGAATCGTGGCTTGTATACCAAACTGGTGGAAACCGCATTTTTGCGCGCGGCGCCGGAACAGGGGTACAAGATTCAGTTTGTCAATGATTGGAGCTCGCACCTGGATCTGCTGATGCCGACTTTGGCATTTGATGCAACTTTCCCTTGGTCCCGTCCAAACTGCGAAGAGGCCGAGGCATTGTCTGAAAAAGACCGTGTGCGTTGTGAGACTTACAACTTCTCCAACCCGTTCTACGAAGTTGTGGACACGTTCTTTGCTCAGGAAGGATCTGGGCTCGAAACCACGCGAACCTATGCCGATTTCGCGGGCACCACGATTTGTCGCCCGGAAGGTTGGTCACTGTCCCATATGGATGCCGTCGGTCTCTATGAGCCGGTGATCACGTTGTATCGGCCGGTCTCGCCGGACGAATGCTTTCATGCCGTAATGGGTGGTCGAGCGGATCTAGTCGCAATTGAAGCCCACTTGGCCGAGGAGGCAATCGCGCGACTAGGATATGAACACCAAGTCATCGAAAATCCGAACTTGGCGGCGATCAAATCGTTGAACGTGATGACACATGTGGACAATCCTGACGGCGGGGCAATTCTTGATACCCTGAATGAAGGGTTGGCGATTATGCAGCAATCGGGTGAGTGGCGCGATATCGTGTCGACTGCCCTGCGTTATCAAATGGAAAACGGCTGAGGCCTGATTTTGGAACAACTCGGAGGAAGAAAATGTTCGCAGTAAATCTCAAACACGTTGCGCTTACAGCGGTTGCCACAATCACACTTGCTGCTGGGGCGGCCAGTGCTCAAGAAGCGTGTAGCAACTACACAGTTGCGGATGGCGACACTCTGGCTACGATCTCGATCGCGGCATATGGAACTTCTAACTATCAGCCGATCTTTAACGCTAACCGGAACGCGATCGACAACCCTGGCGACCTGAAATCAGGTCTGGTGCTGGCCTTGCCTTGTGAGGACGGCAGTCTGCCCAATGGCCAGAGCGCACAGGAGTTGATCGCGGCAGAAGAAAAGCGTGCAGCAAGCGTCAAGCGCTCGAATGTCTACGCGCCGCCGATCAAGATGGTGGCGGGCAACGGATGGGAACCATTCACGACTGAAGCCTTGAGCGGAGGTGGCATCATGACCCGTCTGGCAACGACCAGCCTTCAGCGTGCTGGCAATAGCCGCGACTATTCAGTCAGCTTCGTGGATGACTGGAGCGCGCATCTGGACACCCTCTTACCGCTCGGTGCATTTGATATTTCAATCGCGTGGACCGTACCGGATTGCACCAACCGCTCATATGAGTGGTCTGCGGAAACGGAAGCACGTTGTACGCAATTTGTCGCTTCTGTTCCAGTATATGACATCGTCGGCGGCTTCTATACTTTACCAGAAAGCCAGTACGCAAGTGCAACAGACTTTGCAGACTTAAAAGGAGCAACCATATGCCGTATGGCTGGTTGGAGTATGGTGGTGTTGGAAGAACAGGGACTGAACCGCGAAAACACGACCGTGATTCAGCCCAATTCGGCTCGCGACTGCCTTGATGCCGTATTGACTGGTACAGCAGATGTAGCAGCCTTTGAAGTTGATCTGTTCGCATCGACGATGAGCGACATGGGTTTGACCTCGGCTGACATCGTTGAGAACCCGTATGTATCCACTTTGTCGTCGATGAGCTTCCTTGCTCATCGCACTAACCCGTTCGCGCGTGAGTATATTGCCATGATGAACAAGGGTCTGAACGAAATGCGCGAGTCCGGAGAGTGGTACGCGATCATTTCGGACAGCCTGCGTGAGCAAAACGAAAAGCTGAACGCAGCATCGAACTAACCACTCTCAAATCGAATATTTCATGGGCCGGTCTTTGGACCGGCCTTTTTTGCACGCATTTTCGCGTTTAGGAAATGCAAAAAATCCCGATCCTACGGGAAACCCCTAATATCAGAAAGGTGGGCTTTAGCCTAATGTTATCAATAGAATTTCCCCGGTCCGGCAAAGCGCCGAACCACTCACTCTGAAGAAGCTGGCATTTTGGGATGCCAGCTTCTTTCGTTTCTGGCTTTTTCCCAACTCAAAGAACGTCAAGCGAGACCTTGACCCTGTCCATGACGACAGACGTCTTGAAGCGGCTGATATTAGATTCATCAAAGAAGTGCTCCTGAGTGAACACTTCGTATTCCTTGATGTCCTTGACGGCCAGGATGAGTATGAAGTCGGCTTCCCCAGTTGTGTAATAACATTGTTGTACCAACGGCGTATTCCGCATCTTTCGCTTGAACGCATCCAGATGCGCGCGACTTTCTCTCTCCAGTATCACGTCGACGATAACAGTCAATTCGCGGCCGACCTTTGCAGGTGAAAGTACGGCGATATCACGTTCGATAACGCCGGAATCTCTCAATCGTTTCAGGCGTTTCTGCACTGCCGGGGGCGAAAGACCGACGTCTTGACTGATTGCTTCGGCGGTCAACCTAGCGTCGGCCTGAACCAACTTTAAGATGCTGAGGTCCTTGTCATCCATTCTTACTAAAAAAGTACAATAACAATAAAAAGGCAATAAATTTCGTACGGTCCTGAGGATTTTCAACGCCCAAAACCCTAGTAATGCGACTAATTTGTAGCTCGCAAGGAGGGCTATATGTCGGATTTTCATCAGCGGTCTAAGGTAGTCCGGCGTCATTTGCATCGGCACCCTGAGCTTGGTTTTCACGAAACCAAAACCAAAGCATTTGTCGCGGATCATTTGAAGAAACTGGGGATCGAGGTGCATCCCGGCTCCGGCGTAGTAGGCGTTCTAAAAAGTGGAACCGGCAATCGCGCCATAGGTTTGCGCGCCGATATGGATGCCCTGCCGATCACCGAACGGTCGACCCATAGTTACCCTTCCCTGACAGAAGGCGTGATGCACGCATGCGGTCATGATGGTCATATGGCGATGCTTCTTGGGGCGGCCGAGCTACTGGCAGGCGACGCCGAATTTGACGGCACTGTGGTCTTTCTGTTCCAACCGAACGAAGAACATGGCCTTGGCGCAAAAAAAATGATCGCAGAAGGGGTTTTAGAACGCTTCCCCATCGAAGAGATCTATGCAATCCACAATCTACCGGGTGCTCCTGTTGGCCAATTGTCTACCCGTTCCGGTTTAATCTGCAGCAGCGAAAGCCTGTTTGAAATCAAGATCCGAGGTCAGGGCGGCCACGCGTCGATGCCGCAGGTGGGTGTGGATGCAATTGTGGTCGGCGTCGAGATAGTGCAGGCGATGCAGACCATCGTCTCACGTAAAATGGCGCCCGGGGCGGGCGCGGTCGTTTCCGTGACCGAGTTCATAACCGATGGTCAGCGCAATGTCCTGCCCGGCAACGCAGTTCTGAAGGGCGATGTGCGAACCCGAGCTCCAGAGGATCGCAAAGCAATCGCGGGTTTCATGCGCCAAATTGTCGAAGGGATCGCAGCAGCGCATAGTGTTTCCGTCGAAATGTCCTTTGACACCGATTTCGTTGAAACTTTCAACGCGCCCGAACCTACAAACGCTGTGGTGCAAGTGGCGCAAAAACTTGGGATGGAAACGATTCCAGATAGAACACCAATGAGCTTTTCCGAGGACTTTGCGCACTTCGCCTCTGCTGTGCCCGGTTGCTTCATGCTGTTGGGAAATGGTGAGAGTGGCCCCAATGGTCAACCGCTTCATTCTGATGACTATGACTTCAACGATGCGTTGCTACCAATCGGAGCGCGCTTTTGGGCGGAATTGGTACGACACCGGTTGCCTGCAAGACAGAAAGACTGAACGATGATGAGAGAGTTTCTGACAGCTGAACTGGGCTACCATTCTACGGCGCGTAGACAGGGTGATGCCGGATTGCGTGTCATTTCCAAGCAGGATTTTGCGCGCGCGGTCGACGAAATCACGCAGTGGGATGGGTATCGGGCAACACCATTGATTTCGCTCAAGGGGCTGGCGGCAAAGATTGGTGTTGGTTCCATTCACTATAAAGACGAAGGACCGAGGTTTGGATTGGGCAGTTTCAAGGCTCTCGGCGGGTCTTATGCCGCGATGCGTGTCCTTCAG
The DNA here is from genome assembly GCF_059612845.1 of Ruegeria sp. YKSE079. NCBI lineage: Bacteria > Pseudomonadati > Pseudomonadota > Alphaproteobacteria > Rhodobacterales > Roseobacteraceae > Ruegeria > Ruegeria sp. YKSE079. Next base: position 37,054 of record NZ_JBXWRJ010000001.1, on the reverse strand, counting down.
CGGGAACTGGCCCGGCTGAAAGGAACCAACGTTACTCTGGGTGACATAAGAAATGGGCAGTTCAAAGATGACTGCGCCGCTATCACTTTGGTTTCGGCTACCGACGGCAATCATGGCCGCTCTCTTGCCTGGGGCTGCCAGCGGTTCGGCGCACCTTGTCGTATCTATATCCACGCCGAGGTAAGCGAGGGCAGAGCGCAGGCGATGCGCGATTTCGGTGCTCAGGTGATCCGGATCGACGGTGACTATGACGCGTCGGTCGATCTGGCCCGAAAAGAAGCAGAGGAAAACGGCTGGTTCGTGGTCTCGGACACGTCCTGGCCTGGATATTCCGAACCTCCACGTGATGTCATGGCTGGGTACGGCGTCATGATGCGCGAGCTTTGCGAAGCTCTGGAGGCACCGCCAACACATGTATTTCTGCAAGGTGGGGTTGGTGGCCTGGCGGCCTCGGTCGCCGCCAGCCTGAGGCAGTACTGGGGCGAGCATTCGCCTCGCGTCGTCATTGTCGAACCAGAACTGGCCGCTTGCCTTTTCGAAAGTGCACGCGCGGGGGTGCCGAAAGCAGTGCAAATCGCGGAAGAAACCATTATGGCTGGTTTGTCTTGCGGTGAGCCTTCTGAAATGGCATGGGAAATCCTTGCCGAAGAAGCGTCGGATTTCATTACGATCCCGGACAGCATTGTGGCGCCGACAGTTCGTCTTTTGGCGCGCCCGCCTTGTGAAGACCCGGCAATCGAAGCGGGGGAAAGCGCCGTGGCGGGGCTGGCCGCGTTGATCGCCGCGCGCCAAAGTTCTGCACTGTCGAGTGAACTTGGTCTGGATGCCAGCTCGACTGTCCTTTTGATCGGGTCCGAAGGAGTAACGGACCCAGCGATCTTCCAAGCCATCATGGCGGAAACCGAAGATGCGTGACCAACCCAAGCGTGGATTTGATTCCGACGAGTTTGCCATCCGGACAAACAAGGCGCAGGCCTTGATGGGGCGGCAAGGCCTAGAGGGTCTTTTGCTCACGACCGAGCCTGAGGTCCGGTATTTCAGTGGTTTTCATACCCTGTTCTGGCAAAGCCCAACCCGCCCGTGGTTCCTTTTCGTTCCTGCCACTGGCAAGCCAATCGCTGTCATCCCCGAGATTGGGGCGGCCCTTATGCGAACGACGTGGATCGACGACATCCGTACATGGAGCGCCCCTGCACCGGGGGACGACGGTATAAGTTTGTTGACCGACCTTTTGACCCCGTTGGCCAAGTCAGAAGCGGCCATTGGCATCATGAAAGGTCACGAAACACATCTTCGTATGCCTCTCGGTGATTTTGAACGGTTGATGGGTGGCCTGCCAGGCCTGAAAATCGGCGATGCAACAAGCCTCATACGCAAGCTGAGAATAGTCAAAAGCGAGGCCGAGATTGAAAAGCTCAGCTATATTTGTGAACTAGCCTCGGCTACATTCGCTCGGGTGCCCGAGATCGTACAGGAAAATATGCCGCTGGACGACGTCTTTCGCGCCTTCCGGCGCGAGGCGCTGTTGCAGGGTGTCGATGATGTTCCCTATCTTGTCGGGGGCGCCGATCAGGACGGGTACGCTGACGTTATTTCGCCGCCTTCAACACGGCCTTTGCAGACAGGCGATATCCTGATGCTGGATACCGGCTCAACCTGGGATGGATACTTCTGCGATTTCGACAGGAATTTTGCCATTGGACGGGCAGACGAACTCTCGCGCCAGGCCTATGATGTCTTGTGGCGCGCAACCGAGGCCGGCATGGATGCTGCGCGTCCCGGGGCGACCTGCCGGGATTTGTTCAATGCAATGCAGTCGGTCATTCGCGAGATGGACGATCAGGGCGGGGACGTCGGGCGCTTGGGACACGGTCTGGGGATGCAACTGACCGAGTGGCCATCGCACGCGGCCTTTGACGAAACCGTTTTGGAAGAGAACATGGTGCTGACGCTGGAACCTTCGCTTGGTTATGGCAATGGGCAAATCATGGTGCACGAAGAAAACATCGTAATCCGTGCATCAGGGGCAGAATTGCTGACAACCCGCGCACCATCGAAACTGCCGATCATCTGAGCGAGACAACAAGCCATGTACACTCCCGGCACGTTTTTCCAATCTGCGGCCCGTACGCCGGAAATGGATTTGGGCAGGCATCATCGCGCCAGTCTGGGTTTCATCCTCATGTCCACAGATCTGGCCTGCGAAGCCGATCTGTTCGCGATGGCCCCGGCAGGTGTCGGCGTTCATATCACGCGCCTGAAGACAGAGGATCATACGACCAACGAAACACTTGCACGTCACATTGACCACATGGCCGAAGCGGCGGCGCGGCTACAACCCGATGTCCGGCCAAGCGTTGTTAGCTATTGTTGCACCAGTGGTTCTATCGTGAATGGCGAGGAACGGGTGTTTGCAGAAATCCGCAAAGGCGCGCCATGGGCGCAACCCATGTGTTTGGTAACCGGTGTGGTTGATGCCCTCAGAGCATTGGGGGCAAAACGGATCGTAGTCGGCACCCCCTATCTTGACGAGATCAACACAGTTGAGGCCGACTTTCTTGTCCGAAAAGGGTTTGATCTGTTGGACATTCAGGGGTTGAACTTGGCGAAAGGACTGGATTTCGGCAGGGTGACACCGGCCTATTGGAAAAAGTTCGCTTGTGAGATTGACCAACCCGACGCCGACGTAATTTTTCTGTCATGCAGCGGTATTCGCTCTCTGGAGGTCATCGAAGAGATTGAACAAGCAACCGGAAAACCTGTATTGACAAGCAATCAGGCTCATTTCTGGAGTTGCCTGCGCCGCGTGGGAATCGAGGACAGAATCGAAGGATTTGGGCAGATCTTTTCCTACGGGGCAGATGCATTGATGCCTTGGTCGTACAAGCAAGGCATGTGAAGCGATGCCGTATGCGCGCATAGTAAGACTGCTTTGCTTGCTCACCATGGGCGTAACCTTGGCGGACCCTGCATGGGCTGACAGTGCAGGTCAGCGAGAAACGCAAGCGCTAAGCGCTTGTTTGTTTGATTATCAACATGCGGAGCACCAGTGTTTTGATGTGCCTTACTACACCTGCATGGGCGAACAACTTGGCATTGCTGCAAACCCAAACCTCGCCCGGGAGCGCTGCTTGTTCCAAGAGCTAGCCGTATGGAGCAATCTGATTGAACAGGCTTGCGACGATCTTGGCGAAATCATAGAACCGGGCTCCGCAACATGGGATGCTTTGTGTTTTGATAACATCGCGCCCAACTGGAGCTACATTACTCGTAGCCTCGACGGCTCAGTCGATGTGCCAAGCTCCCGACAATCGTCGCTAAGACTGAGCGCTGAAAATGCCCGCTCGTTCGCCATTCAACTCAGAAGGCTGCTTAGAGAACATCAAGACCGCGCGCCAAATTGATACGCGACTTTATCGGACGGATACGACCAGTCAGATGAGGCTGCTCAAATACACTGAACTGATCGACGTGTGCCGCTCTAGAACAGCCATGCATTCCTATGGGACTATTTGGTCGATGTGACCTGCCCCAATTTTCAGGGCCACTCGTAGATCGAGTTTGCTCTCCCTTTGTGTGCCATCATTCAACGCCACGTTCGGCCATGATTTCTTCCAGATCCCGATATGACACACCGTATCGGAGATCGAATAAAACAGCGTACACGATCACTTCTTTCCGAAAGTGTGCACCCTTGAATGAGATTGTCTCGGTCTGCTCCTGTTATGTGGAGCATGCGTACCAAAATGACACTCGGTCTGACAGGTGGAACCAAAGATTGCGACAGAACCCAAACCTCGGTGGTGGAAGTCATTTGCCGTAAGTGTTTTCGTTGGAAAACAAATCGTAATAAGTAATATTGGGGAGAGAAATGGTGCCCAGGAGAGGACTCGAACCTCCACGTCCATACGGACACTAGCACCTGAAGCTAGCGCGTCTACCAATTCCGCCACCTGGGCAGGTGTCGTGAGGGGGCGTTTAAGCCGACTGACGAACAGCGTCAATGGGATTCGAAACGAATTTTGAAAGTTTTTTCGACACCATCGGTCGAAGCAGTTCCGAGACACTGGAAACCACCCTGGTCATGGTGGCCGCGCGGCGTTTTTGCGCCTTGTTTGATGTGGGAAGGAAAGGTAGATCGGATCAAGATCCAGACAACAGGAGCCCTTCTATGTCAAAACTGGTCACGATTTACGGCGGATCGGGATTTGTTGGCCGCTACATCACGCGGCGCATGGCAATCGAAGGGTGGCGCGTGCGTGTCGCGGTCCGCCGCCCGAATGAGGCGATGTTTGTGAAACCCTATGGCGCCGTCGGTCAGGTCGAGCCGGTTTTGTGCAATATCCGGGACGATGCGTCGGTTGCCTTGGCGATGAGCGGAGCGGATGCCGTGGTCAATTGCGTTGGTGTTCTGAACGAGATGGGAAAGAACGGCTTCGAGGCGGTTCAAATCGATGGCGCAGAACGAGTAGCCCGTATCGCTGCCGAACAGGGTGTGGCCCGAATGGTTCATATTTCGGCCATCGGAGCGGACGCGGACTCGGACAGTGAATACGCCAGAACTAAGGCCAGAGGCGAAGAGGCCGTTCTGCGCCACATGCCAAATGCCGTTGTTTTGCGTCCTTCGGTTGTTTTCGGAACCGAAGACCAGTTCTTCAATCGGTTTGCTGCTATGACCAGGATGGGACCGTTCTTGCCATTGGTCGGCGCGGATACGCGGTTTCAGCCGGTCTATGTCGACGATGTCGCGCATGCTGCGGTTAAAGGCGTGCTGGGTCAGGCTGGAGCGGGTGTTTATGAGTTGGGTGGTCCAGAAGCCGCAAGTTTCCGCGAATTAATGGTGCAAATGCTTGAGATAATTCATCGCCGTCGTATTGTTATCGGACTGCCTTTCTGGGCAGCACGGATCATGGCCGGATTGCTGGATGTCGTCAAGTTCGTGAGTTTTCAGCTGTTTCCGAACAACATTCTGACGCGCGAGCAGCTCAAGAACCTGGGGCGCGACAATGTGGTTTCCGAGGGCGCGCGCGGGTTTGCGGAATTGGACATAAAGCCGACTCCGATGGAATCCGTGTTGCCGGAGTACCTGTGGAAGTTCCGCCCATCTGGGCAATACGACGACATTCAGAACTCGGCCAAGAACCTGGAAGTCTGATCAGACATAGGCAATCGCCAACAGCACCGTGCCCAAAAGGACCCGATAAATCACATATGGGGTAAATGTAGTGCTGCGCAAAAACCGCATCATCAGGGACAACGCCAACAGCGCCGAAAGGAAGGCAAACGCAGCAGCAATTGCGCCGTCTCTGGCCAATTGAGTATTGGCGTCGGCTGCGACCTCTGCCCCCAGCAAAACCCCCGAAGCAATGATTGTTGGAATGGACATGAGCATTGCAATGCGGGCACCTTCCGCGCGTACATAGCCCAATTGCCGGGCACCGGTGATGGTGATGCCGGATCGGGACGTGCCTGGGACCAAAGCCAGCGTTTGCCACAGGCCCATGATCAAAGCGTCGCGCAGCCCCCAATCAGCGGCATTCTTTTCCTGCGGGCCTTTCTGGTCAACAAAGTAAAGCAACAGACCAAAAAGCAACATTGTCCAGCCGATAACCGCCGTCGACCGGAGCGCACCGCTGAGACCCGTGAAATGCAGGACCGCGCCGGCAACAACGGTCGGAATAGTCGCTACGATTAATCCCATTGCAAGCCTTGAGCCTGCCGTGTCCGTGTTGCCAGTAAGCGCGCGCGGCAGACCAGCCAGGCCGACCTTAACGTCAGACCAAAAATAAAGGACCACTGCGCCCAACGTTCCGACATGCACGGCGACATCTATGGTCTGCCCCTGATCCTGAAGCCCGGTCAGATTCGGTAGCAAAATCAGGTGCCCTGACGAAGAAACCGGCAGAAACTCGGTGATCCCCTGAATGACCGCCACCAGAACCAAGTGAAATAGACTCATTTGTGCTGCTCAGCTGTTGTTTCGTCTGCATTGACCCAACTGGTATAAGTGTCTTGTATCAAAAGGAAAGAACTCAATTATATCCGAAACGGACCTAATAATGGGGTACGCTATTGTGAAAAGCTGACTGGCATAAAAATAAATTCTATATTAGGTCAGCACAATTGACTTTTAATTTCAATTGGGGTTTCGTATGCAGGCGCGACCAAGCCAAATCATGGAGTCTACCCGTGGCCACGCAACCGATGCTGAAATTTGTGCAGATTGAACGCGACATGCCTCAAAAGCGTGCTGCAGATCTTCGCAAGGAAGACTTCAACGAGATTTATGCGGAATATGCCGCCGAGAAAGCAGCGGAGCAGGCCAGTCGCTGCAGTCAGTGCGGCGTACCGTATTGCCAAAGCCACTGCCCGCTTCACAACAACATCCCCGATTGGTTGCGTTTGACCGCAATGGGGAGACTGGAAGAGGCTTATCAAACCAGTCAGGCCACCAATACGTTCCCAGAAATCTGCGGCCGGATCTGCCCGCAAGATCGGCTGTGCGAGGGCAACTGCGTGATCGAACAATCCGGGCACGGCACGGTTACAATCGGTTCGGTCGAGAAATACATCACGGACACAGCCTGGGAAAAAGGTTGGGTCAAGCCGGTAAAACCGGGCGTCGAGCGCACTGAGAGCGTCGGTATCATCGGCGCGGGTCCCGGCGGAATGGCCGCCGCTGACATGCTGCGCAAGGCAGGTATTCAGGTGACTGTTTATGACCGATATGACCGCGCGGGCGGATTGCTGACTTATGGCATTCCGGGCTTCAAGCTGGAAAAAAACGTGGTGATGCGCCGCAACAAACTACTTGAGGATAGTGGGGTACAGTTCGTGCTGAACTGTGATGTTGATGCAGCCAAGTTCGCCGAAATCCAAGAAACGCATGACGCGATCATCATTGCGACCGGCGTCTATAAATCACGCGATCTGTCCATGCCGGGCAGCGGATTGCAGGGCATTGAAAAGGCGATTGATTTCCTGATGGCGTCGAACCGGAAAAGCTTTGGCGATTCGGTCGAAGATTTCGACAGCGGCCGCCTGAATGCCGATGGCAAGCGGGTGGTTGTCATCGGGGGTGGTGATACCGCAATGGATTGCGTGCGCACGTCGATCCGTCAGGGTGCGACCTCTGTCAAATGCCTGTATCGCCGCGACCGCGCCAACATGCCCGGGTCGCAACGCGAAGTTCAAAACGCTGAAGAAGAAGGCGTGGTGTTTGAGTGGCTGAGCGCGCCCAAGGGATTCACCGGCGACGATGTGGTTTCAGGCGTAATGGTTCAGAAGATGCGGTTGGGTCAACCGGACGCTTCGGGCCGGCAAGCACCCGAAGTGATCGAAGGCGCCGATTATGTTGAAGATGCCGATCTGGTGATCAAGGCATTGGGGTTTGAGCCCGAAGACCTGCCCACGCTGTTTGGCCAGCCCGAATTGCCCGTGACCCGTTGGGGCACGATCAAGGCTGCGTTCCAGACCGGCGCAACCGAGATGGACGGCGTCTACGCCGTCGGTGACATCGTTCGCGGCGCTTCGCTTGTAGTCTGGGCCATTCGAGATGGTCGCGACTGTGCCAACGCGATTATCGAGGGTTTTAACATTAAGGCCGCGGTTGCTGCGGAATAGAGCTGAACTACGGCCAGCTAGAACGGGATCAACCGAATGAGCGAGTTACAAGGCCAATGCATGTGTGGCGCGGTGACGGTTACAGCGACCCCCGCGCGAGAGACACTGGGCGCTTGCCACTGCGATATGTGCCGCCGGTGGAGCAGCGGCGCCTACATGAGCTTTCCAGCCGAGCCAGGGTATGCCGCCCTGGGACCGGTAAAGACCTACAAGTCGTCAGACTGGGCGGAACGCGCTTTTTGCGACGAGTGCGGCTCTTCCCTGTGGTATCGCCTAACAGCACCCGGAGAAATGCACGGACAAACACAGATGGCTGCCGGGCTTTTCGATAACGCTGGCGGCAATACACTGAAACTCGAACTTTTCATCGACAAAAAGCCCGAGGGTTATGCGTTCGAAGGCGAACGCCGGCAAATGACAGAAGCAGAGGTCATGGCCATGTACGCCCCGTCGGAACAAGGAGACAGCCAATGACCAAATACGATGCCGATTGGGTGCGGGCCGAAGAAGCAAAGCGCAAGTGGATGGCCGATAACGGTCTCTATTCCGAGGAAGAAGAGCATTCTTCCTGCGGTGTGGGCCTTGTGGTTTCCATCGACGGCAAGAAAAGCAGGAAAGTTGTAGAGGCCGGGATCAAAGCGCTCAAGGCCGTGTGGCACCGAGGTGCGGTTGACGCAGATGGCAAGACTGGCGATGGCGCAGGTATCCATGTGCAAATCCCTGTTCCGTTCTTTTATGATCAGATCGAACGCACCGGCCACAAGCCGCGCATGGATGAGTTGGTCGCTGTAGGTCAGGTGTTTCTGCCGCGCACCGACTTTGGTGCCCAGGAACGCTGCCGGACCATCGTGGAAACCGAAGTATTGCGGATGGGTTACTCGATCTATGGCTGGCGGCATGTGCCCGTCGATGTGTCGTGTCTTGGGGAAAAAGCCAACGCGACCCGACCCGAGATCGAGCAGATTTTGCTGTCGAACTCAAAAGGGGTGGACGAAGAGACCTTTGAGCGCGAGCTCTATGTGATCCGTCGCCGGATCGAGAAGGCTGCAAATGCCGCCGGAATATCGGGTCTGTACATCGCATCGTTGAGCTGTCGCTCGATCATCTACAAGGGCATGATGCTGGCCGAACAAGTGGCCGTGTTCTATCCCGATCTGTTGGATGAACGGTTCGAATCCGCTTTTGCGATTTATCACCAGCGCTATTCCACCAACACTTTTCCCCAATGGTGGCTGGCACAGCCGTTCCGCATGTTGGCCCATAATGGTGAGATCAACACACTCAAGGGCAACCTGAACTGGATGAAGAGCCATGAGATCCGCATGGCGAGTACTTTCTTTGGTGATCTGGCCGAGGATATCAAACCGATCGTCCCGGGTGGGGCATCCGATTCGGCGGCGCTGGATTGCGTGTTCGAGGTGATGGTGCGGGCGGGCCGCAATGCGCCGATGGCCAAAACCATGCTGGTTCCGGAAAGCTGGTCAAAGCAGGCGGTTGAACTGCCACAGGCCTGGGTCGACATGTATTCATATTGCAACTCGGTCATGGAGCCGTGGGATGGCCCCGCCGCGCTGGCAATGACCGATGGCCGCTGGGTTTGCGGTGGGCTGGACCGAAACGGCCTGCGCCCGATGCGCTATGTGGTCACCGGCGATGGCTTGCTGATCGCAGGTTCCGAAGCGGGGATGGTGCCGATTGACGAAGCTTCGGTGGTGCAGAAAGGCGCGTTGGGTCCAGGCCAGATGATCGCAGTCGATATGGCCGAGGGTCGGCTGTATCACGACAAGGCGTTGAAAGATCTGCTGGCGGCGTCACGGCCATTTGGTGATTGGGTCGGAAAGATCAACAACCTCGAAGACGAACTGAAGGGCGTCGTGGAACAAGCGCTGTTCAAAGGCCAGGAGTTGCGCCAGCGCCAGATCGCGGCTGGCTACACCGTCGAGGAGCTGGAACAGATCCTTGCGCCGATGGCCGAAGACGGCAAGGAGGCGTTGGCCTCGATGGGTGACGACACCCCGTCGGCGGTTCTGTCCAAATTGTACCGCCCGCTTAGTCACTTCTTCCGTCAGAACTTCAGCCAGGTCACCAACCCGCCGATTGACTCGCTGCGCGAATACCGCGTGATGAGTCTTAAGACCCGGTTCGGCAACCTGAAGAACGTTTTGGACGAAGACAGCAGCCAGACCGAGATCATCGTTCTGGAAAGCCCCTTTGTCGGGAACGCTCAATGGGACAAGTTGGCGGACCATTTCAATGCCCCGCTAGTCGAAATCGACTGCACCTTCGAACCCGGAGCGGGTGCATTAAGTTCAGCGCTGACCCGCATCAGGGCCGAGGCCGAAGAAGCGGTGCGATCTGGCGCCGGACATTTGGCGTTGACCGACCAACACTCGGGCACTGACAAGGTGGCGATGCCGATGATCCTGGCGACCAGTGCCGTGCATTCGCATTTGACTCGCAAGGGCTTGCGTACATTTTGCTCGCTGAACGTACGTTCGGCGGAATGCATCGATCCTCACTATTTTGCGGTGCTCATCGGTTGCGGCGCGACCGTTGTTAACGCTTATCTGGCGGAGGATTCGATTTCCGATCGCATCGAGCGTGGCCTGCTTGAAGGCAGCCTGACCGAGAACATTGCGCGCTATCGCGAGGCTATTGATCAGGGGCTGCTCAAGATCATGGCCAAGATGGGGATTTCGGTTGTGTCTTCCTATCGTGGCGGATTGAATTTTGAGGCAGTGGGACTGAGCCGTGCAATGTGCGCCGAGTACTTCCCAGGCATGACCAGCCGTATCTCGGGTATCGGCATCAAGGGGATTCAGGCCAAGGCCGAAGAAATCAACGCCAAGGGTTGGGACAGCGGTCTGGACGTGTTGCCCATCGGTGGATTCTACAAGGCGCGGAAATCGGGTGAGACCCACGCGTGGGAAGCGACCTCGATGCATATGATGCAGATGGCCTGCAACAAGGCTTCGTATGAGCTTTGGAAGCAGTATTCGGCCAAGATGCAGTCGAATCCGCCAATTCATCTGCGCGATCTGATGGATTTCAAACCGCTGGGCAAGCCGGTGCCAATCGAAGAGGTGGAATCGATCACTTCGATCCGCAAACGATTTGTTACGCCAGGTATGTCGCTGGGTGCATTGTCGCCAGAAGCGCATAAAACACTGAACGTGGCGATGAACCGTATCGGTGCGAAATCCGACAGTGGCGAAGGTGGCGAAGATCCGGCGCATTTCGTGCCTGAACCCAATGGCGACAACCCTTCGGCCAAGATCAAACAGGTGGCTTCGGGCCGGTTTGGCGTGACCGCGGAATACCTCAACCAGTGTGAAGAGCTTGAGATCAAGGTCGCTCAGGGTGCAAAACCCGGCGAAGGTGGTCAGTTGCCGGGTATGAAGGTCACCGACCTGATTGCGCGCCTGCGCCATTCGACCAAGGGCGTGACGCTGATCTCACCGCCGCCGCACCACGATATCTATTCGATCGAGGATCTGGCGCAGCTGATCTACGACCTGAAACAGATCAACCCGCGTTGCAAGGTGACGGTCAAGCTGGTGGCGTCCTCGGGCGTTGGTACGATTGCTGCTGGTGTGGCCAAGGCCAAAGCGGATATTATCCTTATTTCAGGTCACAATGGCGGTACGGGCGCATCGCCTGCGACCTCGATCAAATACGCTGGTCTGCCGTGGGAGATGGGCCTGACCGAGGCGCATCAGGTTCTGGCGATGAACAACCTGCGGGGCCGCGTGACCCTGCGGACCGACGGTGGCCTGCGCACTGGGCGTGACATCGTTATGGCGGCGATGATGGGGGCCGAGGAATACGGCATCGGTACCGCCGCGCTGATTGCGATGGGCTGTATCATGGTGCGACAGTGCCAGTCGAACACCTGCCCTGTTGGTGTGTGTACGCAAGACGAAAGCCTGCGGGCAAAGTTCAACGGAAGCGCGGAGAAGGTGGTAAACCTTATCACTTTCTATGCGCAGGAAGTGAGGGAGATTCTTGCCTCAATTGGTGCGCGCTCGGTAGACGAAATCATCGGGCGAGCCGACCTGTTGGCGCAGGTCAGCCGGGGTTCCGCGCACCTCGACGATCTGGATCTCAATCCACTGTTGATCACAGTCGATGGCGCTCATGACATTGTCTATAACCGCGACAAGGAGCGCAATTCGGTTCCCGATACGCTGGACGCCGAAATTGTGCGCGATGCGGCGCGATTCCTGAAGGACGGTGAAAAGATGCAACTGTCCTACGCCGTGCAAAACACGCATCGAACTGTAGGCACACGTGTATCCAGCCATATCGTGCAGAATTTTGGCATGAGGAACACCTTCCAACCGGACCACCTGCACGTCAAGTTGCAAGGGTCGGCTGGGCAGTCGCTCGGCGCGTTTGCGGCCCCGGGTCTCAAGCTGGAAGTCTCTGGTGACGCCAATGATTATGTTGGAAAGGGTCTGTCGGGTGGGATAATTGTTGTACGCCCGCCACAAATCAGCTCCCTGCACGCCGATGAAAACACCATTATCGGAAACACTGTTTTGTATGGCGCAACCGATGGTTTCCTTTTCGCCGCCGGGCGCGCTGGTGAGCGATTTGCAGTTCGCAACTCGGGCGCAACCGTTGTTGTTGAGGGTTGCGGTTCCAACGGATGTGAGTACATGACGGGCGGTGTCGCAGTCATTCTGGGTGATATCGGGGCCAATTTCGGAGCCGGGATGACCGGAGGTATGGCGTATCTCTACGACCCTGAGGGTAAGTCCAAAGTATTGATGAACAAAGAAACTTTGGTGACATGTCCGGTGGAAGCAGAGCATTGGGAAAATCAACTGAAGGGCCTAGTCGAACGGCATGCACAGGAGACCGGCAGCCGGAAGGCCTTGGACATCCTGCAGCATTGGGAAGTTGAAAAATCGAACTTCCTACAGGTTTGTCCAAAAGAGATGCTCGACAAACTGGCCTATCCGTTGAGTGTCGAACGGACTGCCGTTCCAGCCGAGTAGCCGCCGACTAAAATGATGTTCCCTTACGCGTTGGAAAAGCGCGTAAGGGTATTTTATTGATGCCGGTTGCAGAGCGGCCAAAATCTTGCGAAATTCCCAAAAAACGACCAGTTGTTACCCCAATTTGGGCTGCTTGACGTGTATTCAGGTAGCATTGTTAGAATTACGAGTTAGGAACGGCGGATGGCCACAACATATTCAGACCAGTTTTTTATCCTGGACCCGGCAAATCCTGTGAACGTCGGATCGACTTTGCAGGTTCAATTTTACGATCTTGTCGACCAAAACGATGATGGTGATGTGGATCGCTTTAACGAAGATTCCGTCAATGGCTTTGACGTCATCCAATCCTGGCCGGGTGATACAGTTACAATCGATGTCCCTGGTGTGGGCGAAGTGACCTATACTGGCACAACCTTTTATCTTGCAGGTGGTCTTAGGGTTTTCACACCCACCGATGGGCAGCTTTTGCAAGAAGGGACATTCGTAAGTTCGACATTCGTAACAACGCAAGGTCCTCTCATTGTCCCGGATGACCTCGGGCCTGCGTGCTTTACGCCAGGGACGATGATCATGACACCGACCGGCGAACAGGCCATCGAAGCCCTTCAGCCCGGCGATTTGGTTGTCACGGCGGACAACGGCCATCAGCCAATACTGTGGATAGGACGCACGCAAGTCATGGCCGAGGGAACCCTTGCACCGATCCGGTTCGAAGCGGGTATTCTTGGTCTGACTCGTCCTCTGATGGTTTCGCCCCAACATCGTATGGTGATCAAAGATTGGCGTAGCGCATATTTTTTTGGTCACAAGGAAGTGCTTGTACCAGCGCATACAATGGTTAACGGAACAACCGTTACTCGGGTCGAAGGCGGGAATGTGGACTATATCCATCTGCTTTTCGCCCAACACGAAGTGATCTTCGCCAATGGCGCGGCCAGTGAGAGCTATTTCCCGGGAAATGCCCTGGCGGCCTCGGACCGAAAAACGCAGGCAGAGATTCTGGCTCTGTTCCCCAAGCTAGATCACGTCAGTTCCCAGGCGTTTCTGGCCACCCGCCCTGTTCTGAAGGCGTATGAGGCTGCATTGGTCGCAATTTAGGGCTTTCTTCTGACGGCCAAGCCCTTTTATAGCTGGGGCATGGCAAAGAAAGCAGCGCGCAAAACAGGCGGCAAAAAGAAAGTTGGTTCACGACAGGGAGGGCGCACGGGGCTGTTGCGTCGGGTCACGCGTATTGCAGCCCTGGTCGCTGCTGGTGTGGCTGGTTTGATTGTGGCGCTTGTCGCACTTTACTCCATTGTCAATCCACCGGTCACCCACACGATCTGGGCAGAATGGCGGCGCTTAGGGAGAATCGAACGCGATTGGGTGGCGATGGATGAAATAGCGCCGGTCATGGCCCGCTCGGCAGTCGCGGCAGAGGATGCGAATTTCTGCCTGCATTGGGGGTTCGACGTAACCGCGATCAGGGCTGCGATCGAACAAGGCAGCGAGCGCGGCGCGTCAACCATCTCACAACAGGTGGTCAAGAACGTGTTTCTTTGGCAGGGGCGCAGTTGGGTTCGAAAGGCGATGGAAACCTCGATCACGCCTGTCGTCGAATTGTTATGGAGCAAGCGCCGTATATTAGAGGTTTATTTGAACGTCGCAGAGATGGGAGAGGGCGTTTTTGGTGTAGAGGCCGCCTCGCGGAAGTACTTTGGTATTCCGGCAGCCGAGTTGTCAGAAACGCAGGCAGCGCGGATTGCTGCAATCCTGCCGTCCCCGCGGCGCAGGTCGGTGACTGATCCATCTGTGCGCGTCCGACGGCGGGCCGCAGCCATCCGTGACGGTGCGGCCACCATCCGCGCAGATGGTCGCTCGGATTGCTTCGAGGATTGAAACCAGAAGGCCAGCAAGGCTATTGCTGGGACACCGTCACTCGTTCGATTGGATTTACATGGCGCGCCTGTTTCACGTTCCCCTGTCTCCGTATTGCCGCAAGGTTCGATTGTCACTTGCGGAAAAGAAAATCGAAGTCGAACTTGTCGAGGAGCGCTATTGGGAAGGAGATCCCGATTTTCTTCGCCGAAACCCTGCGGGCAAGGTTCCGGTTCTTCGGTTGGATGGTCATGTCATGGCTGAAAGCGCTGCGATTTGCGAGTATATCGAGGAAACCCGGCCTGAACCGTCATTGATGCCCAAGCCGCCCGAGGCCCGGTTCGAGGTGCGACGACTGGTGGGCTGGTTTGATGACAAGTTTCACCACGAAGTAACCTCGAAGCTGCTTTACGAGCGGGTCAACAAGAAAGTGACGGGGCAAGGGTATCCGGACAGCAAGAACGTCAAGGATGGTGCCCGCGCCATCAAATACCACCTCGACTATATGGCCTGGCTTCTGGATCACCGACGCTGGCTGGCGGGGGATCAGATGACGCTGGCGGATTTTGCCGCGGCTGCCCATCTGTCGTCTTTGGACTATATATCCGACGTAGACTGGAATCGCAGCCAGGTGGTCAAAGACTGGTATGCCAAGATCAAGTCGCGCCCGGCCTTTCGGTCGATACTGGCGGATCAGGTGCCCGGATTCAGGCCACCTTCGCATTACGCCGATCTTGATTTCTGAGCAGTTTCGGGGGCGCTGCCCCGCCGCCCTGCGGGCGTCTCCCCCGGGGTATTTGGGACCAGAAAGAAGCATGAGCCAGGAGTTGAAGGAAAAGCTGATCGCGATGGCGCTGCAGGAAGGGTTTGTGTCCTGTCGCGTCTGCCGGCCTTGGGATGTGCCGAAGGCACCTGAGCGACTGGCCGCATTTGTTGCATCTGGTTTTCACGGTCAAATGGGTTGGATGGCGGAGCGGATGGCGTGGCGCGGCAATCCAGCGGCGTTGTGGCCGGAAGCTCGGTCAGTGATCATGTTGGCGGAAAGCTACACACCCGAACATGATCCTACAGCCATACTTGCGGAGCGGGAATCCGGAGCAATTTCGGTCTATGCTCAGAACAAGGACTACCACGATCTGGTCAAGAAGCGCTTGAAACGGCTGGCGCGCTGGTTGATTGCCGAAGCGGGCGGCGAGGTGAAAGTTTTTGTGGATACCGCACCGGTTCCTGAAAAGGCGCTGGGGCAGGCGGCTGGCCTTGGTTGGCAGGGAAAGCACACGAATCTGGTAAGCCGGGATTGGGGAAATTGGGCCTTTTTAGGGTCGATTTTCACAACCCTCGATCTGCCTGCAGATGGTGCAGAAAAGGATCGCTGCGGGTCGTGCCGAGCTTGTCTGGACAGTTGCCCCACGAACGCTTTTCCAAGCCCTTATCAGTTGGATGCTCGCCGCTGCATTTCCTATCTCACGATCGAGCACAAGGGCCCGGTGGATGAAGAATTGCGCGGAAAGCTGGGGAATCGCATCTATGGTTGTGACGACTGCCTTGCCGCCTGCCCTTGGAACAAGTTCGCCGTAGCTGCCAGCGACATACGCTATTCTGCGCGCGATGAACTAAAGGCACCAAGGCTGAAAGCACTTGCGGTTCTGGACGACGCGGCCTTTCGACAGATGTTCTCTGGTTCTCCAATCAAACGAATTGGCCGGGACCGGTTTGTGCGAAATGTGCTTTACGCCATCGGAAACTCCGGTTCAGCGGTACTGTTGCCAACCGCGCGTGCGCTGACGGCCGATCCCGACCATGCAGTCGCGGACGCGGCGCGCTGGGCGGTGAAACAGTTGTCATAAATGACGCAAACAGGCTGGACGCATCACGCCAAGTCGCTAAACCCCGCAACAGCGAATAGAAGGAGAGACCCGATGGCGTTAGCTTTGGGTGTGGATACCGGCGGAACATATACTGATGCCGTGTTGGTCAAGGACGAGAAAGAGGTCGTCGCCTCGGCCAAGTCGTTGACTACGCGGGTCGACCTGGCGATTGGTGTGGGCAAGGCGATTTCGGCGGTCCTGGGACAGGCTGGCATATCCGCAAGCGAGGTATCGTTAGCGTCTCTTTCTACGACTCTCGCCACAAATGCGCTTGTCGAAGGCCAAGGCGGGCGGGTGGCGTTGATCTATGTTGGGTTCCGCGACGGTGATCTTGAAAAGCACGGCTTGCGCGATGCGCTGAAAGGCGATCCCGCACTGGAGATTTCCGGCGGGCACAGTCACGCGGGCAATCAGATTCAGCCACTTGATGTCGCGGCCTTGCGGGACTTTCTCGAGACCAACACGGGGATTTCTGGATTCGCGGTTGCGGCACAATTTGCGACACGCAATCCGGCCCATGAGCTGGAAGCGGCGCGGATCATTGCCGAGATGACCGGCGCGCCTGTCACCTGTTCTCATCAGCTTTCGGCCAAGTTGAACGGGCCGAAACGCGCAATAACGGCCGTTTTGAATGCTCGCCTGATCGGTATGATTGATCGACTGATCGGGCGGGCGCAGGATACGCTGCGCGAAATGGGGGTAACCGCGCCGATGATGGTCGTTAGGGGGGACGGTGCTTTGATGAGTGCCGAACAAGCCCGTGAGCGACCAATCGAAACGATTCTGAGCGGCCCCGCAGCCTCGATCGTGGGCGCGCGTTGGCTGACCGGAGTAGAAAACGCGATTGTCTCGGATATCGGAGGAACGACGACGGACGTGGCCTTGATCCGTGACGGAAAACCAGCCATCGATCCGGCAGGTGCGCGGGTTGGCGGATTTCGGACAATGGTCGAGGCCGTCGCTATGCGCACGCACGGTCTGGGCGGAGACAGTCAGGTTCACGTTGTTACCGACGGGTTGGCAGGGGGCGTTTTCCTTGGCCCTCGACGCGTTTTGCCTGTGTCCCTGATTGCTGCAGAAGAAGGCGACGCCATACACGACATCCTTGACGAACAGCTGCGTTCAACATCGGTCAGCGAACACGATGCCCGTTTCGCCCGTATTGTTCCCGGCGTTCCGACCGAAGGAGTTGGCCCGCGAGAAGGGATATTGTTGGAAAGGCTGGGTGATCAGGTTCTGCCGCTGGGAAAGTTGCTGCACACGCGCATGGAAAACAGCGCTCTGGCGCGGTTGGTGGACCGAGGCATTGTTCAGATCTCGGGCGTGACGCCTTCGGACGCTAGTCACGTTCTCGGACGGCTGGATGCCTGGGACACAGACGCAGCCCAAAAAGCGCTGGAACTCTATTCCAGAAAGCGAGTCGGATCCGGTGAAAGGCTGGCAAAGAACGCCGAGGAACTTGCACAGGCAATCATCGATCAACTGACCGAGCAGACAAGTTTAACCCTGTTAGAGACTGCATTCTCCGAAGAAGCAGAGGATTTCGGCCTTCCGCCAGAGCAACTGGCCAGGCATATTCTGACGCATCGAGGGCTTTCCGCGCATCGCGGTTTGCTGGCTTTGGATGCTGCGCTCAACGTGGATGTGGTGGGGCTGGGTGCATCGGCGCCAAGCTATTATCCTGCGGTCGGGAAAAGACTGCGGTCGAATATGATTCTACCGGAACATGCGGGCGTGGCAAACGCGATCGGTGCTGTGGTTGGGCGCGTAACGATCCGGCGAGCCGGTACCGTGACCAGCCCGTCCGAAGGTCGGTTCCGGGTGCATTTGGAGGAGGGGCCTGAAGATTACGGAAACTCGGACGAAGCTCTGGCGTTGCTCGAAGCAGTTTTGCGCGCTGAGACGGAAAGTGCGGCCAAGGCTGCCGGTGCCGAGGATATCCGTGTCATTGTCGAACGCGATATCAAATCTGTGCAGGTCGAAGGGCGACAGGTTTTTGTCGAAGGCATGCTGACGGTCGAAGCCAGCGGCCGCCCGCGCGTCGCAACAAGCTGAAAAAGGCACGGCAAAAAACCGCGCCTTTCCGTTGTCAGTGCCTATTCAGCTGCATCAGCTCGCTTTGGCAGCACCCAATCTGGTCGCGGAAAGTGGCAAGTATAACCGTTGGGTAGGCGAACGAGATAGTCCTGATGCTCCGGTTCGGCTTCCCAAAAATCGCCAACTGGTTCCACTTCGGTCACGACCTTGCCTGGCCATAATCCACTGGCGTTCACATCGGCGATTGTTTCCAGCGCGACTTGCCTTTGATCCTCGTCCACATGATAAATGGCAGAGCGATAGCTCATCCCGATATCGTTGCCCTGACGGTTCACAGTTGTCGGATCGTGAATTTGAAAGAAGAACTCCAACAATTGGCGGAACGAGATTTTTGCCGGATCGAACCAGATCTCGATCCCTTCCGCATGGGTTCCGTGGTTGCGGTAGGTCGCGTTAGGTACATTGCCACCGGTATAGCCGACCCGGGTTCGATTGACCCCGGGCAGTTTCCGGACCAAATCCTGCATACCCCAAAAACACCCTCCGGCTAGAACGGCCCGTTGTTCGCTCATCAGATATCCTCCACCTGATCCAGATATTCGCCATAACCTTCGGCTTCCATGTCATCACGATGCACAAATCGAAGTGCGGCCGAATTGATACAATATCTTAGTCCGCCATGTTGGCGCGGGCCATCCGGAAAAACATGCCCGAGATGACTTTCGCCGTGTTTTGAACGTACCTCGATACGGATCATGCCCAGGCTGCGGTCTTCAAACTCTTCGACATGGGTGTGTTCGATGGGTTTTGTGAAACTCGGCCAGCCGCAACCGGATTCGTATTTGTGTGTCGACGCAAACAAAGGTTCGCCCGAAACGATATCGACGTAGATGCCGGGTTCTTTGTTGTACAGATGTTTGCCTGTTCCCGGGCGTTCTGTTCCACTGCGTTGCGTGACGTGAAACTCCTCACGGGAAAGTGCGGCGATGGCCTCGTGGTCCTTTTTGTACCGGGTCATGGCCTCTCCTGTTTTGGCTATACTTTCGCAGTAAATGGTGTGCCGATTGCGGAAAGCAAAGACATATTTCAACCTGCTCGCGCAGACGTGCAAGTGGCACGACAGTGGAAACAGTCGGCCAAGTGATGCCTTGGCAATCTATGCGTTTTTTGAAGAAGGTTGCCGTGAGAGTTGCACCGCAAGGATGCCAACTGTGGTTATGGCAACGCCGATGGCATCCAGTATTCCAAGGCGCTCTCCCAGCAGGGCATAGGCGATGGCGACACCGAAAACCGGATTCAAAAAATGAAAGGTGGCCGCACGGGTCGCGCCAATGCGGTTGAGCAATAGAAACCAGACATATGTGGCTGTCAGTCCGGGAATGAACGTCGTGTAGGCAAAGGCCAGCGCCAGAGGCCAAGTCGGGTTGATCCGAATACTTTCAAAGACCGGTGCGGCAACAAAAAGGATTGCCGATCCAACGAGCATTTGCAACCCGACAACCATCATGAAATTTCCGCCCGACGTGGCCCCTCGCACCGCCAGTGTTGCAAAGGCCAATGCCAATGCGCCAATTCCACACAGGATTACACCAAACGGGTCGATCCCCGCACTGATCCTTTCGCTCATTATCAGGGCAACGCCGACGAAACCTGCCAAAAGCCCCAAGACACCGAGCGGGCGCAGTTTTTCACCGAACAAGACCCAACTGGCCAAAGCGACGATCAACGGCATCGTTGAAGCAATAATGGCCGCCAACGACGCTTCGACTGTCTGCATGGCATAGAAGTTCAGACCCAAATAAAGGGCATTCTGGCAGATTCCAAATAGAATCGTCGCGTACCATTGTGAGCGGGTGAGGCGCCAGTTTTGTCCCATCGCTCTTGCAATCAGGATACCGATCATCCCAGAAATCAGAAAGCGCAAAGCCAACGAAAACAACGGCGATGCATCGGCGACGATAATGCGCGCCGACGTAAAGGCCGATGACCACATAAAGGCAAAGGCCAGCCCCATGGCAATTGCACGAAGATCCAATTAAACCCCCCAACGTGACTGGCCGGACTGTTTCGCATTTTTTGGTGGGTCGCAAGAGATCTGTCGCCAAGTAGCAGCCAAGTGTCGCCAGTTTCGACGTTACAAAAGAAAAAGGGCCGCATCAGCGACCCCTTTTCCAAATTCGTGTGTATTACGAATTAGCCGTTCACGCTGTCTTTCAGCGCTTTGGCGATGGTCATTTTCACAACCTTGTCGGCTTCCTTGGTAAAGGTCTCTCCGGTGGCGGGATTGCGAACCTGACGCTCAGGGCGCTCACGGCAATAGATCTTGCCAACGCCCGGCAGGGTGACCGCACCGCCGGCGGAAACTTCGCGCGTGATCAGGCCGGTGATGGCCTCCAGTGCGGAGTTTGCGGATTTCTTGTCAGTTCCCATTTCCTCAGCGAGAGCAGCAACCAGCTGAGTCTTGGTCATAGGCTTTGCCATTTCTTGGTCTCCTTACAGTGCCCGATCCATAGGGCCTCACCGCGCAACTGTAACGGCATATTGTGGGGGAACACAACGAATAGTAGCGTCGGAATCCCCAAAAATATGAGGATTTCGTTGCTTTTTTGCTTCACAAAAAGGCCGTTTCGTCGAAAGAACGCAATTTCCGGCTGTGCAATCGTTCCAATGGCATCCCTCTGAGGGCCTCCATTGCTCGGATTCCGATCGCCAGATGGCGGTTTACCTGAGTGTTATAGAAGGATGAGGCCATGCCTGGAAGCTTTAGTTCGCCGTGCAGCGGCTTGTCCGAAACACACAGCAACGTGCCGTATGGAACCCGGAACCTGTATCCGTTTGCCGCGATGGTGGCGCTTTCCATGTCCAGTGCGATGGCCCGCGACTGGCTGAGCCGCTGAACCGGTCCGGACTGGTCGCGCAATTCCCAGTTCCGGTTGTCGACCGAAGCAACCGTTCCGGTGCGCATGATACGCTTAAGCTCATATCCTTCCAGCTCCGTGACTTCGGCCACAGCTTTTTCCAGCGCAATCTGAATCTCGGCAAGGGGCGGGATCGGAACCCATACCGGCAGGTCGTCGTCCAACACCTTGTCTTCCCGCAGATAGGCATGCGCAAGAACGAAGTCGCCCAGCGCCTGAGTGTTCCGCAACCCCGCGCAGTGACCTACCATCAACCACGCATGCGGACGCAGAACCGCGATATGATCCGTCGCGGTCTTTGCATTTGATGGACCGACGCCGATATTGACCAGCGTGATGCCCGATCCATCCGCGCGCTTGAGGTGATAGGTCGGCATTTGCGGCAGCTTCAGCGGGGTGTCGATCGGTGCTTCGGGTTCAAGTATCTCGACGTTCCCAGTGGAAACAAAACTCGTGTAACCGCTCTGCGGATTGGCCAGCTGCGCGCGCGCATAAGCCTCGAACTCGGATACATAGAACTGGTAGTTGGTGAACAAAATGTGGTTTTGAAAGTGTTCGGCTTTCGTGGCGGTATAGTGTTCCAGTCGCGCCAACGAATAATCAATCCGCTGCGCGGTAAACAGCGCCAGTGGACCGGTTCCGTTTTCGGGAACATGGGTCCCGTTGACGATATCGTCATTCGTAGTCGTCAGGTCCGGCACGTCAAAGACATCGCGCAACGTGAAACCTGCCGCGCCCTGATGCGGAACGACTAGATCGGAATTGTTGGCCACCGCGAAATGGACCGGGATAGGCGTGTCGGACGGTCCGATGAACACGGGCTGGTCATGGTTCTTGATCAGCAATGCAATCTGCTGCGTCAGGTAAGATCGGAACAGGTCGGGCCGCGTCACTGTCGTGGCATGATGTCCAGGTTCAGCGACATGACCAAAACTCAGACGGCTGTCGATATGTGCATAAGATGAAGTCTTGATCCGAATTTCGGGGTAAAATGCACGAAAGCGCCCTGACGGTGGCCCGTTTTTAAGAGTTTCCGAGAACCGGTCGCACAGATATTGCGTAGCTTGCTGGTACAACTCTTCCAGCCTTCTTACAGCGGCGTTTGGGTCGGAAAAGGATTCCGTTGCCGGAGATTCGGGTATTCCTATTCTTGTCATTCAAGCGGTTCCAACAGGTCAATCTTTTCAAATGTGCGCACATCGACCAGCCCAAGGTCGGATATTCGAAGTTCGGGAATGACCACCAGCGCCAGCAAAGAGTGCTGCATATAGGCGTTATTCAATTTGCAACCGCAGTCCTGCATTGCATCGACCATGGCCTGAGCCTTGGCCGCAACCAAGGTGGCTGGGCTGTCAGACATCAGGCCGGCAATTGGAAGCTCCACCAATGCCAGTTCTTCGCCATCGCGAAAAATGGTGATGCCGCCGCCAACTTCGGCCAGGCGATTGGCGGCAAGGGCCATCTGTTCCCGATCGGTGCCGACGACAATCATGTGATGGCTGTCATGCGCCACGGTCGAGGCCATTGCCATCCTGCCTTTGTACCCAAACCCGGACACAAAAGCGTTGGTGACTCCTCCGGTTGCTCGGTGCCGTTCGACCAATGCGATCTGGCAAGTCTCGCCATCACCTCCTACCAAACCGTCGACAACCGGAAGTTCAACTTTCAATGCTTTGGTCGGGGCTTGGTTTTCCACCACGCCGATCACATTGGCACGCACCTGGTTTGCGCCGCCGGGAGCATGGATTTCGAAGTCGGCAGAGGTCAGCAAATGCCCTAGATGCACCGTATTTCGGGCCGTGTCCGGCCAGTCGAAATGTGGGCAATCAACCTTGATCTCACCATTATCGGCCACCACCTGCCCCCGCGCGATGACCACATCGATGGGTAAATCCCGCAGATCTGAACTGAGGATAATGTCTGCGCGACGTCCTGGGGTGATGGAGCCGATCTCGCGCTCCAACCCGAAATGTGTTGCTGTGTTGATCGTCGCCATCTGAAGCGCGACCAACGGATCGCATCCGCACGCAATGGCATGGCGGACGACGCGGTTCATGTGGCCTTCATTGACCAACGTGCCTGAATGGCAATCGTCGGTGCACAGGATGAAGTTGCGCGGATCAAGACCCTTTTCCGTAACGGCGGTAATCTGGCTTTCCACATCGTACCAGGCCGAGCCTAGCCGCATCATCGACCGCATGCCCTGACGTACGCGGGCAATGGCATCGTCTTCGCAGGTTCCTTCGTGATCGTCAGCAGGGCCTCCGGCGACATAGGCAGCAAAATCAGGCCCTAAATCAGGTGAAGCGTAGTGTCCGCCAACCGTTTTTCCTGCCCGTTGCGTCGCTGCAATCTCGGCCAGCATCTTGGGATCGGCATTCGATACGCCAGGAAAATTCATCATCTCGCCCAACCCGATGATACCGGGCCAGGCCATAGCTTCGGTCACGTCTTCTGGCGAGATTTCATACCCGGTGGTTTCCAACCCCGGAGCGGAGGGTGCACAGGACGGCATCTGAGTGAAGATGTTGACCGGCTGCATCAACGCTTCGTCATGCATCATGCGTACACCGGCCAACCCCAGCACATTGGCGATTTCATGCGGGTCGGTGAACATCGACGTGGTGCCATGCGGGATCACGGCGCGGGCAAATTCGGCCGGCGTCAGCATACCCGACTCGATGTGCATATGGGCATCGCAAAGTCCGGGGATCATGTAGCGGCCTTGTGCTTCGATAATATGCGTATCGGGACCAATGCAGTGTGACGCATCAGGTCCGACAAAGGCAATCCGACCTTCGGCAATCGCTATCGAATGGTCGGACAGCACTTCGCGACTGTGCACGTTGACCCAGATACCACCGCGGACAACGGTATCCGCTGCCTCGCGTCCTGCGGCAACGGCAATGAGCCGAGGTGCAACGTCGGGCCAGGTTGGGAAAGGTGTGTGTTCCATGGCTCAACTTTCCCGAATGTCAGGACGTGCGCAACCCCTGTGATGCGTTTGTCACCAAAGGATCACGAAACACTGCTTGACCGGCTGATCGGGAACAAGGAAGCTCTCGCCATGGATTATGAAACGATAGAGGCCGATACGTTCGGCCGGTCCCTGAAGGGCATCGGATTGAACCTTCTCGTTCGGGATGTGAAGGCTGAATGCCATTTTTTAGAGACTGTTTTTGCGGCGAAATGTCATCAAGTTACGGCAGACTTCGCAATCGTTACGTATGGAAACCAGGTGTTTCAGCTGCATTCCGACGCAACGTATCATTCCAATCCCCTCCAAGGCCTCCTTCCAGAAAATCCGCCTAGGGGTGTTGGTATCGAGATCCGCCTATATGACACAAACCCCGACGTTTCGGTCGCAAAGGCAATGAAATACGGTGTTACTGTATTGCAAGAAGCGACGGACAAACCGCATGGTCTGCGCGAGGCGTACATTCTGTGCGAAAATGGATATGCTTGGGTGCCTAGTCGTCCAAAAGATCTGATGCCTACGAACGAGGCATGACATCGTGTGAACTTCATTTGTATTCTTCGGCCGCGATTTCGGACCGTATCCAGTTTGCAAACGAGATTGCTCCAGGCATCTCTTCGGCTTGAGGTGACAACAGCAGATAATAGGCCTCGGGCATCAGTACGCTGTGTTTGAATGGCGCCACCAGCCGACCCTCGGCCAAAAGGCGCGAAACGATCACTTTGTGACCCATGCACAGCCCTCCTCCAGCCATGGCTACAGAAAGACCGACCATATATGTGGTGGAATAGGTAATCGGAGGATTCTGCCAATTTAGACCCATATCTTCGGCCCAGGCGGCCCAATTTGCCAATAAGTTTGAACAGTCATAAAGCGGCTGGTCGTGCAGGTTTTCCAGCGTGACCGGGAAACTCGGGGCGCAGACAGGAAAATAGTAATCGGTTGTCAGCAATTCCGTCCGAACCGTATCCGCTGGGCGCAGCGAATACCGAATCTCAACCGCCGCGCCTTCGGCCATTTCCCGGGGCTCCCACAGCTCGGTATAGATGCTCAGGTGCACTTCGGGATGCATTGCTCGGAACTTCGGCAGGCGCGGGCCAAGCCAGTTCACAGCAAACGTGATGTTGCATTGAACCTGAACGGTGTTTTTCCGGTCTCCGGTCACGGCCTGCGTTCCCCTCAGCAAGGTCCGAAACGCGTCGCGCACGACCGGCAAATAGGTGATTCCCGCTTCGGTCAGTTCCAGTGCACGCGGGCGGCGATGAAACAAGGGTCGGCCTAGATGGCCCTCCAGAGATTTGATCTGCTGGCTGACAGCGCTTTGCGTCATGTTCAGGTCCCGCGCCGCGCCGGTGAAAGACAAGTGGCGCGCCGCTGCCTCGAACGTGCGAAGCCAACCGAGCGGAGGAAGGCGTGTCTGCATTTGCATAACCTTGGCATAAGTTTTGCTAATGAAGTAGCCGCTTTTTTTTCGTTGGTCAAAATCACACTGCGCATGCAGGTTTTCAGATGACCGAAGTCGCTGCCTTATTCCTCAGGAGAATCGCCATGAGTGTCACCAACCTGCGTCCCAACATCGACCATTGGCAGGATCGCGTGGATTTGGCTGCTGCCTTTCGCTGGACCGAACGACTGAATATGCACGAAGGAGTTGCCAACCACTTCAGCCTCGCCGTGAACGAGGATGGCACGCAATTCCTGATGAATCCGAACCAGATGCATTTCAAGCGCATCACGGCGTCGAACCTTCTGCTGCTCGACGCCAACGATCCGGACACAATGAAGAAACCCGGCGCCCCGGACCCTACCGCGTGGGGATTGCATGGCTCGATCCACCGGCTTTGTCCGCACGCGCGCTGTGTCATGCATGTCCATTCCACTTTTGTAACGGTTCTGGCCTCGCTCGCAGACAGCACTTTGCCGCCCATCGATCAGAACACCGCGACGTTTTACAATCGCTATGTGATTGACGAAGAATTTGGCGGTTTGGCTTTCGAAAGCGAAGGCGCGCGTTGTGCCTCGATGCTGTCGGACCCAAAAAAGAACGTGATGATCATGGGTAATCACGGCGTACTGGTCATCGGCAAGGACCCGGCTGATACCTTCAATCGACTCTATTATTTTGAACGCGCGGCTGAAACATATATCCGCGCGTTGCAAACCGGACAAAAACTGCGGGTTCTGCCCGATGAAATCGCAGAAAAGACCGCTCAGGAACTTGAGGATTATCCCGGTCAGGCCGAGGCGCATATGCGCGAAATCAAGGCCGTTCTGGATGCTGAAGGCTCCGATTACGCAAACTGACTCACCCTTTGCAGAGTGCTCACACCATGGCTGAAGTGTTACAAGATCCCGAATCCAACCGCTGGAATTATCGCCCCGAAACGGCTGTTCCCCTCAACCCCCTTTTCAATTGGCCACCACGCCCCGCGGCGGTTCTGAAATGGTACAGTGGCGCGTGGCTGCAGATCACGTCGCTCACCTTGTGCATGACGGTGGCGTTCATTGCCTATGTCTTTTTCTTGCCATCGCTTGAGTCGATGCAGAGCTTTTCGCCTGGCTGGATGTTCCGTGTCTGGCTGTTGAACATGGTGCCTCAGACGCTGGTTGCCGGTGGATTGCACTGGTGGCTCTACATGCGCAAGGGCCAGGGAATGCACAAGAAATTCGACCGCCGTGATCTGACCCGCAACAACGGTATTTTCACCTTTCGTAATCAGGTATGGGACAATATCTGGTGGACATTGGGCAGCGCGATGACCGTGGCAACCGTCTATCAGTGGATCATCTATTGGGCGATGGCAAATGGCTGGGCACCTGTTATCACCTGGGAACAGGCGCCGGTCTGGTTCGTGGTGTGGATGTTCTTTATCCCGATGTGGTCAGGGCTTCATTTCTATTGGGTCCACCGGTTGGAACACCATCCGAAACTGTACAAGCATGTGCATGCGGTACATCATCGTAATGTCAATGTTGGGCCGTGGTCGGGTATCTCGAACCATTGGTACGAAAACATGCTCTACTTCACGACCTATTTCATCCATCTGCTCGTGGCCTCGCACCCGCTGCATTTGTTGTATCATGTGTATTTCCAGCAGGTGAGCCCGATCCTGTCACACTCCGGCTTTGAAAAAATCAAGGCAAACGATACAGAAGCCGCGCGTGCCGGGGATTTCTTTCACCAACTGCATCACCGGTATTTCGAGTGCAACTATGGCACTTCGGAAATTCCGTTCGACAAATGGTTCGGCACCTATCACGACGGAACCGCAGCCGCGACCGACCGAACCCGGGCTTTCAAAAAGCAGATGTACACCTGAATTACACATCACTATCGGGCGGGGAGGCTTCTTGGTCGTCTTCGTCCGCATCGTCCTTGAATTGGGGTCAGGGACTTTACCTGCCCACTGCCCATCTGTTAAACGCACCCGGTCCGGATGGTCCGGACGCCGGTCGCAGCCTACCCGGCCTACAAAACAAGGATCTGAAAAGTGAAGACAATTGTCATCTGCTCTGGCGGACTGGATTCGGTTTCGTTGGCACACAAGGTGGCCGCCGAGCATGATTTGGTCGGACTGATCTCGTTCGACTATGGCCAGCGCCACCGGAAAGAGGTCGAATTCGCAGCCCGTTGTGCCCACCGGTTGGGTGTACCGCACGACCTGATCGACATGGGCCATATCGGAAGGCATCTCAGCGGTTCGGCCCTGACCGACGATGTGGATGTGCCAGACGGGCACTATGCCGAAGAGACAATGAAAGTTACCGTAGTTCCCAACCGCAACGCGATCATGCTGGCCATCGCCTTTGGTGTTGCCGCCGCCAAACAGGCGGATGCTGTGGCGACAGCAGTTCATGGCGGTGATCATTTCATCTATCCCGACTGTCGGCCGGAGTTCACCGAAGCATTCGAGGCAATGCAGGCAAAGGCGCTGGACGGATATGCCAGTGTTAGACTCTATACACCCTTTGTCCGGGTGCCAAAGTCGGCTATTGTGACCGAAGGCGCAAAGCATGGCACTCCCTTCGCTGACACATGGTCGTGTTACAAGGGCGGTGAAACCCATTGTGGGCGCTGCGGTACCTGTGTGGAACGACGAGAAGCGTTTCACATTGCAGGTGTCGAAGACCCCACCATTTATGCCGATCCGGAGTTCTGGAAAGCGGCTGTGGGGGTGGCCTGATGTTTCGTATCACCAAGGAGTTCCATTTCTCGGCCTCGCACCAGCTGTGCGACTTGCCCGACGATCATCCCTGTGCCCGATTGCACGGGCACAATTACGTGGTCGAAGTGGAACTGAGCGCCAGCGAACTGGATTTGAACGGGTTTGTGGTGGACTATCGCGAGTTGAAGCCGCTCAAAACCTGGATCGATGACGAGTTGGATCATCGACACCTCAACGACGTGTTTGGTCATGACATGGTAACTTCAGAACGGTTGGCGAAAGAGGTTTATGAATTCTGCAAGACACGCTGGGCACAAACCAGTGCGGTGCGCGTCAGCGAGACGCCAAAGACATGGGCGGAATACCGGCCATGACGCGCCTGCGCATTGCCGAGATTTTCGGTCCGACCATTCAGGGTGAGGGGGCCGTGATCGGTGTGCCGACCGTTTTCGTGCGTGCCGGCGGCTGTGATTATCGCTGTTCGTGGTGTGACAGCCTGCATGCTGTTGACAGTCGGTTCCGCCTTGAATGGTTGCCCATGACACCGGCAGAAATCATGGCCAAAGTCGAACAGTTATCCGGAGAAATGCCAATAACAGTGTCTATTTCCGGCGGAAATCCCGCCATACAAGACTTTTCGCCCGTGATCTCATTGGGCAAGTCCAAAGGTTATTCCTTTGTGATGGAAACCCAGGGCTCGGTCGCGCGGAATTGGTTCGACGAGTTGCAAACATTGATCCTCAGCCCCAAACCGCCGTCCTCCGGTGAAGTGATGGATTGGGACGTGTTCGGTGCTTGTGCCGCAATGAAAACGCATAAGGTACTCAAGATCGTGGTCTTTGATAACGCTGACTACAACTGGGCGCGCGAGGTTGCCGCGCGCTACCCGCAACTGCCGCTTTATCTGCAACCGGGCAACCACACGCCACCGCCGCCAGACTCGTATGATGCTGTCATTGACATGGGCGGTATCATGAACCGGTATGAATGGCTGATCGAAAAAACCCTGGGGGATCGTTGGTATGCCCCCACCATCCTGCCGCAACTGCATGTCCTGATTTGGGGCAACAGGCGCGGCGTATGAGGCTCTAACATGGCTAATCAAGACATCTATGCGAACCTGACCCAGCTTGGCGGCAAGACCGAGTTGCCCAAATCTCCCGATGAAGCGGTGCTGGAAAAAGTACCCAACCCGCAGGCCGGAACGGACTATGCGGTGCGGTTCACGGCGCCGGAGTTTACCTCACTCTGCCCGTTGACGGCCCAACCCGATTTTGCCCATATCGTGATCGACTATGTTCCGGGTGATTGGCTGGTCGAGAGCAAGTCGCTCAAGCTGTTTCTCGGCGCCTTTCGCAATCACGGTGCCTTCCACGAAGATTGCAGCGTGACCATCGGCAAGCGGCTGGAAGAGGTGCTGAAACCCAAATGGCTGCGCGTGGGTGCCTATTGGTATCCGCGGGGTGGTATTCCGATCGACGTGTTCTACCAATCTGGTCCGGAACTGTCAGGTGTCTGGATCCCGGATCAGGGCGTGCCGACCTATCGAGGGCGCGGTTAGCCGCGTAACGCGCGTGGAGTGGTGCCGAACTCTGTCCTGAATGCCCGCGTCATGGCGCTAGGATCGTCATACCCTGCCCGCAGAGCAATTTCGCCAATTGAGAGTTGGGTTTCCACCACCAGTTTGCGCGCCAAATTCAGGCGCAGGCGGCGATAAACCTGCGCTGGGCCGGCACCAAGATCGGCACGCATCTTTGCTTCGAGCACCTTTTGTGTCCGTCCGACGCGGCGGGCAATTACCGGGATTGGCAGCGGCGTTTCCAGGTGTTCCTGCATCAGCGCTAGAGCTTTGTTTACAAAAGCGCTGGACGACCCTGCGCCGCCACTGTGAGATCGCGCAGACTCCCGCGTCATAAAAAGCTGCGCTACCTCCAGCGCAAGGGCCTGCCCGTGGTCTTGTCCGATCAGGTGCATTACCAAATCGAACGCGGCCATCGCACCCGAACAGGTGATCCTGCGCCGATCGATGATGAACCTTTCCCGATGTACATCGACTTCGGGAAAGCGTTCGGAAAAGCCGGTCATCTCCTCCCAATGGATCGTGGCGCGATGACCATCCAGCAACCCGGCCTCAGCCAGCAGCCAGCTTCCTGTGTCCATTCCTGCTATCATGGAAAAACGGGTCGAAGCCGAACGCAGGCTTGCCTGCGTGCGCCACCCACTGTGCCCAAGATACCCATAGGACGGCATCACGACCAACATGTCGCCGGATGCATTGCCAAGCGTGTCATGCGGTGACACCTGCAAGCCAGAGGATGAGGTCACAGGGTCGGAGCCGAGCGACAGGAATTGCCAACGGTACAATGCCTTCCCCGACAGTGTATTGGCGGCACGCAGCGGTTCAACCGTGTTGGCAAGGCAATGATTGGAAAAGCCATCGAACAGCAGCACGCCGAATTGCTGCATTGCAGAGGTTGATTTTATCCAATCTTGCATGACTGATGTCTACTTCTGCATGAATATCGCTGCAACCCTGTTCAGGATAAACCCAACTCAGTCCGGAGACACAGAATGCAATACGGCTTGTCCGAAGAACAGGAAATGATTGCCGCAACTGTTCGCAGTTTCGTGGAGAACGAGATTTATCCGCACGAAGACCTGGTAGAGCGCACCGGCGAAGTGCCCAAGGAGATTGCGGACGAGATAAAGCGCAAGACGCTCGAACTTGGATTTTACGCCTGCAACTTCCCCGAAAGCGTCGGCTGCGCCGGGCTGAACCATCTTGAGTTCGCGTTGGTCGAACGAGAGTTGGGGCGTGGGTCAATGGCGCTGAACCATTTTTTTGGGCGCCCGCAGAATATCCTGATGGCCTGCGAAGGCGAGCAGATTGAACGTTACCTGATGCCCGCCGTGCGCGGTGAGCGAATGGATGCACTGGCGATGACCGAACCGGGCGCGGGGTCGGATGTGCGGGGCATGAAATGCTCGGCCGTCCGCGACGGAGGCGACTGGGTGGTCAACGGCACCAAGCATTTCATCTCGGGTGCCGATCACGCGGATTTCCTCATCGTGTTCATCGCGACCGGAGAAGACCAGACACCCAAAGGCCCCAAGAAGCGGATTACGGCCTTTCTCGTCGATCGCGGAACGCCCGGATTCACGATCCGTGATGGGTACAAGTCGGTCAGTCATCGGGGATACAAGAACATGATCCTTGATTTCGACGACTGCCGCCTGCCGGACGCACAGGTTCTGGGCAATGTCGACGGCGGGTTCGAGGTGATGAACACCTGGCTTTATGCCACCCGGATCACGGTGGCGACCATGTCGGTCGGTCGCGCGCGCAGGTGCTTTGACTATGCCTTGGACTACGCCGCAACACGCGAGCAATTCGGCCAGAAAATCGGCAAGTTTCAGGGCGTATCTTTCCAGATCGCGGACATGATCACCGAGATCGACGCAGCCGATCTGCTGACCCTTTCAGCAGCGGACCGGTTGGACAAGGGACTTCCTGCCAACCGCGAGATTGCCTCGGCCAAGCTCTATGCGTCCGAGATGCTGGCGCGGGTAACCGATGCCGCAATCCAGATTCACGGCGGTATGGGTCTGATGGACGATTATCCACTGGAGCGGTTTTGGCGTGACGCGCGGGTCGAGCGGATCTGGGACGGCACATCGGAAATCCAGCGCCATATCATCAGCCGTGACTTGTTGAGGGCGCTTGGGGCATGACCTCCGTGTCAGAATTCACTCCAGAAATGCGAGAAACCACCAAGTTAGAGTCTCTGAAACGCGTTCTGCATTATCGTTCTCTTGCGGTTATTGGTGGCGGAGTGTGGTGCGCCGAAATCATTCGGCAAGTTCGAAAGTTCGGGTTCTCCGGCCCGGTTTGGCCGGTTCACCCAAAGGCGACCGAGATCGCCGGTGAGCCCGTGTTCGCGACCATCGAGGCCTTGCCCGAAGCGCCGGATGCCGTTTTTATCGGCATCAACCGCCACGCCACTATCGAGGCCGTGGAAGTTCTGTCGCGAAGCGGCGCCGGCGGAGCGATCTGCTTTGCTTCCGGCTTTACAGAGGCCCTGGCCGAGGATGCCGGATCAGCGGACTTGCAGGCGCGGTTGGTGGCGGCGGCTGGAGACATGCCGATCCTTGGGCCGAATTGCTATGGTTTCATAAACGCGCTGGACCGCGTCGTGATCTGGCCGGACCAGCACGGCATGCGGCATGTCGACCGCGGCGTTGCCATCCTGACGCAAAGTTCGAACATCGCTATCAACATGACGATGCAGCGGCGCGCCTTGCCATTGGCTTTCATGCTGACATGTGGGAATCAGGCCCAGACCCATCAGGCCGAGATCGCAATGGCCCTGTTGGATGATCCCCGGATCACCGCAATCGGCGTTCACATCGAAGGCTTTGGTGATCTGAGAAAGTGGGAAGCCCTGGCCGCCCGCGCGCGTGAACGGGATGTACCGATCGTCGCGCTGAAAATGGGCAAGTCTTCGCATGCACAGACCGCGACCGTGTCGCATACCGCCTCGCTTGCCGGCAGCGATGCCGGTGCGCAAGCCTTTCTGGACCGGCTTGGGATCGCGCGGTTGGACGACGTGCCAAGTTTTCTGGAGACGTTGAAGCTGCTCCATGTTTCAGGCCGGCTGGAAGGAAACGGGATCAGCACAATCAGTTGCTCGGGTGGCGAGGCCAGTCTGACCGCTGACATGGCTGTTGGGCGTAACTTGCATTTCCCGCCCCTGACCGATTGTCAAAAGGCTGATTTGCGCGCAGCACTTGGGCCGATGGTCGCCTTGGCGAACCCTCTGGACTATCACACCTATATCTGGCGCGATACGCCAGCAATGACCCGGGCGTGGATGAGCATGACCGGTCCGGATGTGGCTCTAACATTAGCCATTGTTGACTATCCGCACACAGATGCCACCGATTGGGAATGCGCGACACAAGCCGCGCTGAACTGTGCGCAAGAAGGGAAGCCATTCGCTGTCGCCGCGACCTTGCCAGAACTTATGCCGGAAACCGTTGCAAAAACCCTCATGGCTGGCGGGGTTGTTCCCTTTGCCGGCCTGCATGAAGCCTTGGCAGCAGCAGAGGCGGCGACTCGGCCCTTGCCGAGCTTGGCGGACGCCGTGTTGTTGCCAAGAAACCTCGAGGCTGACGTTGTTCTGACCGAGGCGGAAGCCAAGGCAGAGTTGGCGGCCTTCGGTCTGAAAATACCTCGCAGCGTGACGGTGCGGCCGGATCAAGCCGTCAACGCAATCCGATCCATGAAGGGGCCATTTGCGGTCAAGGGCGTTGGTCTGGCACACAAGTCCGAACATGGGGCGGTTTTGCTGGGCGTGGAGATCAAAAACATTGCAGATGCTGTCGACAAAGTTGGAACACCGGAAGTTCTGATCGAAGAAATGGCAACCGGAGGCGTTGCCGAGTTGTTGGTGGGCGTCACCCGCGACCCGGCGCATGGGTATGTACTGACTATTGGGGCAGGTGGCATACTGGCTGAAATCCTGCGCGACACCGTCTCAATGCTGATCCCCTCCGCCCGCGCGGCCATTCGTGAATCACTTGATCTCTTGGCCTGCGCCCCGCTGTTGGCAGGATATCGTGGAAGACCAGGTGTCGATCTCGACGCGGTGCTTGATGCGGTCGAGGCGGTGCAAGCCTATGTCATTGCCAATGCGGACAGCGTTGGTGAAGTTGAAATAAATCCGTTGATATGTACGGCGACCAGCGCGGTCGCTGTGGATGCCCTCATTCGAAAGGCAAGCTCATGAATCCAGTTAAAACCAAGCGTGATGGCGCGATCCTTGAAATCACCCTGGACCGCCCCAAGGCGAATGCGATCGACCTGCAGACAAGCCGGATTATGGGTGAGGTATTTCGCGACTTTCGCGACGACCCGGATTTGCGCGTGGCCATTCTGACGGGTGGTGGCGAGAAGTTTTTTTGCCCTGGTTGGGATCTGAAGGCCGCAGCCGATGGCGACGCCGTCGATGGTGACTATGGCGTCGGCGGCTTTGGCGGTTTGCAGGAATTGCGCGACATGAACAAGCCCGTTATCGCGGCAGTGAACGGAATAGCCTGCGGTGGCGGTCTGGAACTGGCGTTGAGCGCTGATATGATCGTGGCAGCGGATCATGCGACCTTTGCATTGCCCGAAATCAGGTCGGGCACCGTGGCCGACGCCGCCAGCGTGAAATTGCCCAAACGCATTCCTTATCATATCGCGATGGAGTTGCTTTTGACCGGCCGCTGGTTTGACGCGACCGAGGCACAACGTTGGGGGATGGTGAACGAGATTGTCCCGCCCGATCAGTTGATGGATCGCGCTTGGGAGTTGGCGCGCCTTCTCGCAAGCGGCCCGCCGCTGGTCTATTCCGCGATAAAAGAGATCGTTCGCGAGGCGGAGGATTCCAAGTTTCAGGATATCATGAATCGGATCACCAAACGTCAGCTGGCGACGGTCGATATCCTTTATGCGTCCGAGGATAATCTCGAAGGCGCCCGCGCATTCGCCGAAAAGCGCGATCCGGTCTGGAAAGGGAAATAAGACGGCTCAGGTCTTTTCGAACAGGGCGACAAGGGCGGTGTCGTCCTTGTTCGGTCCGGCTGCCAGATCTCCGTAAATACGGACTTCTTTGAGTTTCAGGTTCTCAATCTGTCCGTTCTGCAAGTCGCGTAATATGTCAGCAAAACCTTTTGCTTCATAATGCTTTGCATTGATCGACAAGGCAAACTGCGCCCCACGCCGGGCGACCCGCAGCAGGGCAGGAAGCGCCTCGGGGCCAAGGTGGCCGTGCGTGAAAGTACCCGAGGAAACGATGCCGGAATAGCTTTCCCGTGGAACTGGAATACCCAGGTTCAGATCGGCCTCGATGGCATCGCGATAGATGTCCTTGCGCATCGCTTCGGCCAGCATCTCGGGGCTTATGTCGGTGGCATCGATCGGGCCGACGCCCAAACCGGCCAGCACCGCGCCGCACAGTCCGGTTCCCGCTCCCACATCCAGTACCGGACCTTGCCCCCCGGCCGCAACAAAGGCGCGGGCGGTTTGGACGTGAAGCTGATAATCTTCGAGCGCTGCGAAACTGTCGTCATAATCACCGGCCCATTCGGCATAAAGCCGTTTGTGGTCTTCCGGTGTTTCCAGCGCATAGGCGGCGTGCAGGTCGGGTGTCTTTTTGCTCATGCCCCATGAAAGGCCCAAGGGGAGATTCGAATCAAGTGCGTCCATCGGGCGCTTGCATCGTCCAGCATTGCAGCCCATCAAGGTAACATGACAGGCACACTTCTTTCTTTTGGGCACGGATATTCTGCTCAGGCGCTGTCGCGTCTGCTGATCCCCCGTGGATGGCGCGTTATCGGCACGACGCGAAACACAGAACAGGTTGATAAAATTAAGAAATCCGGAGCAGAGCCGACTATTTGGCCGGGTTCCTTGCCGTCGTTTGATGGTGTGACTCACATGCTGATCTCGACCTCTCCCACCTCGGCGGGTGATCCTGTACTTGCCGCGCTGGGCGATGAGATCGTGGCGAGGGCGGGGCAACTCGAGTGGGTCGGCTATTTGTCGACAACGGCGGTCTATGGCGATCATGATGGTGGATGGGTGGATGAAACCACGCCACCGGAACCGGCCGCCGAGCGCGGGCGCTGGCGGGTGATGGCCGAGGAACAGTGGTCCGCTATCCCGGGATTGCCTCTGCACATCTTCCGGCTGGCGGGAATCTATGGGCCGGGGCGGGGACCATTTTCCAAGTTGCGAAAAGGTGGGTTGCGGCGAATTATCAAGCCTGAACAAGTATTTAGCCGTATACACGTTGACGATATCGCACAGGTTCTGGCGGCATCGATGGCACGCCCAAATCCGGGTGCGATTTACAATGTGTGTGATGATGAGCCGGTGCCGCCGCAGGATGTGATTGGGTATGCTGCTGAGTTGCAGGGGTTGCCGCTGCCGCCCGCCGTGCCGTTCGACGAGGCTGACATGACCCCGATGGCCCGCAGTTTTTATATGGAAAACAAGAGGGTACACAATGATCGGATCAAGGATGAGCTGGGAATCGAGCTGATCTATCCGAACTACCGGGTCGGGCTTGAAGCGCTGATGAAGGAGACTGACGGCACGGAATCCGGATGAATTGTCCAATTTGTACCGATCCCAGAGGGCAAGGTGCCATTTTGTACAGTTCCGGAACGGTCAAATCGCGCCTCCACCGCCGCCTTCCCGCCCTGCCGAATGCAGCAAATGGGCGTGGATTTTCCGGCCGGGCGAACCCGGCCAGAAAATTTGGTCATGTCTTGAAGTTATTTGTCTGCTTCACGGACGATGCAAACCTCCGGGCGAACGGCTCTGTTAAGCGTGACCGGCTCAGAGCCGACCTTCGATCCACCTTCAAGATTCTGCGGTCGCAGCCCGCTTTGCGGTCATTCGCTGCAAGTGCGAAATCCGGGCTTCCTCGAATTCACAGATCGCGGGACGTTGCGACGGTGTGTCGGCGACAAAGGAGAGGACCTTCCTTGTGCCATTTCTCTTGAAGCGAAATACCGCAATGCAAAGCAAACCAGACACTGCAGTCAATTAGCT